>NZ_BAAGXU010000037.1:756768-856246 GCF_054779675.1 Emticicia fontis
GAATAGGCTGGTAGCAGAAAATCAGCAGAGAACACAGGCAGAAGCACGTTTACAGTCTGAAAATGAGCAATTGAAAGCGATTATTCAGAAACTCGATGCCCGGCTGGAGGCTTTGGAGAGTGAGGGGAGGAATAGTGGCGGGAAGGGGGTGGTGCAGGGGGAGAGATGAGCAGCAATTATCGTGCTGAAATAATGTCTTATAAAACTATTTCAGCACCAGATAGACTATT
The DNA here is from genome assembly GCF_054779675.1 of Emticicia fontis. Lineage (NCBI taxonomy): Bacteria > Pseudomonadati > Bacteroidota > Cytophagia > Cytophagales > Leadbetterellaceae > Emticicia > Emticicia fontis. The sequence continues at coordinate 756,999 of NZ_BAAGXU010000037.1, forward strand.
GACAATTACAAAAAGTAGCATTGGATTTTAGGAAAACAGATGAATTATCATCCAGAATTTTTTTATCTAAATGCTTTGAAAAGAAGTAAAGCCGACAATGATAGAATGATTGGGGAATTTTATCATTTGCAATGAATTGAATAATGCCTTCTAAATTTAATTTCTTTGATGAGTTATAATCAATAAATAAATTATAACTGGTAAATGAAATAGCAGTATTTTGTAAGAGCTCATTCATTTGAGTATCAATAAAAATTTTTAAATTGCTATTGGGCCTAATCAAGGTGTCTAAAAAGTATTTTAATTCTTTATTTTTATAAGAAACAGTCCCTGATTTTTTACGTTGAGTATTTGTACCAAAACCTGAATAATTATCCAATAATATAGTGTCTCTTGTTTCTTTGTGTATTATAAATTGTCCACTAATAGTTCTTCTATCGTTAAGTGCCAGATTAGCCGAATTTATTAAAATTGGATAATTGGTTTTATTTATCAGATTCAGAAGAATGGAGTCCTTTTCAAATTTTATATTAACTATTTCCAATTCAGTGCTTTCACCGATAAGACCAACATTCTGAAAAGTAGAATATCCATCAGAAAGCAATCCGAACATAGTTGCTAAAAAAGAAAATATGGCTAAAACGATGGCAGATAAACTTAATTTACCAGAATTCTTTTCTGCATATTTTGCAATTTCAAAATAATAGTCCAAAATAGATTTGGATTTCGTTTCCTCGTAGTACTGATATAAAAATAAAGTAAAGAACAATAACCAGCCAATAAAGAGAATAATAAAACCAACCCCATTAACGTGAATAAAACATTGAACATTATTTATTGAAAAAAAATCAAATTCACAGATGTCGTACGAAGCGTAAATGATAAATGGAAAGTAAAGCAATAAAATCAAAAATTCAAATACGAGGACTACTAGAAAATAATTAAATAGCTTTAGTTGAAAGACTTCACTTTTTCCAAACTTATCTTTTTTTATTGCTTCAATATTGGAAAAATGAATAAATGTAATAATTATAGAGACAATACCAGACAAGAAAACAAGGAAATAGAAAAACAGAAAATACCAGTCTTTTGAACAGTCAGCTGATAGTATTTCAAACCATTTTTTTTGAATAGAAATATCGTTACCTGTTAAATAACCATATTTGCTGAAATTGAAGAAAGAGAATGATACTAAATTTAATAGTCCTATGTAAATTAAGAGCTTTGAAAGAAAAGTGTTGTTGTTGATAATATTTTCTAAATTAAAATTCTTATGAGTTTCCGTAATCTTCTCTATTTGTTCTTCCTTAAGACCGATTTTTTTAAGCTCCTCATCTGAAATTCTTTTAAAGTCTTCCCATTCCGGTGCTAATTCCGAAATCTTATAGAAATATTTTAACATTTCGTTTGAGTTTAGAAAATAAGCTAATTTATAACTATACTTCTTTGTCGTCTCTGCCATATATAAAGTTATTAGATTTTATACTGTTAAATTTTCAATATTACTGCAATCACTACTCTTGCTATTATTCGAAAAATGATGAGTTGTCAGACTGAAAATAATTGAGATTAGAAGGGGAAAAACTCAAGAATGATGACAAAAGATTAGATGAACTTGCATCAATACTCTTAAGTACCGTGTTTTACCTAGGTAATTACTTATATAAGTCCTTTTAGATAGGAGAAAACACTCATATACCTCAATCTGTGCAAATGTCACAAGCTATATTCACTAACTAATGTCTACAAAAAGAATTTTAAATGCAAGTAAATTTCCATATTTGTTTTTTGGGATTTTTTTTCATTGATGCATCATTTTTTAAGGTAATTATTTACGGTTTAGTCTGATGTCAAATAGGTTATGTAAATCTATTTGCTTGACCTCCCTTTCATTAGAAATTTCTTAGTTTTGTCTTCAATATGAGCATTCATGCTTAATTTTGCTATATTTGTTTATCGTTCGCTTTTGCTAAAAGCATAATTATCTAATCACTAAAAAACTTATTGTCTGTAAAAACAGCAGATTGCTGATTTATCGGAAGATAATGAAACGCAATCCGGCTCGTTTATATATACTGTTGATAATAGAAGCTAAACCATGAATTCTGATACTTTAACAAATAATTCTGCTACTGCATTTCTGTCGGGTGGAGGTGAGATGGGTAAACTGATGCGACAGAAAGACTGGAGCAAAACAGACCTGGGTAACCCCCAAAACTGGCCTGTATCTTTAAAAACTATCCTGAATTTTCTGCTTAACTCCAAATTTCCCATGTTTTTATGGTGGGGAAAAGATCTGACTTGTTTTTATAATGATGCCTACCGGCCCAGCCTGGGTAATGAGGGTAAGCACCCATCTATACTAGGCATGAAAGCCAGAGAAGCCTGGCCTGAAATATGGGATATTATTAAACCACTTATAGATCAGGTGCTTACTACCGGAGAGGCTACCTGGAGCGAAAACCAGTTGGTGCCGATTTATAGAAACGGCGCCGTTGAAGATGTTTACTGGACTTTCAGCTATAGTCCTGTAAATGATGAGTTTAATACACCCACTGGTGTGTTTGTTACCTGTGTTGAAACAACCCGGCAGATAGATAGCTTAAGAGAACTTGAAGTAAGAGAAGAACAACTGCAATTTACGATTGATGCGGCCGAATTGGGCACGTGGGATCTGAACCCCCGAACCAATAAATTTACTGGAAATGACCGAACCAAAAAATGGTTTGGGTTAAAGCTGGAAGATGAAATAGATTTATCTTCGGCAGTTAATAATATTATAGAAAAAGACCGCCAGAGTGTAGTGGAGGCTATTCAGAAGGCAATGCAATATGAGTCGGGCGGGTATTATCAGATTGAATATACCATCCGTAATCCGGCTACAAAAGAAGATACTACTGTGTTGGCCAAAGGCAGGGCTTTGTTTGATGACAACCATGAGGCTTATCGATTCAGTGGAACACTACAGGATATTACGGCTCAGGTAGGAGCCCTAAAGAAATTACAGGAAAACGAAGAGCGCCTATCGACAGTGATAGAAGCCAGTGAGCTGGGAATATGGGACTTGAATATGCATACCCAAGAATTGAAATATGAAGGACGTTACCTGCAGATTTTCGGACATGGGGAAGATGCCGCCATTGATGAGCAATACCTGAACAAGCAGATTCATCCCGAAGATGAGCATATAAGAGTTGAATCATTTAAAAAAGCTTTAACTACAGGCATACTGCATTTCAGGTGCCGTATCCTGTGGGACGACCAGTCGGTGCATTGGGTAGAAGTAAAGGGGACAGTGTTTTATGATGATAAACGGGTGCCGATTAAAGTAATAGGCACGATACAGGATATTACCGAAGAACAGACATATCAGGAAGTATTGCGGAAAAGTGAACAGAAATTCAGATTATTGGCTGATTCGATGCCTCAGTTTGTCTGGACGAGTGACCCACAGGGTAATCTGAACTATTATAACCGGTCTGTTTTCAATTATTCGGGCATATTACCAGAAAAGGTAGAATTGGATAAATGGCTGGATATGGTGCATCCTGACGACCGTGAAGAGAATCAGCAGAAATGGATGGAGGCGATACGCACCGGGCAGGATTATTCCTTCGAGCATCGGTTCCGGTATAAAGATGGTACTTATTACTGGCACCTGAGCCGTGCTACACCACAGAAAGATGCGCAGGGCAATATTCAGATGTGGGTAGGTACAAGTGCAGATATTCATGACCAGAAGACCTTTACTAGCAAACTTGAAAAGAGTGTTCAGGAGCAAATCAAGGAGTTGGAACGCCTGAATGAAGCGCTGAAAAAAAGCGAGGAGCGATACCATCTGATGGTAGAAGAAGTGCAGGATTATGCGATATTCTCGCTTAACGAACAAGGCATTGTAGAAAACTGGAATAAAGGGGCAGAAAAAATAAAAGGCTATACAGCACAGGAAATTGTTGGCAAGAGTTTTTCAAACTTTTACCCTGAACAGGATAAGGCAAATGGCCTGCCGGAGCAATTGCTGGAAGAAGCCAGGCTTACAGGCAGGGCTGCTCATGAGGGCTGGCGGGTGCGCAAAAATGGGGAGCTATTCTGGGCCAATGTGGTGATAACGGCTATTCATAATGAGGCTGATGAACTGGTAGGGTTTTCGAAAGTAACGCACAACCTGACAGAGCGAAAAGAAGCGGAAGACCGAATTAAAGCCAATGCCCAGCAACTGGAGGATAAAAACAGGGAGCTTGAGCGGATGAACGCTGAGCTGCAATCGTTCGCCTATGTATCGAGCCATGATTTGCAGGAGCCACTGCGGAAGATAAAAACGTTTTCAGGCAGGTTGATGGATAAAGAGCGAGAGAATTTATCTGAAGGCGGAAAAGATGTGCTGAACCGGATCAATAGTGCCGTGATGCGGATGCAGACCCTGATTGAAGATATTCTGGCGTATTCTCGTACCAATACCGTTGAGCGGGTATTTGCCAAAACCAATATCGGCGATGTAGTGAACGAAGTAAAGGAAGATTTTAAAGAAGCAATTGCCGAGAAGAATGCCATAATTGAAGTAAATGCCAGCTGCGAGATAGAAGTGATTCCGTTTCAGTTCAAGCAGTTGATTGCCAATATGATAAGCAATTCGCTTAAATTCTCGAAGCCGGATGTTGCACCTCATATCGAAATCAAATGCCAGCGTAAAGAAGGTACTACTATAGAAAACCTGCCTGTGAATCTGAACCAGCAATATTGTCAGATAAGTGTTATAGACAATGGGATTGGTTTTGACGAAGAATATAATGAGCGCATTTTCGAGATATTTCAGCGCCTGCATGGCAAAAGCGAATATACAGGCACAGGCATCGGCTTAGCCATTGTAAAAAAGATAGTAGAAAACCATAACGGGTTTATTACAGCTAAAGGCGTGTTGAATGAGGGGGCGGTTTTTGAGGTGTATCTGCCTTATAAATAAGAAAGCAGGCATTTCGCCTGCTTTCTTATAAACGAAGGAGACAATCCGGGATTGGCGGAGTGGTTGTCTGTATTTATACTCTAGAAGTTTATCATTCCTCCAATACTGATTTTGGGTAGTATGGCATCCTCTGTATTATAGAGTTTCTTCACATACTTGTTTACAAATATAAAACTGAAATCAACCATTATTTTTAACGGATTTTCTTCACCTTTAGCTAAAAAGAATTTTGTGCCGAAATTCCAAAAATGAGTGAATTTCCCTACCAAGTCAGGATTAAATTCTTTTAGTGGAGCTCTATTTGTCAATCCTTGTATAATATTTACGTCTGTATAGAAAGAAAGCACGTTTCTTATAGGAATCAATTGTATACCTAAATTCAAATGCGCAAAATCTGAGATAAAGCGGGTTGTATCATTTTCTCCAGCGTCTTTTTTCTTGACACCATAAAGATTTTTACCCAGATAGTTCAGGTTTGCGTAAACGCATAGCCACTTCGCTTCTTTTGTATTTCCTTCTGCATCTGTATAATTACGAGCTTTTAATGGTAAATAATTGAAATTCATAGAGATGCCATAATTACTTGCTTCAGGAAAAAAAAGATTTAGATTTGAAGCCTGTTTACTAGCCATAGCCGAAGTAAAAAGTTTAAGATTTCCATAAAAATCTTCACCTGCATCAAAGTTAGTAAATCCACTTACTTCGATTTTGGGAAATAGAATATTTTTGCCCAAAGCATCGGTAAAGCTAGGGAGTACCCCTAATTTACTTAACCCATCACTAGGAGTGGCTCCTGCTTTATTATCTTTAAATTCCTTCTCTGTATATAACTGATTAGTTTCCTGCATTTGCTGCCCGAATGTAGCACAGAATGCGAACGAAAATATAACCATCAGAATGAATACTGAATTTTTTGAATTTTTCATTTGAAAAAATTGGTTAATACGAATTTATCTATGATTGTTTAAAACCACGGTTAGATACTTTTATGCAGTCGCTTAAAGCTGATTCTGGCAATATTCAGGATTTAATTATCGATTCGGTATATTTTTTAGAGATTAATAAGAACTGGCCAGTTCTTTGCCCAAAGCATATTTGATAAACTCAGCCATATCAAATTTTTCTCTTTCACCAATTTCCATTTCCGGCTTCCAGGCTGGTGCCTGGCGTAATATTGAATGGCTATCATCCATTAATATACCCGCAAAAGTTTCAACCACTATACGGCTGCCAATCTCACCCAATTGAACGTGTGTTTCGGGTTTACCTCCATTTTGTTTCCATTCATGCTGTGCTTCGGCCAGTACATAATACCAGAGGGGTGCTTTGCCTTTAAAATCATCGCTGATAGAAGCGAGTGTAGGTAATTCATTGTACTCTTTAAGATTGGTAGCTTTGCCAACTCTTAAGTCATCATCTTTAATAGGTTCTAAACCCATTTCAAGAGCAATATCCTGACCAGACGGAAGAGACATAGCCATGCCTCTTAATAAATTCCTTAAGGCCAGATTAGCTGGTTGTTTTGGGTTGGTGGAACCCGGCTGCAATTTTTTAATATTATCAAGCGGATCCAATTCATCATTTTTTGAAAACTCTCCCAAGAATGCCAGTGGGTTTACCAATGATGTATCAATTTTATAAGAGGGTTGAGTCCGGTCTTTCCCATGACGACCTTGCTTATCGTTGCTGAGGTCAAAAAACAGATTCCAGTCTATTCCCCATTCCTTCGGAAATTTATTGAAACCATTCAGTCCTCTACCTTTGATACCTGCAAAAATAAACTGTCTTCCATCAACTCCACGTTCTTCCTCCGTAGGTTTAGTTGGATCCGGCGGAATATTACCGCCTTTCAACTTTGTATTTAAACGATAAATCGGACGTACCATAGAGTGCCCGAAACGATAAACTGCCGCAGCAAACTCAATTGGTAAGAAAGCCTCATTCCGGGGTTTGTAGAATTTTAATTTGGGTGGATAGTCATAGATAGAACGGGGTTTAGAGTCGGCTATCAAGTGAGGTAAAACACTTTCTATCACACTTTTTTTTGCAATTTGGTATAAGAAATCATGCAGTACCACATATTGATAATGCCAACGCACTTGCCTTTGAACTTCAGGAAAATCAAGATGTTTGTTTTCTTTTGCAAATCTGTTATGAAACTTTAAGAAAATACCATGTAACTGGCTGATGATTACATTCTCATCGTTTCGTTTATCGCCAATTAATGCGCGATTAAAGACTTTTGTTTCTTTACCGTCAGTTTCTTCCCATTGGTGACGAGGTAAATCATGACCCATTTTTTTTCCCTTTTCTCCTTCAAACAATTGCGAGCCCAATTGAAAATATCTACCTGTACTATCGTACATATACGGTTGGTCATCAGGTCCACGTCCGTATACGCTATCAAGGTCAAATCTTGGTGTACGGAAATCTACCAATGCATTCACATCATTCCGTTTTTGAAGGCTACTGGCCGGATCAAATGTAAGATCATGATCAATAAACTGTCCTAAATAAGTATACCCGGCATCAATGCCAAGATTTTCTTCATCATCATGCAATCTCGATGTACGCCACTTTTCTGTGGGTGCTGTAGGAAGCCGGGGGTCTGTATCGGTTGCTTCAGGTTTAGCAATCATCCGATGTTTAACATGGCCCGGCTCTTTTTCGTAGGTTTCTCTGGCAAGTTCTCTTAGAGCATCTTCGCTCCAGGTGGCAGCAGGTAAGCTACGGAAGATTCTTCCGAAAAGTCCTTCAAATTGTGATGAGCGTATGTTGAGGTCATCACCGCGGACACCTCCATGAGATGGCCCTTTTTTATGAGGTAAGGTAGTCATAATAAATAGTAAGTAAGGGAGATGTTTTGTTTCTTTGGGCGAAAATTAGACCTTAAATACCTATCATTCTAAGACTTATTGTTATTTCTATTTTACGGTGTCTCTTGTCAATAAAAAGGAAAGAAAAACGAGGATTTTGTAAAAAAAAACTTCAAATTTTGAGGTAAGGGTGAGTTGTAAAACCGGGCTGATGTTGAGCAATGATAGGTCATTTCTGATGAATTTCCTGAAGTTCATCATAGTATTCTACAAGCGCTACCAATCAAAAAAATGGTAGCGCTTGGGGTTTGATAACTATGAACACTATTGATTCAATTTACAAAGGCTTATTTTCCCAGAACCGCTGTGGCAGGTCTGCTTTTGCATCAGCCAAGGGGCCGTAATCCAACCAGGCGCGTTTTTCATTATCACTCAGAAAATCCATGTTTTTGAGGGCTTCTGACTGGAATTTGATGTCCTGGCTGAATTCTTCGAAAACGTCGTAATCAAACTCCAACTCGTGGTCTTTTAAGAATGGCGTTACCAGAAAATCATTTAAGGCTTCGCAGAGTTCGCGCATTTCGGGGAAGACTCCATCACGCAACGAGATTTTGCTTACTTCCTTGATATTATTATAACTCGATGCCTCCTGTGACCCCAGCAATACCGGATTGATATGCCAGACTGCCCCCAATACTTCTCTGATAGATTTCTGTGCTTCCTGTGTTCGTGATTCTGAAAGCGGGGCGTCCAGACGAATGGCATCGAGCGGAAACCCCGAAACGGCTACATTCTGGCGGTTTTTCTGCCCGAAAATCCGTAGGATTACATCTTTGAAATGCTGCTTCTCCTGTGGCGATTGCTGGTTATAGGCTTCTGATAACTCTTTATCGCGAGGGAAAAGGATATTGGTACTGTCGCCCGTCTGAAACCCATATAGTTCACGGAGTTTTGAGGCTTTATAGGTATCAATTTCATTGAGGGCGGCTTGTATGCGAGGCGTGCCATAGAGGAATCCTCCCTGATTATCATAATTGAAAGAATGGTTGCGCAACAGCAGCGAATCTTCAGCCTTAAATTCTTTGCTATACGTGGCATTGATAATTTTATAACCACGAATCGGGTCAAACTGTGTGCCGCCGATAATCTGCACCAGCTGAGAGGGTAGGGGATTCAGGCTCTCGATATTGACTTTGCTCAGGCTATTGCTCACCCGATTGGCCCAGATGACACAGAAACCTGCCACATCGCGCGAGGCCATGTAGTGATACACAAACTGCTTCCAGGTAAAGAGCGGTGCCGGCTGGCGGAACAGTTTCTTGATTTTGCCATAGGTGAGGTCGGTATTTGTAATGGCCGACAAATCTATTTCCTGATAAGAGCGTTCTTTAAGCTTGGCTAGTTGCTTGCGTTCATAATCGTTGATATAAATACCGTTAAATTTTCGGTATTCTTTGGCAAGCGTTTTATCTTTTATCTGATAGAGGCAGGGGCGTATTTCAGATGCCCGTCCGGCTTTCCAGTCGATTAAAGCATAGACCAGCGAATGGCTGGCGTAGGTTTTCGTATATTCATAAAGGTTGTATTCAGTCGTAATCGGCATACCCCGATACGGAATACTGAATAATAGCTGGTTGTACAAATTGGCCGACGAATCAGCAGCAGTATTAATTGTTTTTTTGTTGGATGCACCAAAGCCTAAAAATCCCATAGTCTGTCTGAAAAGATTATGGGTATATCACTAATGAGTCTGTTGGAGAGATATACAAAGATAAAGAGCTGCGCTGGCGCAAACAAGTTTCTGAGGAAGATTTCTGAATTTTCATACTGTACATATGGGATTGGAATGAAAGAGAAATTAAAATTCATCGCACGCACGGCAAATCTTTTCAGGTATAGATTTTTCTGCATATCTTCCCGAAATTTTTACAATTTTTTAACCTAACCATTGTTTATTGAGTATGGAATTCAAACAGAAAGATGGCACTACCAGTGTCATGAAGGGGTATTCTTATATGGCAGCAAGCCCAAATGCCGAAAACTACAAGCCCTCGTCTCAAGTAAAAAAAGCTGATCTCCCACAAAAAGTTGACCTTCGTCCGTTTATGACCAAGGTTGAAAACCAAAAGCAATTGAGCAGTTGTACGGCCAATGCCACGGCCGGAGCCTATGAGTATCTGGCAAAAAAACACTTAAAAAACAGAGCCTTTGAGGTAAGCCGCCTGTTTGTTTACTATAATGCCCGCCTCAGAGCCGGTAGTACAATCAAAGATAGCGGAAGCCATATCCAGTATGCCATTGATAGTTTGCATAAACTAGGTGCCTGTACTGAAGAAACCTGGCCTTATGACACTAAAAAAGTAAATGATAAGCCGCAAACAAATACGTATGAAGAGGCTGCCAATTTCAAAGTTCAGGAATCAAAATATATACCTACCGACTTAAAAGCCTGGAAACAGTGTTTATCAGAAGGTTATCCTATTATTTTTGGTATTGCGCTTTTCAAAGGATTTGATAGCTGTACACAGAATAAGGGTATCGTACCGATGCCGTCACCGGATGAAGCTTCTCGCCAGTCGCATGGCTTACATGCTATGCTATGTGTAGGTTATTCGGAAGTTGACCAGATGTTTATTGTGCGTAATTCGTGGGGTGAGCAATGGGGAGACAAAGGCTATTGCTATATGCCTTATGATTATGTGATTAACAATAAACTGAATATGGGGGATAGCTGGATGATTGCCCGCACAGCGCCTATTCCGGATTATGAAGATACCTGGCAAAATGATAAACGTTCGGTAGTTGATAATGGCAAAGGTTATGACCGTAACCAGTTTGTAGTATATACAGAAGATGATTATGAAGATTTTGATGTATTTGATTCCATTGAAATCCTTGAATATGACGAAGAGGAGCCCGAGGAATATGGCGAGCTAGAGGAGTATGAGGAAGAAGAATACGACGAGGAGGAAGAAGACGAAGAGGAGTATGAGGAAGAAGAAGAGGGCGAAGAAGATGAAGAAGAGTATGATGAGGAAGAAGAAGAGGGTGAAGAAGATGAAGAGGAATATGAGGAGGAGGAAGAAGAAAGCGAAGAAGATGAAGAGGAATATGAGGAGGAGGAAGAAGAAGGCGAAGAAGAAGAGGAGGAATACGACGAGGAGGAGGAAGAGGAAGGCGAAGAAGAAGAGGAATATGAAGAGGAGGGCGAAGAAGAAGAGGAATATGAAGAGGAGGGTGAAGAAGAATACGAAGAGGAAGAAGCCGAAGAGGAATATGAGGATGAAGGCGGTGGTGAAGAAGAAGGCGGCGAAGAAGAAGGCGGCGAAGAGGAGGAAGAAGAATAATAAAAAATGGGCCACCGTGTCACGGCTAGTACTCGTTAGAGAAAGGGCCGGCCACCGCGTGGGTGGCACGGTTAAGCAGAGGAGAAACGTTGTCTGTGAAAGTGACGGAAGTCGCTATGTAATATCATGAAGTATAAAAACTTATCATTTGAATACTGATTAGTATTGGAATAGTGTCAGGGTTAATTTACCTGGCACTATTTGTTATTTTTAGCGCATTTATAGCCGGGAATAACAAGGATTTTAACCCTAATCTCTGGAAAGATGATTTTGAAGGAGAAACAAGGAGTGCAATGATAAGTGATTTAGAAAAGGAACACCTAAAGAAAGGAATGACCAAAGATGAGGTAACAGGCTATTAGGTGAACCAGACGGAAGGCACCCTGATGGCCCTAATTACACATGGAATAAAAGATTCGACTATGATTTGGGCTCCAACGGCTGGGATTCCTGTGAGTTTACCATTTATTTTGATGAAAACCAGAAAGTGATTTCATGGCAGGAAAGGTGTTGGTGAGAGCAAAGACATCTTTCAAGTGCAGACCAATTAAGATTCAATAGATAATCGTTCCCATAAATTCTAGATTTGGCCGCGCGGCGTCCGCTAAAGCCAATATGGATGTTTTTTTCTTATTACCTCATTTAAAAATGGGAGGACGCCGCGCGGGGCTATTGAATCAATTGCCGCCAGCTTTAGCTGGTGGTTGCTAAATTGCTAGCATCAAATTTGGCTTTAGCCAAACTTTTTAGAGAACGGTTATCTCATGAACACTAATAAGTCTGCACGAGCATAAAAATTATTCTGTGTAAGTTGTTATTCATTTTTTGAATAAATATTAAACAAGTTCTACAATAATAGAAGTTTATTTTAGCCAGAAGCACTGAATATTTTTAACCCCAAACGTGCCAGCTAAAAAAATCTCCCACCCACATAGGGGTATTTTCTACGCTCATCGTCTTTACATCAAAAAGTTTTAAATTTACTTTATATCAGCTACATATAAAAGATTGAATGATTGTAAAACAGCATCATATCCGGGAGCTTGAAATGCTCTTCGCCACGTATTATTCGCCCGTTTTGTTGTATAGCATGACGATGGTAAAAGACAGAGACGATGCCGAAGACATTGTGCAGCAGGCGTTTATCTCGCTGTGGCAAAAAATGGATATGACCGATTTTCATACCTCGGCAAGGGCGTATTTATACAAGACGGTCTATAACGCAAGTCTGGATTTTCTGAAACATGAAAAAGTAAAACGACGCCACGAAACCGAAGCAATACATCATGCCGATTCAGTGCAGTATTGGCATAGAGATGAAAATGAAGACATCTATACGAAACTCGAAAACACCATCGAAACCTTGCCTGAGCAATGTCGCAGGATTTTTAAAATGAGTCGCGTTGATGGCCTCAAATACAGAGAAATAGCTGCCGAACTGTCTATTTCTGAAAAAACAGTAGAAAACCAGATGGGAAAAGCTTTGAAAATACTGAGAGGACATCTGAAAAATTATTACCCACTATTATTGATTTTATTGAATCTCTGATATGCAACAAGATACTGAAATGGATATACTCATTGCTAAGTTTTTCTCGGGTGAGGCCACACCAGAGGAAGCCATGCAATTGGAAGATTGGGCGGATGTATCGCCCGAAAACAGGAATTATTTAAACACATCAGCTAATTTTTTTACTATGAATCTTGCATTAAATATCGTCGAAAACAAACAACAGGTTTGGGAGAATGTACGTAAGGCTATCGATAAGCCTGTTGCGCCAAGTGGCTTGCTCATGAACTGGCGTGGAATAAATGTGGCGGCTTCGGTTATGTTGCTACTGGCCGTTGGCTTACTGTTTTATACTTTTTCTAATCAGCAGGCTGGTGATACTATTTATGAGGCCAGCACGGTTGCCAAAACGGTGAGCCTTGCAGACAGGTCTGAAATTACTATCTCACCTAATTCTTCTATTACTGTGGATAAAAACTATGGGGTAGACAGCAGAAAAATACACCTGAATGGCTCTGCACAGTTTTCGGTGATACATGATGCCACCAAGCCATTTGTTGTTGATGTAAATAATGTCCATATCAAAGACCTTGGTACCACATTTATCGTGAAAACATCGCCGGGCTATCAGCTTATTTTTATTGAAGTGACCGAAGGTGAGGTTGAAATCTCTGATGATTTCGGGTATTCTAAAGTACTCAAAGCCGGTGAAGCTGGTACGTATGACCAGTCACGCAAACGTTTATATCCGGTTAATTTTGAACCAGCAAAAGAGTCGCTAAAACCGGATATTGAGGGAAATAAAACACCTATAAATCTCCCGGATACTACACGTAAAAAGAAAACCACTGTGAGTGTATCCACTTCAGTTTCGTCCGACAAAAACGGGTCTACTCATTCCTACTCATCCAGCTATTCGGCTGATAATGGGTATACACCCGAAGGTCAGCAGGAGCTGGTAGACAAAGCCGACAAAACAACCAAAAGGATTCTGGCCGATATGCGTAAAGAGGGATTGATTGGAGATAGTAAAAAAGTTTCTTTTACCATCAGTGATAAGGGCTTTTTTATCAATGGTGAAAAACAGAGTGAGGAGGTCTTCCGGAGATATGAGAAAAAATACAATCCGGTAATCAACACAAACGGTGTATGGTCGTGGTCGTATGCTAATGATTAGTATTTTGTGGAATAGGTTTTAGATGTCAAAGAACTTAATCGCAAACAAAACGGTCTGCCCGCATCAACTGTATTATCAATAATCAGAAGAGTCATTTTTAAAGAGTGCGCCTTTAGCTAAAAAATGCTTTTAGGCGCACTTTTCAGTCTGACTTTTATTGAGTCAGAATATCTGTGCCCTTGTTGCATTCAAAAAGGTTCCCACCATATATGCAACTTTTCTGGCACCACTTTAGTGCCAGGTACTTTCACCAATTCCGAAACTCCCTACTGGAAGTATACTTAATCGTTCTTTTATAACTATGCACACCTTCTTTTTCTGTTTAGTCATAGCTTTGTTATTATGTCCATTCTAATTAGGTAAATTTCCAGCTTTCGCAAATATTTTCAAAGGATTCTATGCGATTTTGCGTAGAATCATACTGTTGAGGGCATAAGACTATAAATATGTCTTCCGCTTCCTGCCATTTCAGTAAACCTAATACCACAATCATTATCAAAACATTGATTTTGATAACTAATATTCCACTTGCGACAGAACACAGATAAGATTTAATTACCATAAAATAAATATATTTTGAGGGTTTGAATTATTCTTTAATATTTGTCTTTTCTTCGCTATTACACCTACACATCGTTTTTTAAAATTATCTCCTTACTATTTTAATTCGATATGCAATGTTTGATTTCGTATTAGATTCAAAAGGCTATATTAGAAAAAGAGAAACCTTTGACTTAGAGTTTAAGCAAAATATTCAACTTGGGGACAACTTGTTAAAATATTTAAAATCATTGATTGGCATGGCAAATAATAGAGGAGGAGAAATTATTTTTGGAATTAAAGATAGCCCACATGAACCTATTGGAATGACCAATAATAAATTCCGAGATGTTGACCCAAGTACAATTGACCGATACATTAGAGAGTATTTTTCTGGGGAAGTATTATGGCATATGGAAATATTGGAACATTATGGTAAAGAGTTTGGTAGACTAAGTGTTGAAGAAGCTAGAATAAAACCTATTATATGTAAGAAAAACAAAAATGAAGTTCTAAGGGAGGGTGCAATTTATTATAGATACAGAGCCGAAACAAAAGAAATTGAATATGTTGATTTGACTAATCTTTTAAACTCTGAAAAAGAGAAAGAAAAATTACTTTGGATTAAACATGTAACAAAAGTAGCTGCAATTGGTATTAGAAATACTCAATTAATTGATCTTAATAATGGCATATTACCAACTCATGATGGAGACTTTATTTTAGATAAAGGTTTGTTAGAAAACTTAAAATTTATAAAAGAAGGCGAATTTAAAGAAAAGGGAGGGGCGCCTGCCTTAAAAGTAATTGGAGAGATAAAAGGTTTTATAGAAACCGAGGCTTTTGTTGATTCTGATAAGGTTTATATGTATTTCCTTGGCGACCTATTTCCTGTTCTCAATATTTCAAAGTACGAATTACAATGTTTAATTTGGAAGTTAAATATTAAAGGTAATTCAAAGTACCATACAGCTATACAAGCAGGTAATAATTCAAATTCGATAAATAAATACTCACAATTGGCTCTTGATTACTTAGCAGAAAACGTAAACAAGGAGTTTATTGAAAGATGCAAAAAAGAGTATAAACAAGCTCACCCTCCAGTAAGTAATAATAGAAGTAAAAGAAAATAAAGTGTCAAATTGCCATGCAAGCATCCAAGGAATTTAATGCAGGTGTATTCCCAGAATAAGCAGTATATACCACTTTTCACACCTTTTGACACTTTCTAATTCGGTAGTTAACTATATACAAATATAGCTTTTTCAGTCTGAAAAAACAAGCTATTTTTTGCCTCTTTTCTTTAAAATAATCCTAGAAAATTAGGTATTTGTGGGGACTCTTTGTTACCTTTTCTAAGAGTCCTTTCAGTTCCAACGGGAGACTAATTAAAATCATGAAAACGGAAATCTTCCTTTATCCCTTCAAACCCTACAAATCTGTCCATATTTTTTAAAGTCTCAACATAAGAAATACCTTTAATATATTCTTGATATTGCATAGTATATTTATTGCTAAATTCAGTAACTGGTGTATTATATTCATCATGCAATTTCGCAATTTCGTATAAGAATGGTCGCCAATAGCCATAATGAAAATATCTGCATCTTTTAACAATATCTTCATTCCCTTTATATTGACTTAGTATTGTATAAAATTCTATTAATCTTCTAACAGGTTTCATAGTCTGCATAAACTGATTTGTATCATATTCTTCATGTAATTTTTTTGATGATTCTATTATTTCCTGTTTATAATTATTCTCCAAATACCATTTATTGCGAATTTTCCATGCTTCCATCCTAATTTTTGAAAAATCTTCATCCCTGAATTTCTCAAAAAGTGAAATTGTTGCTTGACTTATTTCTTGTTTGCTAGTATCCTGCCATATTTTGATACTAACTAATAAAGACAAAAAACCAGATATAGAAATACCAATTTGAAGTGATTTTTCCCACTCACTAAACTCAATGTCTCCAGAACTTCCTTTCGATTTTAGATTTAAAAAGAATATATGAGCCACATTAGCAAATAGAATAGCTAGTAGGATAAAAAAGACAAAATATAAAAGTAGAGTAGTAGTTTGATTTTGAGATAATTTTTGAAATTTTATAACTCTCATTATTTTTAGTAGATAAGATATTGTATAAGTATATTGTGCGCTCAAGTTAGTAAATACTCTATTCAATTTATGGAATTATTTATTATCCGGTAGGTAATTTCTTCTGTATATTCAAATTCTCCCGTATACGATGACCAAAGCAAACGGACTCTGAGGCTTAAATTCTTCTCTATCGCTAAGACTCATTCCCAGAGCCCTGTCCGTTCCTGCGAGAGACGATGAGGAACAATAACCAGACTTTTTCGGTAGTAAAATTTTGTGTGCTGATAATTTTAAATCATCAAAAATCTACATAAATTTTAGCAAACAAAATTAGAAGATGATTTATAAGTCTGTAGGATATTTTTTACTGATTATTGCCGTTTTTATTGGCCTGAATTGTCAGCCGGAAAAACCACAGAGTACGTCACAAAAACCTAAGGAGAAAAAAGATTCCTTAGTAAATAATGGGCATACTTACTCGCAAATGCATAGAGGTATTACGAGAAGAGATACCTTGATGATTAATAAACTGGAACTTATCAGACTTTCAAACGATATGTACTTTGAGGGTATCATGAATATGGCAGGCGATACCCTTATTTCCGGTGCCGATTATTGTAACCGTGCTGAGTTTCTGGATATAAATCATGATCAATATCAGGATGTCAGGATTCACGTATATAGTAATACTCCCAATCAATGCGAGAACTATTTTTTTGACCCACAAACCAAGATTTTCAGAAAGATTGAAGGTGAAGACCTCAACTTCAAAAAGCTTAAAGGTACTGAATTCTATTATTCCAACAATCGAGGCAGTTGTATGGGTAGCAATTGGGAAGGGCATTTAACCAGAATAGAAAACTGGACACAGATAACGGTTGGAGAAATAGACATAAATGGATGTGGTGATAAAGATGATGGCATCTATATCTATAAAATAGATGGCGAAAAAAGGACAATTATCAAAAGACTGCCCATTATCGATTTTACGGATTATATACCTTTTTTAGAAAAATACTGGAAGAAGAATTATCGGTTGTTTGAGAAATAGCGGATAGTTTTAAAGTAGGTCTACATAAGTTTATTTTGGGATTAAACCGATTAGTATACCGTTCAAAAAGAGATACGCTATACATTCAATCACATTCACTAAATTAGCGACAAATCAACAGAACCTATGCAGACACTTATCGACCATTTTCAGCAATATATCCCCTTTAATGAAACAGAACTGAAATTGCTGGAAGGACGGGCGCACCTGCGGAAAATCAAAAGAAAACAGATGATTCTGCAAGAGGGGTTTGTTTGTAAACACTATACTTTTGTAGTGACGGGCTGTTTCAAGATGTATGGGGTCGACGATAAAGGCTATGAACACAATATACAGTTTGCTGCCGAAAACGACTGGATTGCCGATATTGGCAGTTTCCATTCCAAAAAGCCAAGTAAATTATTTATTGAGGCCATTGAGCCATCCGAAATTCTTCAGATTGAATTGCAGGATTTATATTTCTTGTATATCAATATTCCCAAGCTCGACCGTATTTTTAAGGTCATTGTCGAAAACAAATATGTAGAGTTGCAGAATCGGGTCTTGCAGAATTTCAGCTCTACCGCCGAGCAACGTTACCTGAGTTTTCTTGAGCAATATCCTAATCTGGCCAATCGCCTGCCTAATACACAAATCGCTTCTTATCTGGGTATTACGCCCGAGTTTCTGAGTAAAATACGGAAGGATTTGAGTAGGAAAGGTTGATTTGGCTTAAATACTATTTTGTCAGGCCCCCAAAGAGTTATGCCAAAATAAACTCATTTGCGCATAAACGTGTTTAGCACAAACGTAGATACCTAAACTATATAGGCATGGTAAAAGACTATAAAAAGTTTGATTTGTTCGGAAAACCACTCATTCAAAAAATTGTATTAAAACCACCTTTCAGATTTGATTTTCCGGTTACGAATCAGGCCTGTTTTTTATATATGAGGGCAGGCGAAGTGCAATATCAGATAGAAAATGACCCAATAGATATTCCTACCAATTATTCCTTATTGCTCAATTGTATCAACTCCGGCAACCAGATATATAATGCTGATTCAAAAACTGATTGCGAGTTGGTAATTGTTACTTTCTACCCCGATATATTAAAGAAAATTTATGATAGAGAATTACCGCAACTGCTTCAGGCACCCAAAAATATAGTCCCCTATCAATCGGGTGAGAAAATTAATAATGATTTTTTGATTCAGAAATATATCGAAGGATTACTGTTTTATTTCGAAAACCCATCTCTTTCCAATGAAGATATTCTCATTCTGAAGTTTAAGGAAATTGTACTCTTACTGTCTCAGACACAAAAAGCCGAGACTATACAAGTCATCTTATCACAGCTTTTTTCGCCCACCACTTATAGTTTCAAGCAAATAATTGAGGCCAATTTGTTTTCACAGCTCACAAT
This sequence comes from Emticicia fontis, assembly GCF_054779675.1. Classification (NCBI taxonomy): domain Bacteria; kingdom Pseudomonadati; phylum Bacteroidota; class Cytophagia; order Cytophagales; family Leadbetterellaceae; genus Emticicia; species Emticicia fontis. The sequence continues at coordinate 775,909 of NZ_BAAGXU010000037.1, forward strand.
TGAAGAGCTGGCAGAGCAGAACAATCTAAGCGTTTCCTCATTCAAACGCGAATTTGCCAAAGTTTATAACGATAAACCTGCCAATTATATCAAAGCCAAAAAGCTTGAAAAAGCCGCCGAATTACTTTTGGTTTCTGACAAACGTATTTCTGAAATTGCATTCGATTGTGGATTCAATGACCTGGCGAATTTTACCAGAAGTTTCAGCAAAAAATTCAATACTTCACCTACCGATTATCGTTTGCAGCGAAAGAATAAATTATAATACAAACACCCTGATACTATCTATATCTCTCAGCATTGAATAGTTTTCTTTGAGCCAAATTGCCAAATAATTGAACTTATTTACAAAGTCCATCCCCATTTTTCATGGCAATTTTGCCATGTTGTTTAATCAAATAAAAATTCAAAAAATGGGATTATCTAATTTAGGCATTTTTCATACAATTATTGGGGTTGTTGCCATCATAGCGGCCATCATATCTTATGTGCGATTCGGAAAGATAAATCTGGGGCATCTTACCGGTAAACTCTACTTTTATGGAACGGTTATTACGTCCTTAACCGCCCTGGGAATATCCAAACTGGGAGGCTTTAATCCGGGTCATGCTTTTGCCATATTGATAGTGATTCTGGTATTGATAGCGTATGGGCTTCACACCAGAAAAAAAGGAAACAACAGCGCTCGTTTCTATGAGAACATCCTCCTGTCTTTTAGTTTTTTCCTGTCATGGCTTCCAACGGTTAATGAAACATTGACCCGCGTTCCGGTTGGTCATCCGCTGGCCAAGGATATCAAAGACCCATTAATCGCAAAAACGCTGCTTATTATTACAATTCTGTTTGTTGCAGGTTCTGTTTATCAATTTATACAGCAAAGAAAAATAAATAAGCGCTTTAATAATTGAATAGATAATCAGTGAGAATGAAATTCGGGGTAGGGGTGTGTCAAAAGTGAAATCGACCAAACGGTGCGCCGTAGCGATAATATTTGGTAGTGCTCGACCCCACACCCTAAATCCCTCTCCCCAACAGTGGGGAGAGGGACTTTTAAGCCCTTCCCCATTGTTGGGGAAGGGTTGGGATGGGGTGAACGTCACGCGGTCTCTTCCCAAACAATATTTGGTGCAACAAAATTTTGAACCCCTACCTTTTGTTATTTTCTACGTACATAAGTCAAGCAAAGGGAGGCTGAAGGAATAAAAAATCAAAAAAAATATTTAGCTTAGCAGATAGAAAATCTATACAACAGAAATGTAGAAAACCAGATTTTATCCATAAATACTTATCTTGAAATGAAAAAACTACTACTTCTTTTCCTCCTGCCTGCGCTTTCATTTGCACAGATTGATAGTACCGATATCATCGTCAAAAAGATGATGGAAAAACAAAAAATTGTCGGACTTTCGCTGGCTGTCATCAAAAATGGGCAACCCATTGTAAACAAAGGTTATGGACTAGCCAATGTAGAGCTGAACGTGCCTGTAAACTCCGAATCTGTCATTCGGTTGGGTTCGGTCAGTAAGCAGTTTTTTACTACAGCTATTATGCATTTGGTGCAGAATGGCAAAATAAGTATTGAAGACCCGGTACACAAATTTTTTCCTGATGCCCCTGAAACCTGGCGACCCATTCAAATCAAACACCTGATGTCGCATACGTCGGGCTTGCAAAGAGAAGCGCCCGGCTACGACAATTTTAAGATTCAACCAGATATAGACGTCATTAAGTCGGCCTACAATTTGCCACTGGTTTTTAAGACCGGAGAAAAATACCAGTATTGTAATCTGGCGTATTTCATGTTGGCGCAAATCATTACCCAAGTGAGTGGTATGCCCTGGCAGGATTATATCCAGAAGAATTTGTTTATCCCGGCTGGTATGACGCATAGCTATCTGACCGATTTTTATCGGGTTATCCCAAACCGTGCCAGCGGTTATATGCACAAGCGTGACTCTCTTTTGAATGCCACAGCCATGCTGGGTATACGCCCCAGTGGTGGATTCCTCTCTACTTCTTCAGATATGATAAAATGGGATAAGGCGCTCACAGACCAGAACAGTATTCTTACAAAAGACAATTGGGAAAAGCTGTGGCAACCGTTTATTAAAACTTCTGACAGAGCGGATTTAAAAGAATATTATGGTTTTGGATGGGTAATAGATGAATACAAAGGGCGTAAATTAATCATACACGGCGGTTCTAATATCGGATTCAGGTCTGTATTTGCAAGGTTTGTCAATGATGGGCTTTCCATTATCATTCTCACCAATACAGACGAAGCCAACCCACGTGCTATCGCAAATGCTTTGGCCGATTATTATTTCAGAAAGTAGGTTTTCTTTGTTTATCCCTGAAATAGATTCATAGAAATCTATTTCAGGGCTGGATACTCAATAGGGTAAAGCTACGTGCCCAATTCAATAAACCTCATTTACCCTTAATCTACCTTAAGCCTATTTCTTAAGATAGGTTAAGGGTGCGAATGCCTTGCTCCCGCTAATTTTGCATCATCAAATTAACACAAAATAATGAAGACGATGCAAACAATAAGTAATCAAAAAATAGCCGTTATCGGCCTTGGAAATATCGGACAGATAGTAGCCAGAAATCTGGTAAACAATAATCAGCCCGTAATTGTAGCCGATAGAAATATTGATAAAGCCCAGAGTTTTGCGGCACAATCAGACAATCTGGTGAAACCATTGAGTATCAGCGACGCTATTAAAGAGGCGGATGTCATTGTATTAGCCGTTTGGTTTGCGGCTATCAAAGATGTTTTCTATCAATATGAGGCATTGCTTCAGGGCAAAATCATCATCGACCCATCTAATCCGATTGCACCTAACGAGAAAGGTGGTTTTGATAAAATCATCGGTGCTGATGAATCGGCCGGACAAATCAATGCTTCTCTGTTGCCACAGGGTGCAAAACTGGCTAAAGCTTTAGGAACATTAGGTGCTGCTTCATTGGCCAATGCCGCCAATCAAGAACCCAAACAGGTATTGTTTTATGCTTCTGACGATACCACTATCAACCAAGCCGTAGAAAACCTGATACAGGCCAATGGCTTTGCTGCCGTGCGTGTGGGTGGTTTAGACCAATCTATCCGCATTGAGGTATTTGGTGATTTACATGAGTTCGGGGCTTTGGGTAAGACGGTAACAGTTGAGGAAGCCGAAGCGAAGATATAAGACTTTCAAAAAATGAGATACATGAAAAAGTGTTATAGTATCATATTATGGCTGAATCTTTGCGCCTTTGCCTCATTGGCGCAAGGATTAACACTGCAAGGGCAAAAGTTTGAATTGAAAAACGTGACGGGTTCTATGACAGAACTGAACGGTGAAAAAGTGATGAAAATAGAGCGGGATTTGAATGCCCTGCCTTTTGATGTAAACCGATTGGGTGCAACGGTTGACGAGCCGACTTATGCCCGATTACTCAACCTTGACTTTGAGGACGGAATTATTGAAGTGAAGATGTTGAGCCAGATTCAGAACCCATCGCCTTTTCAGTCGGCACAGGGGTTCATCGGGCTTGCGTTCAGAATTAATGAGAATGATACGGCGTTCGAATCCATTTATCTGAGACCCAAAGTCGGGCGCTCTGATAATCAATTGTTTAGAAACAAAACAGTTCAGTATTATGCCTATCCTGAGTATAAGTTTGACCGATTACGCAAAGAAGCAAGCGGCAGATACGAAACCACTGCACCCGTAGATATCAATGAGTGGATTACGATGCGTATTGAAGTAAAAGGCCAGAAAGCGTATATGTATATCAACAATGCGCCATATTCGACCTTTGTGGTAGATAAATTGCTGGGCAAAACCACGCATGGTTCGATTGGTTTATGGGTTGATATTGGCACAATTGGTTATTTTAAGGACTTGAAGATTACGAAATTATAATACAAAGATCTCCGTGGCAGGCCTATATTCGTCCGAATAAGGGCGTGTCACGGATAAACTCAGCAATCTTTCATAGAGATTAAATTGCTTGTCTAACGACTTCTGCCAATAAATAGAAACTGCCGCACCAGACTACGGCAACTTCCCCAATAAACCCTTTAATTGATTTAAAAAGAGCGTCGGCTCCTCCCGATGAATATAATGCCCAGCCTGAGTGGTAGCCACATGAGTAAAGTCAGTCACGCCTTGTTTCAGAAGCTCATGCGCATTGTACCAATCCTGTCGGGTTTTGTGGTAGGTTGCGTCTGCGGCATTATTGGCTGCATCGTGTCGGGCCAATAAAAAGCGCTTCAACGGTAGTGTTCATTCTCTAGTTTTAATTCCATACCCACGGCGATTGATACAAAACTGATAGGTTTGCTGGCATAAGCGCTAATCAGACCGAATAGACGGGGTTTTTGAAAATCAGAATAGATTTTGAATGAAGAGTTTAAGCATAAGGCGCTTTTGATACGGTAGCGGTCAATCGTATAAAATGTACTGAAAAAAGTATCGTGATATTTGAGTATCGGATATTTATATTGCAAAAGACCTAATCCGCCCGAAATACTCATGTTTTGTCTGACACCTAATTGCCGACCGATATTAGCCGAAAAAACATTGACTTTCTGCACCGCTTTGGTCTTAATCCAGTGGCCCACTTTAAAGTCAGGCTTGTCATGGTCTTTGAAACTTGTTTTATAGATTTCTAAACCGCCAAAGGTTCTGTTCTTGTAATAGTAAATGTCAACACCCCCTGCAAATCTACCCCCATACCCATACGTATCCTGATTTTTCCCAAAACTCACACCCGAGTAAATAGAAGTCAGTAAATAGGATTTATCAGTACGCAGGGTATCTGAGGCGGCTAGCGCACCCGTTAGTTTCAAAAAGAAAAACGATAATAATAGGTAGATTCTGTATTTCATAAATTTTTAGTCACCGATAAAATCTTATTTCACAAAACAGTTATTCATTCCTTTGTTTTATAGCGGATGTAAATGATCTCTTGTCCAGTTGTTGCGGTCGATGATTGATTTTAGCCTGACTTTCTCGTTCTTCATCACTTCGCCAAAATTTAGCTGGTCTATTAAGTCATAAGTATTCAATACGGCTTCTCTGAACCAGGGCATTTCCATGGTGATGTTTAAAAGTTTTACAAAGCCTTTTAAATAATCCTGTTTTTCAATTAAATGATAGGCGTGTTGCGACCGGAAATGTGGGCTATAATAAAATTCTTCTCCTGCCCAATCCCAGTTTTCCTCGGTTGCGGTTTTGTCCTCTTTTAACCAGGAAGCCGCATAAATCGGTGAATTCAGGATGCCATTGTAGCCCCAGATTTCATACATATGTAAACTCGGCCCATCCTTCGGCTTATATTCCCTCACAATTTCATTATAGATGTCGTGCGCTTCTTTGGCTTTATTTCTGAAATGATAAATATCGGCTAAGTTAATTTTTGCTCTCTTATGATTAGCGTCTATCTGCAAGGCTTTCAGTGCATTGGCTTCTGCTTCTGAATAGTTTGCCAGAACAAAATTGGTTTTTGCCAGAGATGCCCAGTAATCGGCACTTTTTAAATCTTCTTCTGTATGTTCAGTATCGCCAAGCTTCTTGGCGTGTTCTGCTTTCCGGTCATCTACAAAGCGCTCCATTATTTGCCACAGCTTTAAACGGGGGCCTATGAGCTGGTCGAATATGGTATAAATGATTCCACGTCTGTCGGCCAATGACTGAACCGTCTGCCATACCTTAAATTGCTCTGAGAAAGTTTTCGAAAGCGGTTGAAATTCGAATAAATTGATTTCAGCACTTGAGGCAGATAAGTATCTCGGAAAAAAAGAATGAATTTCTTTCTCAAATCTTTCTTCGTCGGCCTGTGATTGTTGGACAGGTTGGTTGTCAGCCTGTGATTTCTGGATAGGTTCGGTCTTATCAGAATTATTGTTTTTTTTACTTTTGAAAAAGTCAAATAGCCCCATAGTTGCAGTTGTTTTTTTGTTAGGATTGTTTATTGAAATAGCTGGCGAAGCAGCAGTATGCAAATATAGCCAAAGCTGATCAATTGAAAATAACTTTCTAAAGGCTTTGTAAAGTTTGGCTAAAGCCAAATTGGATTCTAGCAATTTAGTAACCACCAGCTAAAGCTGGCGGCAATTGAATCAATAGCCCCCAGCTTTAGCTGGGGTAACAAGAAAAAAACATCTATATTGGCTTCAGCCAAACTTTTTAGTGGCAAATGGAAGTTTTCCCAAGTCTACGATATTATTTATTCTTATAGAAATAATCGATTGAATAAATATCCCCTATCAGAGTTTGTTTCCCGTATCAGCAATAGTAAGATATTTTTTAAACTGAGAAAATCTACGCAAATAGGCTGCGTATAGGCTCATTTATTTTGCGCAATCGTTAAAAAATTTGCCAATGGCCCAAGCCCGATTGTTAACACTTACAGCGCAGAAGATGACGTGAGCGCGCAGAAAATATTTCCGGGGTTTTCGGAATGAGATTTGAATTGTGTTTGGTATTCGGTATTCGGTATTCGGTATTCGGTATTCGGTATTCGGTATTCGGTATTCGGTATTCGGTAGGGGTTCAAAATTTTGAACCCCTACAATGGTTTACAACTATCACCTCCCAAATCTCTTTGTAATTACCACACACAAAATCACACCTACAATTACGCCTACCATACTCATACTTACCACTTCATGCAAAAGTGTTGAGGCCAGCATTAATCCGAAAAATGGTTGGAGCAATTGTAGTTGCCCTACACTGGAGATGCCCCCCTGAGCAAGCCCGCGATACCAGAATATGAAGCCAATGAGCATACTGAATACAGAAACATAACCTAAGCCAAACCAGGCCGCCTGACTCACCTGTGCCGCTGGCGACGGATGCAGCCAAAGCACGAGTGGTATCATCACTGGCAATGAGAGTACCAATGCCCATGAGATTACCTGCCAGCCACCCATCGTTTTTGAGAGTCTAGCCCCTTCGGCATACCCTAGTCCACACACAACGATGGCCAATAGCATCAAAGCATTGCCTATGGGTGAAGTAGAAACGCCTTGTGCTACGGCATAGCCGATTACCAGTAAACTACCGATAACCGAGAAAACCCAGAATACCGGATGAGGTCTATCACCACCACGCAGAACCCCAAAAGTAGCCGTTGAAAGCGGCAGCATTCCCATAAAAACAAGAGAATGTGCCGAAGTAACATATTGCAAAGCCATAGCCGAAAGCATCGGGAAGCCCAGAACAACGCCAAAAGCTACAATGCCTAAAGATACCATTTGTTGGCGGTCAGGGCGTTTTTCTTTAAAATAGAGCAGCAGAGCCAGTGCCAATACTCCGGCAATAGTTGCCCGTGCCGCTGTTAAAAATACCGGAGACATATATTGCACGGCTATTCTGGTGGCAGGCATTGAGCCGCTGAAAATGATTACGCCTATCAATCCGTTAATCCAGCCGCTGGTGGTGTTTGCTGTGAGTTTGGTTGTACTTACGTGAGTCATAATTTTCTTTTTTTTTGCAAAATTATAGCAATGCCTTTAATGAATACAGTACCAGTTTTGTGTATTTTGATGGATACAGTTATATTTGCCACATGAATAAAGATTTTCTGTATAACGAAATCGCCAATGGCATTGCCTCTCAAATCAGAAGCCGGATTTTAAAGGCCGGAGACCGCCTGCCTTCTGTACGAACTTTGTGCCAGTCGCACGGCATCAGCATGAATACCGCCAAGCGGGTATTTCTGGAACTGGAGTCTCAATCATTGATTGAATCGAAGCCGCAATCGGGGTATTTTGTGAGTGCCTTGCCCTATTTCAAATTTCCGCTTCCTGCCGTAAGCCGCCCTTCGGTGACAGCGCATGAAAACGAGCCGGAAGAGCTCATCAGTCGGGTATATGCCAATATGGGTCGGGAAGACCTCGCCCTATTCTCGATTGGAGTTCCTTCAGGGGCTTTGTTGCCGGCAGCCAAACTGAAAAAAGAACTGATACTGGCTTCACGTATACTCAAAAGCGGTGGCGCCGAATATGAATTATTGCAGGGCAACACCAAACTACGCCGGATGATTGCCGTTCGTTCTTTAGGCTGGGGAGGCAATCTGCATGAAGATGATTTAATTACTACCAGCGGCGGCATGAACGCCTTAGCCTTCTGCCTGATGGCGCTTGGCAAACCGGGAGATACGCTGGCGCTGGAAAGCCCGTGTTTTTCGGGGACTTTGCAATTGGCGCGTAGCCTGGGCTTAAAAGTTCTTGAACTACCCACGCATCCTACCACCGGAATAGAGATAGAAGCATTGAAAAAACTGGTCGATAAAATAGATATTTGCCTGCTGGTGCCCAATTTCAATACGCCGTTGGGTAGTTGTATGCCCGAAGAAAACAAAAAAGCTGTAGTAGAACTGCTGGACAGGCACCAGATTCCGCTCATTGAAGACGATATCTATGGCGACCTTTATTTTGGCCCTCACCGCCCCAAATGCTGCAAGGCTTTCGACACCACCGGCAATGTGTTGTGGTGTAGCTCGGCCTCCAAGACCCTCGCACCTGGCTATCGGGTAGGGTGGGTGGCTCCGGGCAAGTATAAAGAGCAGATATTGAAGCTAAAGCTCGTACATTCTATTTCTTCTGCCTCCATCAATCAGGAAGCAGTAGCCAATTTTCTGAAATCAGGCAGGTATGAAAACCATCTGCGGCAGCTTCGGCGTACTTTGCAAGACAATTACCAAAACTATGTCAATGCCATAGCCGAGTATTTCCCTGAAGGAACCAAGACAAGTCGCCCGCAAGGAGGCGTGGCTTTATGGGTAGAGTTTGATAAGCACATCAATACCACCGAACTCTACGACATGGCCATCAAACACCACATCAGCATTGCTCCCGGCAGGATGTTTACGCTTCAGAACCAGTTTGAAAATTGTATGCGGCTTTGCATTGGTTTGCCGTGGTCTAATCAATTGAAATTCAAATTAAAAGAACTGGGCACATTGGCAAAGATGCTTTGAGGGAGATTTTGATTGCAGAAAGTTTGTTTCATTCAGCTATTGTATGCGCTTTATTGCTAAAAATTGCTGTGTTACTTGTAAAACAGCAATTATTTCATTTATTTTTGTACATAACCTAAGCACATCTGTTAATGAAAAAAATATTGAAAAGGACTATGTATATTCTGCTATTTCTGATAATTGGCCTCCTGACAATTGGATTGATACTGGCTTTTCTTCCCGACGAATCAAGAACCCATCATGTAGGCATTACTCCCGAAGAAGCGGCCAAACAAAGAGAAAACTACGCCGAACCGCACGAACTATTGACTACTACCGACGGCGAAACGCTGTTTATCAGAAGATGGGACCCGGATAGCCTTGTGGCAGCTAAAACAGATATTGCTGTATTGATTTTTCATGGCATTACGGCTTATAGCGGCGCGTATGATAATGCCGGAAAAACCATAGCCGCAGGCGGTTTTACCACCTTTGGGCTGGATTATCGCGGGCATGGTTTATCAGATGGAAACCGGGCGGATAGTCCCGGCAAAGAGCGGTTTACGGCTGATCTGGTGGAAGCCGTGAAGTATATCAAAGGCTTAGGGTTTCCGAGAGTGGTTGTGTTGGGGCATAGCCTGGGTGTGGTATCGGCTATCACGCTTGCCAATGCAGTGCCGGATGAGCTCACAGGGCTGATTCTACTTTCTGCGGCTTATGAAAGACGAAAAGAGGCCGAAGTAGTTGCGCTCTCCACTTTTCAGAAAGCCAAAATTATTGCCAGTTCCATCCTTCGCCCCTCACATCAGGCGGTTGAGTATTATCGTGAGGGCATGGTGGTTTCTAAAGACCCTTTGTATAATTATCGGTATACGCTTCGGTTTACTACCATGATACCTGTAAAAGACCTGAAAATCAAGCAGGATATGCATATTCCGATTATGGTCGGTATTGGCGATAAAGACGAGTTGTTTACGGTTGAAAAAGCCAGAGAAATGTATGACCGTATTCCGGGCAATCAAAAAGAATTTATCGTATTGAAAGATATGTATCATGCCAGAATCCCGACCGAAAGCTGGGAAGAATGTGTAAAATGGCTGGATAAAACTTTTGTGAAATAGCCCACTGCGTAGATAAGAAAGCCCACCGTGTCACCCCTATACTCGCACTAGAAAGGGGGTGGCACGGTTAGCATAGCCAGACTTTCGAAGAAAAACAGGGTTTAGAGAATCAATTGAAAATGAGTTATTTGGGCTAGCTCAATTCTTCATAAACAACAATTGCCCTATCAAAATTTGAGAGGGCACATAGCAGAGCACTTGCAGAGCATATATGAGAGCACATAGGAGGGCATATATCAAAGCACTTGCAGAGCACCTATGAGAGCACTGTGAGTATATATAAATAATATAAATAAAATAAATTACTGAATTAAAAACTGTATAACCGGCGGTTTCGGTTTTTTGAAGGAGGTTTTTTTTTAAAGCAAAGTATATGAGATAACATCCCTACGGCGCACCGTTTGGCTAATCGCAACCCCACACCCTAAATCCCTCCGCAGCGGCGGCCGCTCCCCAACAATGGAGAGAGGGACTTTTAGCCCTTCTCCATTGTTGGGGCGGACGCCGCACGGAAGGGTTAGGATGGGGTGTTTTTTTTAGATGGTATGCCGTAGCGATATTATTTCATATACTCTGCTTTTAAGCCAACCTTCCCCCCAAAGCACCGCTCTAGCCACAACAGTATGATTTTAGCATAAACCTTTCCGAATACTTTGAAAACCCAAGCTTAAGTCGGAAATTTAGGAAATGCTAGGTATTGAACATTAATCCACATAAACACTATTGCTATGAACGAAGAGAAGGAGACGCCCAGTCAAAAAAAGAGCTGCAAACCTAAGGCTATTGGCAGAGGTATTACTGAGCATATAGCTGACTACAACCAGCAAGCCTATCATTATTGCCTCTTAGGCGCAACCAATGAGACCCTTACGCAGTTTTTCGGGGTATCTGATACTACCCTCAAAAAATGGATGAAACCTGTGAGAAAAGCGAAATTAATGGCTGATATGCAGGTAGCCAGAAGCCTGTATAAAAGAGCGGTGGGCTATACTTTTCAGCAGATAATTTCGGAGGCTAAAAGTGTGCCCGTTTCGGTAAAGGTTGGTGACGTGGACTCAACCTTTATGGATGATAGTACCAACGGCTTGCAGACTATCAGAGTAATTACGCGAGAAGTGATACCTGATGTGAAGGCGCAGATATTCTGGCTTAAGCGATAGATACCGCCAACAATCAGTTAATTAAACTTCAGCAGATAGCTACTGATTATTATGGTAAGACGAGTGCCCCTGTCACTACTTCTTTCTGGGTGTATGGGATTGCGTATCAGAAATAAAATGCCAGAATGGGAAGTTATGTAGATTTTGGGATTTTACCCGATACTAATAGCTGAAAGGGATATGCAATACAGCAGCACAATAAAATAATAAGGCGTTTATGAGCTATCTGAATTTATATCCCTATACTTTTGCCTGATAAAAAATCAACCCAACAAAATTTATGACTAGGCTTGCCGTTTTTCTGGTTTCAGTAGCCATTTCTCTACTGACTTTTAGTTACAAGAGCAATTTTAACAATCAGCATAATACAAGGATTGTTAGCCCACAAAATGAAAAACCTACCATTGCTTTTACTTTTGATGATGGACAGACTGACGCTGCGGGTGGTTATCCACTGAAAGTATGGAATGAAATGTTGCTGGGACATCTGAAAAAACATCAGCTCAAAGCGATTCTGTTTTCGTCAGGCGCCAATAAGTCTACACCGATGGGCAAATATGTGTTATCATCGTGGAATGATGCAGGGCATAAGATTGCGAATCATACCTTTACGCATCCTAATTTTAATAGCCCAAAAACAACACTAGCAGCGTTTGAGGCTGAATTGATGAAGAATGATTCTATCATTAAGCATTACTCAAACTATTATAAATATTTCAGATTCCCGTACTTAAAAGAGGGAAATACGAAAGAGAAAGTGGATGGATTCAGGGCATTTATGCAAGAGAAAGGCTATAAAAACGGCTATGTAAGCATTGATGCCTCTGATTGGTATATCGCAGGCCGACTGGTAAAACGATTAAAAGAAAACCCAAAGGCTGATGTATCGGGTTTCAGAGAGTTTTATAAAAGTCACTTGTTTGATAGAGCTACTTTTTATGATTCACTGGCTTATCAAATAGCTGGCCGACGTATCAATCATGTGATACTCTTGCACCATAATCTGGCCGCAGCCCTTTTTCTTGATGATTTGATTAAGCATTTCAAAGCCAATGGCTGGGAAGTTGTTGACGCCGACAAGGCTTTTCAGGACCAAATATATGCGCAGGTTCCTACTAATATTCCGGCAGGAGAAAGTCTGATATGGGCATTAGCCAAACAATCGGGCAAATTTGAAAAGGTTCTTCGTTATCCAGCGGAGGATGGGGAATATGAAAAGCCGATGATGGATAAGCTGGGGTTGTGATACCAGGAATTAAAGGATAGATTTGATAAGAGAAAAACCTCTGAGTGCTTAACCGTGGCACGGCCGTTCTCGGACGAGGATAGCCGTGCCACAGTGGATTATTTGTTCTTTTTTAAGGCCTCTTTAGTCTCTTCATAGACTTCGTCATATTCCTTTTTCTCATCACTTTCGATGGTTGAGCCGATTGCACCCCCGATAACCAGACCCAATGGCCCCGCTACAATGGTGCCTACCACTGCACCGATTACCGCATTCTGTGTGGTATTTGAGTCCGGCGGATTAGGTGTATCATTGACGGCATCTTCTACGGCTTTCCGGGTATTTGTATTGATACCCTCATTATGTTTTTCGACTTGTTCTTTGATGAACTCTTCTTTTCCTGTCTGTTTCATTGTTATAAAAGTTTTGTGTGATACTGCTATAACTCATAAAACAGGAGGGATGTTTCGGGAATCTATAAGAAAGGTAATAGCTGATTGTATCATCGGACTATCTAAAAAGTACCTCCATCCGAAAAATAGTTTGCCACTTTTTGTCCATCAATTTCCGAAATCACCTTATAAATTTCAAAAGGCTTTACTTTCAATAAATTAATTAGTCCGAGGATTTCTTCTGGCTTAGCTTTGTCGATAGTAGGGAATTCTATTTCATAATATTCATCTCCTTCTTTAAGTGCTTGCAAAGATTTGACTTTCTTCAATTTGGCTAATATCGTTTTCTTGTTTTCAGGTGTGATGGTTCCAACATTGAATGCAATAGTTTTGCAGTTTTCTAAAAAAATCATCAATATCGTATGTGCGTCAGACCATTCTCCCATGGCGGTTTTGCCAAGAAAATTATTTTCCGGAAATTCATGCAGACATTCTAAAAAAACAGTAAGTGCAAAGTTATGTGCCTCATCAATTGATGGAAATCTTGCCGTTTTTCTACCCTCGGGTGGGTTATTAATCAGATAAAACCCTTTATACGCAGTTCCGTTGATATATGGTGTTCTTGACTCAAGTATCTTTTCTGCTTTTAATTTTTCAAAGACTTTTTTACCCCAGAACTCATAGTTCATCTTTATATACACATCCTCTTTAAGGTTTTTATATTCCAGTATTTTATGAAAACTTGCGCCGATAATCTCCAGAATTTTAGCTATCTCGTCATGAGATGCTCCCCATGGCAACGATGCCTCCCAGTAAAACATTGAAGCATCATCACCATAAACGGCTTTTTTGTAATTATCAAACCAACCCATTGATTCGAAATAGTTGATTACTTTTTGTTGTGTTTCAGCATATCTATCCTCATAAAAATCTGTCAGGTCTCTGAGGAAATCGTAACTCCCCATATTTTTGAGAGAAGTAACATCAGCTTTTACCAAAGCTTTCTGCGCTTCTTCATACGTTTCGTAGAGACCAACCGACGAGGCAAGCCCTATTGGAACATACCATTCATCTGTGTACATAAAACCCATTTTGTGTAAACTATACTTTGGAGCCATGTTAATGATTGTTGGGTGTGTTAGTTATCAAAAAGTTTACTTGTTTTCTTTGCGCTTGCCGGATAATCCGCACCGTTATCCATCCACATCTCAAAATTCATGCGGTTGAAAAAGGTAGAAGGAGCGATTGAAAAAGATTGCAGCAGCATTTTTCTGGGAAATATCTTCGGCACCATCTCATTAATAAACCAGCTATTGTGGGTAATGAGTAAAGATTTGATTTGGCCTGTATTATTCAGTGGCGAGAGCAATAGTTCGGCCAGTTCTTTATCATCCTTATAATCCTCATAAAACTGCTTGATTATCTCCAGATCATTGGGGTCATTATCGATAGCCGAAACAAAGTCGCTGAGGGTAGGAATAAACCTGAACCGATAATCCGGTAGCACATGGTCTTGTTCACACAGGTCTTTTACATTTACAACTTTGCCGTCGGAGTTCTTGAAATACTGTCCGAATACGGGGATCACTACACGTTTAATGCCCCACATGGTGTGCAGAATGCGATGCCGGTTATCACTACAAAGTTCTTTGGTTGAGTCGATGAAATCGTGGATAGGAAGGTAGTCTTCAATCTTACCGCCCCGGTTTCTGACGGATATTTCGGAATGTATATAGGCGTTCACGTAATTACTGAATGTTTGCTGAAAGCACCAGGCTTTGTCTTTTTTAGTCGTCTGAATGAGCATGCAATTTAAGAAAACATTGCCTGAATTACAAGAGGATCAGTAACATATAATGCCTTTGAGAATCATGAAACTTTACGTGATTTTTACCTTAAAATCACAATTTAACCATAGAATAAGGTTCGGTAATGGATTTAAAGCAGATGCCTCTACCTTTGGTCAAGTCAAACAAGTGATGATTAACCAACAACTCATATTCAACGCAATGACTAAATATCTGCTTCTGTTTTGCTTCTGTATAAGTTTGGGCGCAATGGCGCAATCAACTACTATCACAGCGGGTAGCACCGGTTCAGTGAGTGTACCTAAACTTTCTTACGACCAGATACTGGCTATTCCCAATCCTCAGGCAGGCATGATGGCTTTTGATAGTACCTTTAAATGTCTGAAATATTATGATGGCAACAAATGGCTGTGTACCTCTCAGACTGATAATGGTGCAGTAGGCTTTGCCTGGAAGAAAACCATCTACAACAATGGGCTAGAAAGCGCCATTTCATTAACTGTCGATTCGCAGAATAATGTGTATATGACCGGTAGTGTCGGGAATGGTGAAGTATTGTATGGATATATAGTCAAGTTCTCGCCCAATGGTAATTTGATCTGGCAATATACCGATCTCTCTTACCAGTCAAATATTTATGGCGACATTGTAGTTGATGAGAACTCTCAGGTTTATGCTTTATGCAATACCAGTTTCAGATATAGTAATATGGCCGTCCTGAAATTAGATGCCAATGGTAATTTACTCTGGCGGAAAAATGGATCAGGACAGATGGGTTCTTATCGATATGCCGAAAACATCTACCTGGATAACAACAAGAATGTATATGTAACAGGCAGATTTTCGACTAATTTAAATATTGACTCTTTTTCACTGACAGCCCCTCTCGGATATGAGGGCTTTGTAATGAAACTAGCCAATGATGGCACGACTTTATGGCTTAAATCTACGAAGAATGCCTGGCTTAGTAAAGTATCAAAAACGGGCGAATGCTATTTTGCCGGACATTTTACAGGGGCTGTCTCTTTTGATGCGACTAATTTAAATTCATTAGGTGATGAAGATATTCTTATCGGGAAATATAATAACGATGGAGCCCTCGCGTGGGTAAAGAGTGCAGGTGGCACAGGTACGGATAAAGCCAATGCCATTGCCGTTGATAACGCCGGAGATGTATATGTAACAGGCAGTTTTTCAGGGAATGCCAATTTTGATACTACACCTGTCAATGCAGTGGATGCCGAAGATTTCTATATAGTAAAATATGGAACGGATGGTTCGTTTCTCTGGCTTCGTAATGGCGGAGGTATCGGAATTGATAGTGGGATGAAGATTGAAATCTCTGCAGCCAATCAACCTGTCGTATTAGGAGCGGCTACTAGTAATTCATTGACTTTTTACCCGAATCTTGTACTGAATCCATCAAAAAGTCCGAGTAATTTTCTGATAAAATATAATGCTGATAATGGCAATATTACATGGGCAAAGGTGATTGAAGATGCCTTAGATTTCAGAATTAATTCGTCGGACGAAATATATACCTGGTACAATATTGCGGGCACACAAACACAGCCGCAAGGTTTCCAACACACCATTAACAAATACTTGGGTAATGGCACATTTGTGTACAGACAATTCAATGGAGGTATTTTAAAAGACTTTGCTTTCGGCACAGACAAACACTTTTTCTATGTCGGAAACTTTGCCGATACTGTTCACATAGGCACAAGTACCTTAACTTCTACAGATATGTGGGGAGATATGTTCATCAGCCACTGGATGGATTGATAGGCAAGGTGTATACCTACTGTGCCTATGCCCACCGTGTCACGGCTAACCTCGTCCATAAACGGCCGTGGCACGGTATCCTAATCATCAAAAGCAACTGAAAGTGGCGAACGCCTGAATTCATTAGGCGTTAAGCCTACGTATTTCTTGAAAAACTGGCTGAAATTAGGCTGGTCAGCAAAGCCGATAATCTGGCTGATTTCCAGCAATGTCCAGTTGGTTTGTATCAGCAGGGCTTTACTTTCTTCCAGCAAACGGTTTTTGATAAGGGTACTGATGGGTTGCCCCGTATGCTTCTTTACCAATCCATTCAGGTAGTTCGGATTCAGATTCAATCTTTCGGCATATTCCTGTGCTGTGCGTATCCGGATAGGATTATCCGGGTTTGCCAGATTGGTTTCTTTTTCCAGCAATTCAAAGAAATCATGCACGTGGCTATAATCATTCGTCACTTCTCCGGTAGGAGCATAATCATTCCCTTTCAGACTCTCAATCATCAGGAGTTGAAGATACGCCTGCATCGCTTCTTCGGCCAGTTCTCCACCAGAAGCGGCTTCTGTTCTCATTTGTGAAAGTAAGCCATGAATAGCGGCTGTTGATTGTTCTGAAAGTCGGAGGATTTTCTTCTCAGTAAAGAATTTATAGCGGTCAATGACAAACTTTAATGAGGGGTGCTGCTCTAAAAAACGCCTTTTGAACAGACAGAAAATACCACCTCCCAAAGTTGGATTGGCATTGCGCCAGCAGACAATTTCGTTCGGATGCAGAAACAGAATAGTCTGGTCGTCGATGAGATACTGATGTTTTCCCATCGTTTTTACTCCTGTTCCGCTAGTCATGAGCATGATTTTATAAAAGTCACGGCGATTGGGTGAGAGGTAATTATCACAGCCACTTTGCTCACGGTCTACAATTTTAATATTCCAGTCTTCGTAATACAATCGGTTTACCGGAGTAGTACCCGGTGGTATTATCGTAGGCAAATCATACACCATGGTTATAGGTGTAGCTTCACGGCGTGTTTTCATAGTCAGGAGAGAAAATCTTTTTATCGTATCAGAGAGTAAACGGGCTAAGCCATACACTTTCTGTTTATTAATAGCTGTCTTTAATAAAATAACGCCCAATTAAGTAGGATTAGTTCTAAATGGGCCATAATCAATACTATTTTCTGAAAAATGTGATTTTCATAAAATCTTCTTTGATTTTGCTATAACGTCTTTGATTTTGCACTAATACTTTTGTGGTTGTATCAGAGTAGTTCGTTTACTCATGATTAATTTCAACATAAAAAACACGACTCAGTATGATAGCTACAAAAGGCTATGCAGCACAAACAAATGCTTCAGATTTAGCTCCCTGGGAGTTTCAACGTCGTGAGGTCGGGCCACACGATGTGCAGTTTGATATTCTCTACTGTGGTGTCTGCCATTCAGATCTCCACCAGATCAAAGACGATTGGGGGCCGGGTATTTTCCCGATGGTTCCGGGACATGAGATTGTCGGTAGGGTAGTGGCAGTAGGAAACCATGTCAAAAAATTTAAGGTAGGCGATTTAGCCGGAACAGGCTGTATGGTAGACTCGTGTCGTACTTGCGATTCTTGTCAGGCGGGTCTGGAACAATATTGCTTAAACGGCAATAGCTGGACTTACAATGGCACCGAACAAGACAAAAAAACACCTACTTATGGTGGCTATTCTAATACCATCGTAGTGCATGAAGACTTCGTTCTCCATATTGCAGAAAATTTGGACTTAGCAGCAACTGCGCCATTGCTTTGTGCCGGAATCACTACTTATTCGCCTTTGCGCCACTGGAAAGTAGGAGCGGGGCATAAACTGGCCGTATTAGGATTAGGTGGACTAGGACACATGGGTGTAAAATTTGGTGTGGCTCTTGGGGCAGACGTAACCGTTCTAAGTACTTCGCCAAGCAAAGAAGCCGATGCCAGAGAATTGGGTGCACATCATTTTGTAGTAACCAAAGACCCTGAGCAACTGGCTAAGGTAAAGGGTAGTTTTGACTTTATTCTGGATACTGTATCGGCCGAGCATGATTATCAGCTATACCTTTCTTTATTAAAAGTAAACGGCACACATATTTGTGTAGGTGCACCTCCGACACCTGCATCTGTCAGTGCCTTTAGTTTGTTGGCTGGCCGTAAAAGTCTGGCAGGGTCAAGTATCGGTGGTATTGCCGAAACGCAGGAAATGCTTGATTTCTGCGCTGAAAAGGGCATCGTTTCAGACATTGAACTGATCAATATCAAAGACATTCACACAGCCTATGACCGTATGCTAAAAGGTGACGTTCGTTATCGCTTTGTGATTGATATGGCAACGCTATAAGGAATTGAGTGATTCATTATGAATGTTGGATTGGCAAATATTTTAATTGCCGATCCAACGTTCATAATACTAAATATGAGATTGAGACTGGATAGGTCTAATCTCTCAAATATTTAATCTCCCTATTATGACCTATAAAAAAATCCTTCTTTCTATTCTGACACTCGCTATGGCTCATTCATACTACACCGCTGTTGCTCAGCAAAAAGACATGATGGTGCGGATAGCAGAAATCGAGATATACCCTGATAAACTCGTTGAATATAAGGCAATTCTGAAAGAAGAAGCGGCCGCCTCTGTAAAAATAGAACCGGGTGTTTTATGTATTTTTCCGATGTCTCAGAAAGAAAACCCGACACAAATCCGGCTACTGGAAATCTATGCCAGTCGTGAGGCTTATGAAGCTCATATCAAATCTCCCCACTTCCAGCATTATAAAACAAGTACCTTATCGATGGTAAAATCATTGAAATTGGTAGAAATGAATGCGCTGGATACAGAAACCATGAAAGAACTGTTCTTGAAGATGAAATAAGTAGAACCCCGGTGGTACTAAAGAAAAATAGCAATTACATGGCCAGAATATTCATTACAGGCTCAGCCGATGGGCTGGGGCAGTTAGCAGCAAAACAGTTAATCAAAGAAGGGCATCGGGTAGTTTTACATGCACGCAATGCAGAACGGGCGAAACACACGCTGGCACAAGTGCCAGAGGCAGAAGAAGTATTAATAGCCGACCTGTCAAGTATGAAAGAAACCAAAGAACTAGCCGCCCAGGCAAATACGCTGGGCACTTTCGATGCCGTCATTCATAATGCAGGGGTTTATCGCGTACCTAATAATAGTGTCGGTGCAGAGGGCTTGCCGTTGATTTTCACAGTCAATAGTCTGGCTCCATATATTCTGACCTGTATGATGCACAAACCTGAAAGACTCATCTATATGAGTTCCGGTATGCACTTACAAGGTAATCCGGGCTTGGATAATCTGCCGGCAAACCTTCAGGCAAAGGTGGGTTATATCAGCTATTCAGATACCAAGCTGCATGAGGTAATGCTGTCGATGGCAGTGGCCCGTAAATGGACAGAGGTATATGCCAATGCGGTTAATCCGGGCTGGGTGCCAACCAGAATGGGTGGAGCAGGGGCACCTGATAGTCTGGAAAAAGGTTTTCAGACACAGACATGGCTGGCAGTGAGCAATGAAGCAGAAGCCTGTGTTAGCGGCCGCTATTTCCACCATAAAAGACAAGCCCGTTATATGCCGGAAGCCGATAATGCGGCCATGCAGGATAAATTACTTAAGATATGCGAACAGTTGACAGGCGTGAGTTTATGAGATTTATAAACTATTTGGCCTGATGATAGTTATAGTAGAAATAAAGCTACATTGCTATGAAAACCCGCCCTGTTTTGTTAATAGAAGATGATGCCGACGATAAAGATATTCTTCATGAAGTATTGGTAGAATTAAAACTCCCTTACGAAGTGCTCTGGTTTAAAAATGGCCCTTCAGCCTGGCAATACCTGACAACCACTACTGAACAACCCTTTGTTATTTTGTGTGATATTAACCTGCCGTTTCAGAATGGGATTGAATTTAAAAGGCAGATAGACGAAAACCCCGAATTGCGGAAAAAGAGTATCCCCTTTCTTTTTTATTCTACTTCCGACAGTCAGAAACTGGTCAATGAAGCCTATACGCAATTAACGGTTCAGGGATTTTTTAAGAAGCAATATGACTTTGAGGAAATCAAGAATCATATAAAAATCATTCTGGACTATTGGGCGATTTGCCGACACCCTAATGCCACTTAGGGTAAGTAATCAGGCTCTTTGAAGATTTCTTTCCGACAAGAAATACAACTCTTTTTTAGGCGTGAAATTCTCTTTCCAATCCTGTTTCAATACTTTATTAACCAACTTCAACAAATTCGATCCCTCGTTAGGTTTCAACACATACAGGTTAGCACCTGCATAATAAGTCTCTTCAATTTCGGCATGCGCAGACGAAGTGCTCAGAATAATACACGGAATAGATTTATATGATTTATTGGTTCGAATCTGCTTCAGGCATTCTTTGCCATTCATCTTGGGCATATTCAGATCCAGGAAAATAATATCAGGTTTGCTCACTGCCTCATGTAGTTTTTCAACGGCAGCTTTTCCATTGCTCACAATAGTAAGTTCTGTCGGGAAAGGCAATTCTGAAAGCGCATCAGAGAAGAAGAACTGGTCGTCTTCATCGTCTTCTGCCAGCAGAACTTTGATAGGGTTGTAATTGTCGGTTAATACGTATTTCATAGATAAAGCATTTTACATTCCGGGCGATGGTTCAAACACATAGCCGAGGCACAGTTTGTATACATTAATATCAGCCAATGGTGATTTTGTAACTTGCCAAATGAAAAATATAAGCATGGCCCTTTAACTACCGCAGACCAAGACGCTTTTGCTAATCGTATGCCCTCATTAATTCAGGATGATTAAACAAATGCCTTTTTAAAAATTAAATAATATGCCTGTATAAATCAATATATCTGATTAAGGTGTATCTTTAAATAATTAAAACCTTAAGCCCTTAAACGTTTATTAAATGTTGTTTAATAAAACATCACCCGTCAATATTTTACTGGCTGAGGACGACGAAGATGATTTATTCTTTTTTACCGATGCACTTACCACGATTCTGACCAACATTAATTTGATAACGGTTAATGACGGAAAAGAATTGATAAAAACCATAGAAAAGCCCGGCGACGAAGTTCCCGATATTATTTTTCTGGATTTGAATATGCCACGCATGAACGGCATCGAGTGCCTGACCCGAATCAGAAGCAAAGCGCATCTACAGAACGTACCTTGTATCATCATGACCACCACCGACTCACAAGAGGAAGTCAATAAGGCTTTCAAGGCGGGGGCTAACCTGTTTCTGATTAAACCTGCCGAATTTGATGGCTTAAAGAAACTGATTGAAAAGATATTAACCGTTGATTACCGATACTTCTTCCCTCCAAACAGGAATCTGTTCTTCTTCAACGAACACAGTTTTTTAAGAGAGAAGTTTCAATAAACACCCTGTCTGACGACAGGTTGTTTGTTAAATGGGCATTGCGCAAGTTTAAAGATATTTTAAAACAAAAACAGCGGCAATGAGGTTGTGTAACTGAAAGTTGATAGCAAAACGAAAAATTGTATATACTGGTCGCTCAATTTGTCAGGAAAATACTTTTGCTTTGTAAACCTTTTTTAGGATAGTGCTATTGTATACCTTTAAAACATGAATATGATAACGAGACCCATTCTGCTGATAGAAGACGATATTGATGATAAGAATTTTCTGGAAGAAGTATTTGAAGAACTGGAAATCAAGAACCCCCTGGTCTGGTTTGATAACTGCAACGATGCCAAGAAGTTTATTTTGTCTACCGATGACCAGCTTTTCATTATCCTCTGCGATATTAACTTACCCCGCCAGAGCGGTATAGAGCTGAAACGGGAAATAGACGCCAGCGATCGCCTCCGCGAAAAGAGCATCCCGTTTATCTTCTACACCACCACCGCTAATATGGATTATGTAAGAGAAGCCTATACCCGGCTGACGGTACAAGGGTTCTTCCAGAAAAACCACGATTTCGAAGCCACCAAACGAGACATCAAACTCATCATGGATTATTGGTCTGCCTGTGTGCATCCCAATTCAAAGGCGGATTATGCGTAAAAGTGCTAGTATAAAAATTGCGAGATTTTGCGAGAATCTCGCAATTTTTATATTCCACCAAATAAGATACTATTCCTAGGCAAGAGTGCTGAACTTCTACTTCTTCAAAACATAAACAGGCGCATAAGCTCCCTCTGCCAATTCTACTACCTCAGCAAAAAGCAATTGCAGTAGCACCAGATGATTAGCCAGATGGGTCTTATCAATGCAAAGAATATCCTCAATTCTCCCGCGCAGATCTTCCGGTATCTTCGCCGCTTCTTCCAGTATATCAATGGCACGCTTATCACTAATCGGATAAGTTTCGTTGATAGCAAAGAGCGCCATTGTCAGGTTTTTCATGGCTCTGGCCAGGCTTCCTGCCAGATTATATATATCATGCTTTTCGACATATCCCATCACATGCATAATCGTAAACTCTGTCGACCATAAAGATTGCTGAATAACCGCCTGTTTCAGTTTTGGCGGATATATCCTTATCTGTTCTTTCAGTTGGCTGATGATACCCTGAGGGTCGTATAATGGAATGCATACCTCTGTCTCAGCCAGAAAATAGACCGATGCAAAGCCATAAGGCGGTTGCTGTTCATAATGGTTCTCCCAGATGCCCTGCTGTGCTTTTTCAATGGTCTCCTGTATCTGGTCAATATTTTTATAAAGGAAATCAACCTTGCCACAGGCAGTATTAATCCATGCCCCACCATTTACCCAGGGCCCCCATTCATAAAAACCAGTTACGGTCGGATTGCCGTCTATCGCATATCTCAAAGCTATTTCTTTTACCGCGTCTACCGAAAACGGAGCATTGCCGGCATAATAAATCCCCACATCCAGATCCGACTCGTCGGTTGCCCTGCCTGTAGCATACGAGCCACCTAATACAATGGCCTTTACATGGGGTAAAACTTTTAAGTCGTTAACGATAGCGTCCAGGGTTTGCTGTTTTTCTAGGGGTAGTATCATTTTCTTTTTCAATAAATCCATAGGTAAAATTAGTACTTTTGCCAGACTAACTATTTTATCAGCGGGGCTTTCTGGTTTAATTTTTTAATGTGGCTCAGCCTCAGCTTTGTTAAAAAGGATTTTTAAAAACGGATTAATCCAAACACTTAAAACCCCAGATGAGCAATTCTACAATATTCTGGGTAAATTGCGCCCGCTTAAAACTAACCTATGACCGACCGACGTTTTTTTCTGATTATCATTCTGGGTCTCCTTTCGGCCATCGGGGCTTTTTCGATTGATACCTATATTTCAGGTTTTCCGAGTATCGCTGCCGATTTCAAGGTTCCTATCGATACCGTTTCCTATTCCATTTCCAGCTTTTTTCTGGGCATTTGTATCGGGCAGATGATTTGCGGCCCGCTCCTCGACCGCTTTGGCCGACGCATCCCGTTACTCATTGGCTTGTTTCTCTATACAATAGCCTCCATCGGCTGTGCCGTATCCACTTCTATCGAAATGCTCATCATTGTGCGTTTCTTTCAGGCATTGGGTGGCTGTGTGGGCATTGTTGCACCCCGCGCTATCGTGCGCGACCTTTTTCCACTCAACGAAATCGCCAAAATCTTTTCACTATTGGTGCTGGTTTTAGGTGTTTCGCCCATCATTGCCCCAACCATCGGCAGCTATCTCATTATTGCTTTTGGCTGGCATTCGGTCTTCTGGTTGCAGGTCATTATCGGACTTTCTCTCCTCATTACTGTTTATTTCTTTCTGCCCGAAAGTCGCCCCGGCGATGCTTCCCTTTCTTTGCACCCCAAAGTAGTGAGCGCCAGTTTTTTCAGGATATTTACCAATCCTCAGTTCATCACCTATGCCCTTTGCGGAGCAGCAGTCTCCTCAGGTGTCTATGCCTATCTGGCTGGCTCTGCGGCCGTTTTTATGAAAATATACGGCGCAACCGAACAGCAATACGGCTACATCTTTGGCCTCACAGCCGCCGGACTCATCGGTAGCAGTCAGCTAAACACCCTCGCCCTTCGCAATAAGAACAGCGTCAACATCATCCAGACAGTGCTGCCCATTCAGGCCATATTGGGCTTGCTTTTAGTGGGTTTAAGCCTGTTGCACTTGCATACATTTTATACGATGCTGCTCATTGTGCTGGGCTTCATCAGTTGCCAGGGATTCATCCATCCCAATACCTCGGCCTTATCTTTAACCCCATTCAGCAAAGATGCCGGAAGCGCCTCTGCACTCATGGGTGCCATTCAGATGAGCTTCGGTGCCTTAGCCAGTGCGCTGGTAGGCTGGTTGGGTGATGGCACAAACCTCCCGCTAACGGCCATCATGGCCTGCTGCCCCCTGCTAGCCTTGCTTATTTTTGGTGCAGGGCGATTGGCTGAAAGGAGAAAATCCTGATTGTATGGATTGTTACTCGTAGGGGTTCAAAATTTTGAACCCGTTTTATATTCACAGTTGAATATAAACAACTACCCATCACCTAATAAACCCCCAGATCATACCTCGGCTTCAGCTCAAACAATTCGCGCATCATAAACATATCCATCAGATCGGGCGATTGGTTGTTGAGCATGATTTTCATAAATGATATTTTATAGAATATCTGCCTAAATTCAGGACTGAGCCCTCACAAAAAAAGGTAGCTTTTCTCAAAGCCACCTTCTGTGTTAAAGTAGTTCTATATGTTATTTCCAACCTGCTATCGCTTAAGTCTTGGAATGGGCGTCGGCATTTCAAAAGCCTTGGTTTGACTATCGAGCTTGTAGGCAGATAATACTTTTGTCTTGTCTACTGCTGCCGTTTTTTTCTGGTCTTTACTCTGTTTATCTTTACTCATATTGTTATTAATTAAAAGTCGTTGTTAATTACTAATGCCTCAAACAGGGCGAATCATTTTCTCTTATAACGGGTGTGTTCAGGCTTTTGGTTGATTGAATCAAAAACCATAATGAGTTCTTCTTTATTCTTTCCAAGTATCAATTGAAGTCTTTCGAGCATATCATCTTTTTGGCCTTCTCTAAAAAACAAATCATCTTCTGTGAGTACCGAAAACTTCTTTAAAAGTTTCGCTTTCTGGATTCTCCATTCCTCTTTTAACTGTTCTCTATCCATTTTTTTATGATTATGGCAAATAAATTTTTGCACCATAAAGTTGAGGCATTTTTGAATAGTTTCTGTTATACAATTATTTTTAATAGTTACATAATTCATACATGAGAGAATCTTGCTACCTGATTTTATCGACAAAAAAGCCACCTAAAAATAAGGTGGCATTTTGGATCAACTAAATATGGATAACCTATGCAATGATACTATTGGGCTGAAAGATATAGACACGGACAGATGCTTATACCAGTAAAGCTCCTACTTGCTTTTAATGGATACTTGAAATTTACTTATTGGGTTACATTAATCAATTACAAAGTTCCTGTTTTTGCGCCCTGGAGTGTTATATAATTTCGTACAATAGTTGCATGATTCACAAATACCTTTTCAATTTCTGAAGTTTCCATAGTAAATCCTTTATATTTATTGTATCAGCAAGCTATTGTAAAATAGCGCTTACCAGTATCTTACTTATAAAAAAGCGGCGTATGAAATGGGGGCAAGTTTTTTATAGACAGCATCGTTTAACTCAATAAAGCGATACATACTTTCATCAGAACCTGCCTATTCTACTTTTTGCTTTGATAAAATAGATTAATCAGGAATTATTTTCTGGATAACTTATTTATAGATTTTTGTTTAAGTCGGGCTTTGCTGATGTTCCGGCATTTATCTGTATAATAAACTTACTTGCTATCTTCCCGACAGCAACGCCTGCTATTATACTTGCTATAATTTTTATTGAGTTTAAAATAACTGCTTCCATAATTTATCCGATCTTTGGTTTTTTAAATAGTTTGTTTGGAAAGTATAAGCTGCGCACCAGGATACTGTACCCGAAGAAAAAGCTATAGCCAGAATAACAGCTAAGGAGTTACTCTCCGCTTTGTTTGTTGGTTCAGCTTATCACTTTATTGATAAGCTACAAAGGTGAGGTTCTTTTGCCTGCGAAGTATTACACAACTCTATAAAAGTATTACATAATTCACACATCTGCTTTATTGGTGTGTTTATCTAACCTGCTTTTTATTTCTTCTAATAAGACAAACTGTTTTTCTTGTGTATCAAACAATGTCTTGATTTGTTTTTCGAGTAATAAGTCTATTTTTTGATTCAAACTCCTGATTTGCATTTCTGCTTTAAGGTTAATCAGGTAATCGTTTTCTGCTCTCATTCTGTCCTTTTCTTCCTGACGGTTCTGGCTCATCATAATTACAGGTGCCTGAAGTGCGGCAATACAGGATAAAATGAGATTCATGAGAATAAACGGATAAGGGTCAAACCTGTCAGATTTGAGGATTATCCCATTCAGCACAATCCAGATGAGCAGAATCACCCCAAATGACATAATGAACTTCCAGCTACCACCGAACCGGGCCACCTTATCTGAAATCTTCTGCCCCTGGGTAAGTATTTCCAGAGGCGGATTCAGCAAGTTATAAATAATGAGTTTTTCGGCTGCAATAGCCTCTTTTACAATTTTGTGTAATTTGTTGAGGTGTGCATTCTCATCTGATAATAGCTGGTCAATTTCTGTCTTATCCATAAATTATTGAGGGAATTTAATAGTTGAGGCTCAAATATATAATCAATCATGTAAGGGTTAACAGTGCAGTGGAATTAATCATCTTCGATAGTTTTGTGCTTAGGGTAAAAGGATCAGAAGGTTTATGAATAAACCCCTTGGCTCCTAATTGATATGCCAGTTCTCTCTGACCGGTATCTGTAGAAATGAATACCACAGGGCAAAAATGAGGCTCTTTTACCTGCCAAGTATTACATAACTCTATAAAAGACTTACATAATTCATATGTCTTCGAGTGGAGTACGCTTTTTATGCTTGAGCGATTTAAAAAAAGAAGGGGTTAGCCCGGTTATTTTTTTAAACTGATTAGAAAGATGAGCTACGCTACTATAATTGAGTTTATAGGATATTTCTGTCAGGTTTAGCTCGTCATAAATCATGAGCTCTTTTACCCGTTCAATTTTGTGAATAATAATAAAATGCTCAATGGTAGTACCCGTAGTCTCCGAAAACAGATTAGCCAGATAAGTATAATCATATTGCAATTTCTCGCTGATGTAATCAGAGTTTTTTACCTTCGGTAGCTCATCTTCATAATGAACCATCTCAATAATCACATTTTTTATCTTTTCTATCAGAATAGCCTTTTTATCGTCCATCAATTCAAGCCCGGCTTTCAGTAGATTAACCTTTAACAGTTTCCGCTGTTGTTCCGAAATTTTGTCTTTTACATCCACCTCGCCCAACTCTATTACTCCGTAATTAAGCCCAAGTTTATCCAGTTCGGCTTTTACCAGCATTTTACAGCGAATGCTCACCATGTATTTAATATACAGTCTCACTTAATGAAGGTACGGAGAATAAAAGAAGAATACTAATATTAATTCAACAGATGGTTGTAGCCTCACAAATACTATAATCCAAAATGCTCTCCAGGCGCACACATCTGAGCTTTTTAGCTGCGAACGGGACGTTCACGCCACAAGACTAATACACCCCCAGATCATACCTCGGCTTCAGCTCAAACAATTCACGCATCATAAACATATCCATCAAATCGGGCGATTGGTTGTTGAGCATCAGCTTCATTTGCTCTTTCGGAATAATCCGCTTTCTGCCGTCGCTGTCTACCTTATCTTTTTTGATGGCCTTGCGCTCGTACATAAAACGTTGCCGCACCGTCATCCGGTCATCATACATCTGTATCGCCACCTGTTCCGAAATCCGGTAATCTCCTTTCGATACCGCATACCCTGAGCGATAATACAACTGCGTTTTCAGATTAAAATAATCTTCTCTGATAATCCTGCCACTGATAGCGTCTTTCACAGGCATCACCGCACCACCGCCATGAAAAGGCATGGCACCGATAATAAACCCATCAACAAACCCGCCCACGCCGTCTGAGTCAAACACAATATTAGTATTAGGCACCTTGTATTGCTGCGCCAGCTGCACAATCGTATCAATCACTTCATTGCCCTTCGATTTATCGATAATCACCAGGTCTTCCAGCGATTTTCCCTCCCAATAGCCCACCACAAATTTGTTCGAGCCCTCCAGCGCAATATCAGCCGTAATATATTTATCAGCGTTGCGGGTCTGGTATAGATTATTGAACACCCCCAGAAAATCTTGATAGCGGTAAATATCAAGGTCTGAAGGCACAAATTTCCAGTTGCCCTTAAAGAGCTGCAACTGCGTTTGCTCATCCTGCGCCAGCAGATTACCGAGGTAGGAGGGGTCATGCTCCAGCAATTTCTTATTATCATAAATTGACCCCGATACGAAACTGATCGACTTGATAAAATGCGCTTTCTGCAATGCCGATTCTCTGATAATATCTTCCAGAAAAAACTTAGCCTGCTCATACACCTCATCAATACTACTACCCCATATATACGTATTCCCTTTTTTAGTGAAATACCTTACCTTTCCATTTCGCTCTGCAATCGGAAAACCATCTTCGCCAATCCACCACTCAATCAGTTTGAACACCCAGCTCTCAGGGTCAGGATTGCACGTAGCCCGCACATAAGGACGAATTCCACACACCGACCGATTGCGCGACAACAGGTAGAAAAACATATGCTCAGTAAAATGAGTCAATTCGTCGAACCCGATAAAAGCAATCTGTGCACCCTGCCAGTCGAGCACATTTTTCTCATGTTCCAGATGCGCAAACTTGATTTTATTTACCCGATGCGCATCTACCTCAAACAACCATTCCAGACTCGACTCCCGCGGCCTCGCCTGCGGGACTTTCGAATAAAGACTCATAGAAGTATCCCACAGCCCGCCCTCGTTCTTCACCTGCGTAGTAGTCCGTCTGAAAACCACCCCACCAAAGCCCGGAACCGTCGTGATATGTTTCAGTGGGTCAAGGAGCAGGCAAAAAGTTTTGCCTACCCCCGCGGCTGCCCCGCCAATCACAATATCCGCCATCGATGCCAGCGCTTTCATCTGATACCCCTTCTGTGGTCTTATCTGCTCAATCGTTCCGGCCGTCATTCGGTAATTCGAAAATGGTTATCGTCGAAAGTTTTTCCCCGCCTGATTTGTGGTCAAGCTCCTGTTTGTCTCTCCACTTTTCAGGCTGACGGTTCTTAAGCCAGAATATCTGCGCCTTCACATCGGGTATCACTTCTCGCGTAATTACTCTGATAGTCTGGAAGCCGTTGGCACTATCATCCATAAAGGTTGAGTCCACGTCACCAACCTTTACCGAAACAGGCACACTTTTAGCCTCCGAAATTATCTGCTGAAAAGTATAGCCCAGCGCTCTTTTATACAGGCTTCTGGCTACCTGCATATCAGCCAGTACTTTCCCACTCTTAACAGATTCCCGGAAACTCGGGTACTTCTTTTTCCATTTATAGATGGTGTTGGCAGATACCTTAAAAAGTTCGGCTAATTCTGCATCAGTAGCCCCCAGCAAGCAGTAGTTGTAGGCTTGCTCGTCAGATTCAGGCGTATAGGTCGTATTCCCTCTACCACCTACATTCACAGGCACTTCTTCTTCGTTCATAGCAATAATTGTTTATTGTGTGGATTTTAATCCAGTAAATTTCGGGCTTTAGCATTAGCTTTCAAAGGGTTTGGGCAGGTATTGCTTAGAATCATACTGTTGGAACCTTATTTTCTGTCTCCTCAGAGTCTCCCGTGTGCGTAAGGCGGAAGTCCAGCAAGGGGACTCTGAGGCAAGAGTTTTTCCTCAATAGCTAAGACCCTAGCCCTCAGAGTCCCCTACATTGCTATTGCTCACGCATACGGGAGACTCTGAGGAGACATAAATTTTTTTCTAAGACGATTTTTCTTTAATTTTATCAAACAATAACTGTGTCTAAAACTCTACTCTTTTATGAGAAAATCATTACTTCTATTCTTGTGCTTTGTTCAATTTGCATTATTCTCACAAGAAACAATTTCAATATAATACCGTTAAATAAGTTTATTTCCGATAAATAAATATACATCCACGTATATATGTAGATGAATTAGTTTATATTTTACATTTGAGCCGTACACTTTTTTATAGCGATTTACTTGACAATGTTTTGATTTTTTTTTGTTTTTTCTCATCTAAAAAGTATGTCATATGTTTTAAAATAAACTTTTAGAGAAGATTCGCCAAATCAAAAAGTTGCTAAAAGAGTTATTGTAAAAGTTTTCAAAATAGTAAAAAGAAAAAGTGTACGGTTACAAAATCTTTTTACACAAAATCAATAAAAAGAATAAAAGTTTATACAGCCCCTTAATCAAATTATTGTAGAAATAATTTATTCTCTGATACAGATTTTTCTTTATTTCAAGGAACAGTCTGAATTTGGGCAACACATTATATGAATATTTCTATTGAAAATTGAACTTAATCACTTATCGAATGTCCATGAAAAACAATTTCAAATTTTTAGTCAGACTATTTGCTTCCTGCTTATTTGCTGTAAATGCTACGGCACAAGTGACTGATACTCTGCCGGCCAGGCATCTCACTTTATTTAATAAAGCAATTGACCAGCCAATCCAACGGCACAAGTGGGAAATAAATATCAATCTGATTCCTTTGTTTAAACTACAATCTGCTGACAATTGGAGTTACCCTTATCTAATCAAGCGGAATATCACTAGCGGTACTAATCCTGGAGCAATACGCTTCATGGTCACCCCATACTTTCTTGGAAAAAACCAATCCTTTTTTGCTGATAATACTATCACCTATGCAAATCCCGTAACAAGCTTTTTTCGCCCAGCCGCCACCCTTGGCTATGAATGGCAGAAAATCAGTGGAAGATTTGTGTTTTTCTATGGGGCAGACATTGGCTGGAGGGCAGAAATAAGCAAATTTCGTGACGACAATGCAAAAAAAACTGATGAGAATGGCATTGCTATCACAGGCAAACTCAGTACTAAATCCATTCAAAATGCAGTGATGTTATCTCCTTTAATAGGTGGAAAATATTATCTAAATCATCGTTTTGCTATTTCACTCGAAAGTCAGATAAGGCTGCTTTATGGTAAGAAAGTTCAAACCAGTTCTTTTAATGGAAAGCAGATTTCAAAGGAAATTCTCAAAGAACCGGAAATTGCCTCTTTTGCATATTTTGTATTGAATTTTAGTTACAATTTATAAACCATAAAACAACAAGCTCGTGAAAATCATTTTATCTTATCTCACCTTATTTCTTCTCTTTACAAATTCCCATTTGTATGCTCAACCAACGGATCCAAAGGTTTACGTAAAAGGAACCGAATGCTCCACTCAATACGACGGTGGATGTTTTTACAATCTTGAACCCACTGCCGGATCTTATTCCAGAGTTTATTACTATGTCCCAGTTGTTGTATTCGATCAAACATCGAGTACTGTTCCCTACAATGCCACACAAACGTATGCATGGACTGTGGTTGGAGGAACACTTAATGGTCAGACCACGAATCAACAGATCGGTGTGACATGGAACAACACCGCCAACTATAACATGGGTACTCCTACTAAAACAATTAGGCTAAAAATTACTTTTAGCTGGTTTGATGGAGTTGCTAAAACAAAGGAAATAAACAGCATTATGGCTGCCGGAGGAGGTAATTCAGCACAGCCTATAGAAGTTAAATATATAAGCACCCCAAGCTCTATAACTTTTAATAGTTCTACGTTGAGTAATGGAAATTCGCTACTATACGCATGCGGAACATCCTCCAAAACCGTTTCAGTGCCAGCAGTAACGACAGATCCTTCTGGTTCGCCCGTTACATATTATTTCTATTATCCGTCAGGATGGTCTGGACCAGCCAGTTCGAGTTCCCCATCGGTAACGGTTACTCCGCATATTAGTTCAGGTGGTACAATTGCCGTTGAAGCGAAACGAAACGACAGTAACCTTCGCACAAAAATTTCAATTACAATAACACGCCCCCTTCCTACTACGCCAACACTAAATACTGGTGACATCTTGTTGTGCAACCCACAAACTATCACGGCAACTTCTGCAAATGCAACAAGCTTCAATTGGGTTACGACAGGCGGCATATCCGCAAGTTCTCCTGGTAACACAAGTTCTGCTTACATCACTGGTACATCAGATGGAACAGTCAAAGTTTCAGCATCATCATCGGTATGTGCATATACTACCGGATATAGTGTGGAACGTAATGTAAAAAAGAGTGCTCCCAAACCGTCAGCTCTTGCAGTTTATAATAATATTGGAGGACAACCTGATTTCATGTGCCGTGGCACAGGAATTCAATTGAGTGCTTATACTGATGAGCCAGGAACAAGTTTTGGGAATTGGACGACCAGTGACCCTGCAAATACATATCTATATTATTCGGGAGGAAGTGCCACGTTTAATACTTACATCAACAATTGTTACGGGATAGATGTAACTGCAAGCAACTGTTTCGGGTCTGTTCAAAAAGGCATTACAATTTGCGTTGATGATTGTGGCGCGCGAAGTACGAGTTATACGGTTTTCCCAAACCCGGCTCGTGATGTGATCAATATAGAATTTGACGAATCTAGCGAGGCAACAAATCTGCCAGAAACTATTAAACTTTATTCCGAAACAAGCGGCAAAGAAGTTAAGACAGTAGATACGACTAAAAGTTACTCCGACAATTCCTTCAAGTCTAGTAAGACTTTGTCAATCAAGGTTGATGATCTGCCAAGGGGTACATATTATTTACATTTAGGTAATGCAAAGGGAGACGTCAGGAAGATCCGCATCTTGCTAGAATAAAGGGAGAGATTTTCATCTGGATGAAGAATCCTGTGTCAGCGCATAATCGCTTTGATGCAGGGTTTTTCTTTTTTCAAGATAGCGTTTTTTCTACTATTCTACGCCTCATTTCTCACGCGCAGGATAAAAATCCTTATAAGTTCGGATTATACCCATAAAAGTAGCAAACTGAGCAAAACTATAGACTGCTTTTATCAGGATGGAGCCATTGGGAAACCTGATAATAAAAGAAAAATAGATTTCACTGATGGTAACAACAGCAAAGGCAAGAGCACCTGAAAGAAACCATTGATAGCTACTTTTATTGGTTTTTCGCACAAGAGCCGTGATATATAATAAGGCCAGAAATACCATATAAATCATCGAAGCAAAAAAGTAATCAGACGGGATTTTGTAAAAAACTAGCAGAACAGGTGAAACTATCAAAAGCGTTTGCGCTATTACGCTCAGCAATGCTCTGGCAGAATTTCCGAAAACAGCTTCTTTACGAACAGTCGCGATATAAAAAGAAAAACTCAGCATATATACTACTATAGCCAATACCTTCACAGTGGTATTCCTCACTTCAAGCATAATATCTGCCACTGCCGCCAGAAAAAGCCCGATGCTATAAGTATAGTCTTTGAGTCTGTATTCCCCTTTCCGGCGCAGATAATAAAAAATCAGCAGGCATAATACGGGCAAGGCAGTCAGGAAACTCAGCTTATCTCTGTAAAGCCTGTAACCTACAATTTCAATTAAACAACAGAGTATATAAATCAGTACTAATCTAAACGGCATGCGAAACGCAGTAAAAAAGGTTATATCCGCCAAAAATAAGCTCTTTTTGCCAATTTTGAAAATATATTGATGTAATGGCGGAGGCTCCCGTGTGCGTAGCTATATACGTAGTTGGAGGATTGTATGGGATATTAATGCCCCGGCAGAGTCTCCCGTGTGCTTAAGCCCACATATAGCCAGGGGACTCTGCCGCAAGGGTCTTTGCGTTTTCAGAAGAATCTAAAAGATTGATTGAATTCATCGTTCAAAGCACGTCAGAGCCCTCTGGCTTGGCTTTAGCAATCGCACATGGGAGATTCTGATTAGGTAATAAAAGAGTATTTTGGCTAAAGCCGATTCGGAAGAATGTTTTCCTGTTACCTCCATTTGAAAATGGGGTCTATTGAATGGAATATAGCAAAATTTATGAATCAATTGCCGCCAGCTTTAGCTGCGGACGCCGCGCGGGTGGTGCAGAAAAATAACATCTAATTGGCTTTAGCCAAAACATTTATTTGTTCAGCCCCAAACAAAAAACGCCGGATAACACTGCATTATCCGGCGGCTCAAAAATACGCTATAAAACGCCCTCTGCTACTCACACCCCTTTATTTCGGCCTTAAACACACTCCCTGTCTGTGCCTGAAAAGAGCCTTGCAGGGAGATGCTTTTACCCGCCTGATAGGTGGCGTTTATGCCTGTTGGAATGGTTTGGGTTGAGGTGATACTATCGATAGCTTTGCTTGTGCCGCTGGCGGCAGTGCCGTTTAGAGTAGCTGTGTTTGATACTATTACAATGCTATTGCTGGCCGAACTGGTTTCGTTATTGACGGTACAGGTGGCAGTATAAGTCCCAGGATTACTTACTTCAATGCTATTGACTACCGCTCCTGTCGACCATGTGACGGTTCCGGCACAGTTGGTAGCAGCAAGGGTATAGGTCTGACTTTCACAAAAACTCGTAACTGACTGGCAGATAGAGATTTTTATTGCCCAATAGTCAGTCCATCCCTGTGATGCCTGGCTTTTGTCTCCCGAAATACCAGAAGAAGAAGAACCTGCCAATAAAAAATTTCCGTCAGTGGTGAGCGTAGCAATCGTACCAAAATCACTATTATTCCCTCCAAGTTGCTTATCAAAAATTTTGTTGCCGTTGCTGTTTATTTTTACCACCCAGAAATCTGTTAAATTGGATTGCTCTGTTTTGTCTCCTGCAATACCTGAATTTGAATCTCCACATAATAAAAAACTCCCGTCAGGCGTAGCCAGTATTGAGGTTAAGTTATCGCTGGCAAAGCTGCCAAAGCGTTTGTCCCATAGTTTATTGCCCATATCATCTATTTTTACTACCCAGTAATCACTCCAGCCTCGTGAATTCTCAGTTTTATCACCATCATTCGGCGACTCGGAAGTACCGGCTAGTATGTATCTGTTGTCATGTGTCATAATTACCATGGCCAGCATATCAGACCCACTACCGCCAAAGCGTTTATCCCAGATTTTATTGCCCAGGCTATCTATTTTTACTACCCAGTAATCATAATTTCCTCTTGTCGATTCCGTTCTGTCACCGGAGATATCCGAATCAGAATAGCCGCCTAATAGAAAACCTTTATCAGGGGTTGAAATGACCGACTTATTTACATCAATTCCCGCTCCTCCAAAGCGTTTATCCCACAATTTATTGCCCAGGCTATCAATTTTCACTACCCAATAGTCTGCGATGCCTCTTGAACTTTCAGTTATGTCGCCTGACAGGTCTGATTCAGTAGTGCCGCCCAATAAATATCCGCCATCAGATGTAGCAGCTATCGTATTGAGATCATCCCGACCATTTCCTCCGAAACGTTTATCCCAGATTTTATTGCCATTGGCGTCTATTTTTACTATCCAGTAATCACTATAGCCCATTAAAGATTCAGTTTTGTCGCCAGATATACCAGATGACGAAGTTCCCCCAAGCAGATACCCTCCATTCTTGTCAGGCACAATTACTCTCATAAAATCAAAAAAATCTCCACCAAAGCGCTTATCCCAAACCTTATTGCCACTGTTATCTATTTTTACTATCCAGTAATCGTAAAATCCCTGAGTTGGCTGTGTTTTATCACCTGATTGAGAAGAGTAAGTAAAGCCTCCCATTATATATCCGCCATCTTTAGTATTGATTACATCATATAATTGTTCGTCCACATCTCCACCAAAGGTTTTATCCCAGATTTTAGTAGGAAGCTGACAAACCGCACCCTTAATAACCGGTGCAGCCGGAGGAGACTGAATAGCTCTTGATTTATTACTGGTAGCAATCTGAGCAAGACAAGAAATGGCATTACAAAAGCCAAGCAAAACGAGTACAATTTTTTTCACAATAGTGCTAGATATAAGGTTTAAAAACTTTTTAGCCTGAAATAACTCAACAACAAAAATAAAAAAACGCCAGATAAAACAAAACTGCATTATCCGGCGGCTCAAAGATACGCTATAAAACGCCCTCTGCTACTCACATCCCTTTATTTCGGCCTTAAATACACTCCCTGTCTGTGCCTGAAAAGAGCCTTGCAGGGAGATGCTTTTCCCTGCCTGATAGGTGGCGTTTATGCCTGTTGGAATGGTTTGGGTTGAGGTAATAGTGCCGGAAGCATTGTTTGTGCCACCGGTAGCGGTTCCACTCAAGCTGACAGTACTTTCTGCAATCACGATAGGATTGCTCTGGGCGCTCATTTCGTTGTCGGCAAAGCAGGTGGCGTAATAAGTACCGGGTGTACTGACTGAGATGCTATTGGCTACCACACCAGTCGACCAGATAACTGCTCCCGCACAACCTGATGCCTCCAGACTGATGCTCTGGCCCGCACAAAAATTACTGGTAGGTTGGCAGGTATTGATTTTGAATAACCAGTAATCTCCTCGCAGTGGTGTCGTTATATCACCTGAGATAGGAGAATTACTCGCGCCTGCTATCAGATATTCTCCATTGCCTGTTCTGATTATTTTTTTGAAATCATCACGGCTGGTGCCGCCAAAGCGCTTGTCCCAGCTTTTGTTGCCGTTGGCATCTATTTTCAGTAACCAGCCGTCGAATGTGGTTTCATAAGTGGTGTAGTTATAAGGAGCTTCCGTTTTATCACCCGAAATATCTGACTTACTCGAACCTGCCATAATAAACCCACCATCTTCTGTCGCTATCATATCATTCAGATAGTCGTAATTATTGCCGCCGTAGCGCTTATCCCATAGTTTATTGCCATTGGCATCAATCTTTACCACCCAGAAATTGGCATAACCGTAGTTTGCCTGCGTTTTGTCGCCAGATATAGGTGAGTTAGACCATCCACCTAATACATAGCCGCCATCACCACTTGGAACGATACGAGAGATATAATCAAACATATTACCACCCAAGGTTTTATCCCAGATTTTATTCCCATTCCCATCTACTTTTACTATCCAGTAATCTTCACTTCCGCGCCCCCCTTCCGATTTATCGTATGACTTCGCAGAATTAGATGAGCCACCTAATACATAGCTACCATCACCGGTAGCGGTCATGGTTAGCATCTGGTCATCTCCTATACCACCTAATTGTTTATCCCACTGTTTGTTTCCGTTGGCATCTATTTTCAGGAGCCAGTAATCGAAGTATCCATAAGATGTTTGTGATTTTTCATTCCCTGCATAAGAAGCAGAGGAGCCGCCCATAAGATACCCACCATCGGGGGTTGGGAGTACAGACGCGAGCAATTCTGAGTTTTCAGAACCGTATCCTCTATCCCATTGTTTATTGCCGTTCGCATCTATTTTTATTACCCAAAAGTCTTTACTACCTCTGTTAGACGCAGTTTTTTCTCCCGAAACGTCTGTATCAGAATGGCCGAATAGCATAAAACCTCCATCATTGGTTTGGTGCAGCGTACAAAAAAACTCCGAATTATTGCCTCCATACGTTTTGTCCCACAGCTTGTTGCCATTGGCATCTACCCGTAGCACCCAGAAGTCTTCCAAGCCTCGGGTTGGCTCGGTTTTATCTACACCACCATATTCTGCACCATTCCCTCCCATGATATATCCACCATCATTCAGGGATAAAATCATAACTAAGCTCCCACCACCATAGCGTGCTTCCCAGGTTTTTACAGGTTTTTTTTCGCACACTTTGCCCGTAACGACAGGAGCAGGAGGGGTGGCATTAGTCAGCTGAGCAAATAAGTCAAGCGTATAAGTAAAACAAATGATAAGTAGTATAAATTTTTTCAAGATAGAGTTTGGCATGCGCTTAAAAACTTTTTAGTCTGATATAATTTAATGGCAAATGTACAAAAAATAAAAACGCCGGATAAACAAACTGCATTATCCGGCGGCTCAAAGATACGCTGCAAAATTCCCGTTAATGTCGCGGCAGAGTCTCCCGTGTGCTTAAGCCCACATATAGCCAGGGGACTCTGCCGCAAGGGTCTTTGCGTTTTCAGAAGAATCTAAAAATTGATTGAATTCATCGTTCAGAGCCACTCAGAGCCCTCTGGCTTGGCTTTAGCAATCGCACAGGGGAGATTCTGATTAGGTAATAAAAGAGTATTTTGGCTAAAGCCGATTCGGAAGAATGTTTTCCTGTTACCTCCATTTGAAAATGGGGTCTATTGAATGGAATATAGCAAAATTTATGAATCAATTGCCGCCAGCTTTAGCTGCGGACGCCGCGCGGGTGGTACTGAAATAACATCTAATAGGCTTTAGCCGAATGAGTTTCTATGCCCCGGCTGAGTCCCCTGGCTTGGCTTTAGCAATCGCATACGGGAGACTCTGAGTGGACATTAGAACTAATTGGCTTTAGCCAAAATATCTTTACAGATAGCTAAGGTAAAATGGATAGCCAGCCCTTTATTCATTAATTCTGCAACTCAAATTTCTTGCTATAATCTTCTTTTGCTTTAAAATGTCCCGTTTGATTATCATAAAGAAAAATAAACTCTACCGGAATTTTCCTGAAAGGATGGTCAACTGAATAACGTACGGTTTTCCCATTTATAATTTCTACGTCAAACCATCTTCCCTCTTTCGTTACGCCTTCAATAAATACGCGATTACCATGAAAAGAAATATCGTTGAAACCATCTTTATTAAAATCCTTAATCTTCAATTTTAACTCGTTCGGTTCATATACCCACGAGTCCTCCTCCGCATCATACGTTTTTACCTTATAGGCATAGTATCCCTCATATACATTTTCTAACGTATCTGCCGATACCTTATAAAGTTGGTGCCCGCCATTTCCTCTTGCCGTTGCTGTCACAGTCAATAAAAACGGCAATTGGTTCGGCAAAATCTTCACAAATTCATATCGTTCTTTAGACAGTAGCTTTAGCAGTTTTCCATCCGTTGTCAGAATAAATTGATATGCCCACGGATATTCAACCGTTGCTCCTGCTCCCCAATAATACTCAATCAAAATAAAGTCTTTTTCAGAGCCATAGATTTTTACCTTTTTAAAGGCAGTAATTTTTTCGCGCGCTGTTTGAATCGGGCTTTCGTATACTTTAAGATCAAAAGTTTCTCTGAGTTCAGCGATAAACTGAGCAGTATCCTTTATTATCGGGAAATCTGCCATCGGTTTAAATATTTTTTCTGTTTTCTGCCCGGTTTTCAGAACTTTGAGTTTTTCATCTTTGGATGCCTTTTTTTCAGCACAGCCCACAGCCGCCAGAACCAGAATTGTCCCTATAAATAGTATCTTCATATATTGACTGATATTTAAGAAGAATCTACTGAATGGTCGTTTGCATATTCCAAAGCCCGAAAATAGTAAAGATAATCTAACGCTTTGAATTTTGATAAATTGTTTATTCAATCAATTGCCACCAGCTTTAGCTGCGGACGCCGCTGAAATATATCACCTAATTGGCTTTAGCCAAATCAGTTTCAACTTAATGCCCTGGCAGAGTCTCCCGTGTGCTTAAGCCCACATATAGCTATGGGACTCTGCCGCAAGGGTCTTTGCGTTTTCAGAAGAATCTAAAAGATTGATTGAATTCATCGTTCAAAGCCAGTCAGAGCCCTCTGGCTTGGCTTTAGCAATCGCACAGGGGAGATTCTGACTGGACATTAAACATAATTTTTCTAACCAAACGCAATCCAATAGCTTTTTTGGCAATTCATATTCAAGTCCACACTTCCCCAAATCCAGAAAAGTGTCTTTCGTTTTTTTGTTTTCTTCAATCAATCGTAAAGCTAATTCAGACATAGCAAAAAGGTTAATAGGGGTTAGGTATAAATCTGCTTCTCAAAAATAGGTATTTAATTGAATATTTCAGGTGCCTTAAAATAAAAAAACAGCCCTTTTAAGGCTGTTGGGGTTTAATACCGAGGCTCTTGAATCAATTGCCGCCAGCTTTAGATAGGCTCACTTATTACCGGAATGTGTCTGCAAATAGTCAATTAAAGCATTATACAATGGATAAAAAACACCCTGATCGCTTGGATAGGCAAGTCGCATTTCGGAAACAAATAAATATTCACCCGTTTTAGGATTAAATAGTTTTAATTGTGCAAAAACCTGCCCATCTCTTGGTACTGATAACATGGTTAAATATAAAAAAGGCTTGTATTTTTTAGCAGCATTACTTAAACCTATCAAACTATTAATGGTCGGAATTTCACTTTGAAGATTTTGAGCAATAATTTTTTGTTCCATTTCCTCAAAACTAATCACCTCGTCAAAAAACTTTAAGTTTTTAGTCATTCCAATCAAAAACTGATTATTGGGCACAAGCACAAGACTTTTCAAAGAATCCAGGTTAATTTTATCTTTAGATTCAATAATGGGGGCACTCGAATTAGTTTTAAAATAACCGGTTTTGGGGTCACGTTGACCTACTTTAAAAGTTGTGCAACTAATTACCAGGAAACAGGTTATACTTAAAGAAAAGAGAAAAAGAAGAGGTTTTTTCATATAAAGAATAATTTAAATTTTAGTCACGTTCTGTTTATAATGGGCTAATTTCATAAAACAGAAATTAGCTATGAATCATGGCAAATATACAAACTACCAGCCAACAAAAAAAACAGCCATAAAGCTGTTTACGTTGTTACTGGCTGTTAAAATCCCCCTTTAGGGCGGTCCGCCGCACGGTTAGGGGTTACTCAAACCGCAAATGCTTCACAGACTCCCCTGAATTAGCTAATTCTTCCAACGCATCAATTCCAATCTGTAAGTGGTTTTTTACAAAACTGCCTGTTACTTTTTTGTCGCTTTCTTCGGTTTTTACACCATCCGGCGTCATTGGGCTATCCGATACCAGCAATAATGCACCATGCGGAATCGAGTTCACAAAACCAACAATAAAAATAGTAGCGGTTTCCATATCAATGGCCATCGCACGGATTTCACGCAGATAATCCTTGAAAACCGTATCATGCTCCCACACACGGCGGTTGGTGGTATAGACCGTTCCGGTCAGGTAATCCAGCTCGTGTTTCTTAATCATCGAGCTAACGGCCCTCTGTAAACGAAACGACGGTAGTGCCGGAATCTCCGGGCGCGCATAATCATTACTTGTTCCCTCGCCACGAATGGCCGCAATCGGCAGAATCAGGTCTCCCACACGTGTTGTTTTTTTCAAACCACCGCATTTACCCAAAAACAATACCGCCTTAGGCATAATCGCCGAGAGTAAATCCATCACCGTAGCAGCCATCGCACTCCCCATCCCAAAATTAATGATGGTAATGTTGCCATGCGAAGCCGTTTGCATAGGTTTATCTTTGCCTTTCACTTCTACTCCGTGCATCTCGGCAAACATATCTACGTAATTATGAAAATTCGTCAATAAAATATACGGTTTAAACTCCGATAGGGCAGTACCGGTGTATCTGGGAAGCCAGTTTGCAACAATCTCTTCTTTTTTCTCCATAATAAATCTATTTTTGTTTTAAAATTAGGTGAATTATCCGAACCCGAATAGGGGAGTCGATAATTTAACGCTTTGTTAATTTGAAAAGATGATACAGCTAAACCTACCACCTTTCGAACACAAAATTAAGGAAATTGAGGGAAAAATCTGCATTTTTGATACTATACGTCGAAAATACCTCGTTCTCACGCCCGAAGAGTGGGTCAGGCAACACTTTGTGCACCTGCTCATCAACCATTACCAATATTCCAGAAGCCTCATCCGCCTCGAAGGCGGCCTTAAATACAACCAGCTACAAAAACGCTCCGACATCGTCATTTTCGATAACGACGGCCAACCATTCCTCCTGATCGAATGCAAAGCCCCCGAAGTGCCTATCAATCAGGCAGTGATCGAACAGGCCTCCCGTTATAATCATACGCTCAAATGTCGGCATATTGCTATCACCAATGGGTTGAAGACCTTTTGTTTTGAGATTGACTTCGTTACGCAGGGTTTCAGGCAATTGCAGGATATACCGAGGAGAATGGTTTGATAAAATTTTTTAACCACAGAGTTTAACCGTGAAACCCCGTGCTAAACTCTGTGTTACTCCGTGGTTAAATATATTGCCAACTAGCTATCCCCTTCAATCACAACCACTTACAAAAAAATATTTCCACTATACTTTTCATTCTAATCAAAAATCACTACCTTTGCACCCTCATTTTTGAGAACAAATCTTTAATTTTAATTAAACACTGTTTTTAGTATGTTTCAAAACCAGTATGAGACAGTTTTCATTCTAACTCCCGTTTTATCTGAAACCCAGATAAAGGAAGCTGTCGACAAATTCAAAAAAACATTAACTGATAATGGTGCTGAGTTAGTTCACGAAGAGCATTGGGGTCTTCGCAAATTAGCATATACCATTCAGCACAAGAATACGGGTTATTATCAGTTGTTCCAGTACAAAGCCGATGCGAAAATCGTAGCAGTATTGGAAACCGATTTCAAACGTGATGAGCGTGTTATGCGTTATTTGACTACCAAACTAGACAAATATGCTCTTGACTATAGCGACCGCCGTAGCAAAGGCCAGATCGGAAAGAAAAATGTAGAACCAGCTAAAGCTGACAAAGCAGAAGCCACAACCGAAGAAAACGCATAATGAGAAATAACACAATGTCATTGGTAAACGATCCTGTAGACAGAAAAGATACAGCTCGTAAAAAATATTGCCGCTTCAAAAAAGCAGGTATCAAATTTGTAGATTACAAAGACCCGAATTTCTTATTGAAATTTGTGAATGAGCAAGGTAAAATCCTTCCTCGTCGTCTGACGGGCAATAGCCTTAAATTCCAACGCAAAGTTTCGGTAGCCATCAAACGTGCTCGTCACCTGGCCCTATTACCATTCGTAGCAGACGGATTGAAATAATTAGCGAATTAGCGGATTAGTGAATTAGCGAATATTTTGCTCAAATTCAC
This sequence comes from Emticicia fontis, assembly GCF_054779675.1. Classification (NCBI taxonomy): domain Bacteria; kingdom Pseudomonadati; phylum Bacteroidota; class Cytophagia; order Cytophagales; family Leadbetterellaceae; genus Emticicia; species Emticicia fontis. Next base: position 819,399 of record NZ_BAAGXU010000037.1, read on the forward strand.
CCGCGCGGCGCCGCATTCGCCATTCGCCATTCACTCATTCACAATTATTAAAATGGAAATAATATTAAAAACTGATATAGTAGGGTTAGGCTACAAAAATGACGTGGTTGCAGTAAAACCAGGTTATGCCCGTAACTACCTTATTCCGCAGGGCTTTGCACAATTAGCCACTGCGTCGAATCGTAAGGTTTTAGCAGAAAACCTTAAACAAGTGGCTCACAAAGCCGAGAAAATCAAAACTGAAGCTTTAACTATAGCAGAAGCAATCAGCACTATCGAAATCACTATCCCGATGAAAACCGGTGAAAGTGGTCGTATCTTCGGTCGTGTAACTAACACACAGGTGGCTGATGCCTTGAAAGATAAAGGTTTCGACATCGACCGTAAGAAAATCGCTTTAGAAGATATCAAAAACGTAGGCGAATACGTAGCTATCGTTGACCTTCACAAAGAAGTGAAACAAAAAGTAACTGTAAAAGTAGTTGCTGAAGCGTAATCGTATCAGATACGGTATATTAAAAAAGGTCTTTCTCGTCAGAGGAAGGCCTTTTTTGTTGGTATATAATCAAATTTAATTGAATTCCCCAACCTGATGAAGCGCATGAGGTGGTTTATGTAACAGGATAGGCGAGAGCCTATCCTGTTTTTTATATCCTATCCTTATAAGTCCGAAACCCAAAAGATTTCAACAACTGAAATTCATCATTCTCTTTCCAGATACCGATAGATGGAAGTCCTACACCGTTGAAAGTCGTAGTCTTTACCATTGTGTAGTGTATCATATCATCAAACACAACCGTATCACCGATTTTCAAAGGCTGGTCGAAAGAGTAATCTCCCATAAAATCACCTGCCAGACAAGTCATGCCGCCCATGCGGTAAGTTGGTTTACCTTGTACAGCATCGGTAGCTCCCCAGATACGTGGTTTGTAGGGCATTTCAAGCGTATCGGGCATGTGAGCGGCAAAAGATACGTCTAAGATGGCTACATCAATGCCTTGGGCATCAACAATATCCAGAACCGTTGAGACTAAGTAACCCGTTTGCCAGCCGATAGCCGAGCCCGGCTCCAGAATCACCTCAATATTATAGGTTTCTCTCAGGCGTTTAATCTGTTTGATGAGGTGGGCATGGTCGTATCCCTCGCGAGTCATTAAATGTCCACCACCCAGATTCAACCATTTAATCTGATGCAATAAATCACCGAATTTCTCTTCGATATGCACCAGCGTTCGCTCCAAGGTATAAGAATCATTCTCACAAAGCGTATGCGAGTGCAAACCTTCAATGCCCTCGGGCAGTTTCTCGCCCAATAAATCACGGGTAATACCCAAGCGCGACCCCGGAATACAAGGGTTATACATATCAGTAGACACCTCGGCATATTGCGGATTAATTCTCAATCCACACGAGATTTTTCTACGATTCTTTTCAATCTGTGGCTTAAACTGATTCCATTGGTTCAATGAATTGAAAGTAATATGGCTGCTATAACGCATCATATCGGCAAACTCACTGGGTTTATAAGCCGGGCAATACGTATGCGCCAGACAACCCATTTCTTCTACAATCAGGCGGGCCTCATTCAACGAGCTGGCCGTAGCACCTGAAAGGTATTTGGCTACTGTCGGAAAAGTGGCATACATCGAAAACCCTTTCAGGGCCAGAATAATCTGCGCGCCTGATTCGGTCTGTACACGGTTTAGTAATTCAAGATTCCGGCGTAATAGTTTTTCTTCTAAAACATAAGACGGCGACGGGATTTTAGCTATATCAATGGGCATTTTCTGAAATAAATCTATTTACCCACAAAATTACTCATTTTCTATCAGATTAAAGGGATTTGATTGGGTTTGCAGAAATATAATATAGTCTAATGTTTGTATGGTGTGGCATCAAATGCATAATAGAGATATTTTGGCTAAAGCCAGTAGGATGATACAATTTGTTAAACTCCAGCTAAAGCTGGAGGCAATTGAAAAAAGAAAAATTGAATCAATAGTAACAAGAAAACAATCGTCCTATTTGGCTTTAGCCGAATCTTTCGATAGAACGTTTCATGGGCTGATATTTGATAGCAAAAAAACAGTCCGGACGAAAATCATCCGGACTGTCGGTATTACCTCAAATAAAAAATTTTGACGAAATCGAAATAAGCGCTATTTCGGGGGGCTTCGGGGCATTAATTGTGTGCTCATTTTACTGATCTAATTTAAATGATACTGGTATAGTAAATCGTACTCTCACGTTTCTGCCGTTTTGTTTTCCTGCAATCCATTTTGGCATCAATTTCACGGCTCTTGTTGCCTCTTCATCGCAGCCAAATCCTATTCCTTTCATCACGTGAACATCTGTAATACTACCGTCTTTCTCCACCACAAAACTCATATACACACGTCCTTCTACATTCTGTCTTTGTGCCGCCGACGGGTATTTCAATGTTTTGCCCAAGAATTTATACATTTCATTCACTCCTCCCATAAATGAAGGACTCACTTCTACTGATAAAAATTCTTTATTCTCGTCTTCCACCTCTGCAATCTTCGTTTCAACAGGAGGAGCAACCGGTGGGGGAGTTTCTGCAATACCTTCAGTTTCTTCACCAGGTGTTGTTACGTTACTGATAATCGACTTTTCCATCTCTTCTGGAGTAGGGGGCACTACTTCAACTTCAGGGTTGTTTACCACTTCAGGTGCTACATATCTAATAGTTTGCTTTTGTTCAATTGGTTTTGGCGGTTCGGGTTCAGGAATTTTTTCAACGGGAGGTTGATCTGGTTCTTCAAAATTTTGTAAAATGTATTCATGAGCAATCAGCGTTTTATCATCCTCCTTCTGATGAGCAAAAATGTAAGAAGTAATAAAAAGTGCTGAAAAAGCGGTGATGCCAATCCACATGGCACGATTCACGGTTGAAGTATAAGTCTTACGAAGCTCATAGGCGCCGTAATCTTTGTTTCGGTGCTCGAACAAAATCTCATCGAGCGTCACAGGCACTATTGCCGTCACAGGGGTTTCCATTTTTTGTAAAGTTTAAGTTGAACATTCGTAGCTTTTGTTGGAACTACAATACAACATTAAGAAACAAAATTGATTCCTGCAAGGAAAATCTATAAATATTTAGATAATTATCTAAATATTTATTTTGAAGAAATTTTATGATGAATTTTATAAGATAAAACTGAGGTTTTGAAACGGAAATTATATAAAAGATAGGAGAGGGGCGTTGGCTAATGAGATGTATTGTTAGACGGTTGTCTAAATTTGAATAGGGAAGAAAGTTTTACAATTAAAAGGATTCGCAACGGCCCGTGTCAGCGACTGGAAGTCGCTGTCACAGGATTATGTGTTTAGGAATGAAAAGGAAGCTCGCTTAAAAAAACAAAATATTACAACCCATTATAATAATCCACCACCCGCGCCAGATCATATTCATTTTTAAACGAAATATTCTCTTTCTTGATATACGCCTCTATCTGCTCTTCTTTATCGCTCAATGCTTTTACCACAGAACTTTTCTTCAATTTCGCACGGCTCAACGAGCCATCCGGCTTCTGAATAAAAAACTCTGAATTATCCAGATACTCATCATAGCGGCGGTCGACACTGAAAGCACCTGAATAATTGGCTTTCTGCATCATTTTGCTTACATATTTCAGCAAGGAAGTTTTATTCTTATACAATACCATCAGATAAGCCACAGGCACAGTACCGCCTTCGGTTTTCAAACCTTCAAATTTTACAAACGGATAGCTAATATTATGGGCAGCATCGTTAATAATAAAACCCGTAATCTGTGCGGGATTGACGATGATTGAGTCTCCGACAGAGCGTTTAAATAATACTTCTTTTTTATTAGTATCGTATTTTAAAGGTACACTCTTAGGTGCTTTGGTGTTTTCTTTCACAAACACCAACTGACCCGTAAGCCACTCATCTATAAAATACCTGGAGCCTTTTACGCCTTCGTAGCGTGTATCATAGGCAGCCAGTGTATTCTGGGTTCTACCGGGAGTGCCATCCGAATTTGGTAAATTATTAAAAACCATCGCATCCTGCATTTTATTTTCCTGTGCCAAAAGAGTGGTCACACTAAAAAAGAAGATGGCTGCAAAAGAAATAGCTTTCATTAGATTGTCAGGTTTAAGTAATGCAATATAGCTAAAACGAAAAAAATCCGCCAAATGCTTAGCGGATTTTCTATATATTTTTCTAAACCCCGTGTCAAGGATAACACAGGCCTCTAATCAATATTCATGCGGCAATGCAATATTCACCTGCTCATGCCAAGGTAAACCTTGTGTGTTCAATAAATCCATAAACGGATCCGGATTCAACTCTTCGCAATTCCAAACACCTGGTTTTTGCCATTCAGGGTTAGTCAGCATCAACATCGCGCCAATCATGGCCGGCACACCAGTAGTATACGAAACCGCCTGCGCTCTTACCTCGCGGTAGCACTCGGCGTGGTCGCAGTTATTCCATACATAATAAGTCTTGTCTTTACCTTCTTTGTCAAGACCCTTAATCTGGCAACCGATAGAGGTCTGGCCTGTATAGTTTTCGCCCAAAGTATCAGGCGCAGGCAATACCGCTTTCAGGAACTCCAAAGGCACGATGTCCATACCATTGAATTTCACAGGGTCGATGCGTGTCATACCTACGTTTTGCAATACCTCTAGGTGTGTCAGATACGCCTGTCCGAAAGTCATCCAGAATCTGGCACGTTTCAAAGTCGGGAAGTTTTTCACCAGCGACTCCAATTCCTCATGATACAATACATAAGATTCTTTTGGCCCGATACCCGGATAATCGATTGGTTTATGAATCGACATGGGCGGAATTTCTACCCATTCCCCATTTTCCCAATAACGGCCATTCTGCGTAATCTCACGGATGTTGATTTCAGGGTTAAAGTTGGTGGCGAATGCTTTTCCGTGATTACCTGCATTACAATCGATAATATCAAGGTAGTGCATTTCGCTGAACTGGTGTTTGTTGGCATAGGCACAGTAAACCTGCGTAACGCCCGGGTCGAAACCGCAGCCCAATAGTGCCATCAGACCCGCTTCTTTGAAACGGTCTTGGTACGCCCATTGCCAGCTATATTCAAATTTAGCTACATCTTTTGGTTCATAATTGGCCGTATCAAGATAATGTACCCCTGTCTCCAGACAAGCGTCCATAATCGTTAAATCCTGATAAGGGAGTGCTACGTTGATCACCATTTTAGGCTGAAAGCTCTTAATGAGAGCCACTAATTCAGGCACATTATCGGCATCAACTTTAGCGGTTTGTATTTTTACACCGTGCATTTCCTGAATATCGGCTGCAATTTTATCGCATTTCGATTGGGTACGACTTGCTAATAGAATTTCCGTAAAAACGTGGGAGTTCATGGCACATTTATGCGCCACTACACTGCCGACTCCACCGGCACCAATGATAATTACTTTTGACATTTTTATATATTGGAGGATGAGTAAATATTAGTTAATCAACTAACTAAATCTCTTAAAGTTTAAAACAAGGCGCAAAGATAATATTTTCATAAAAAAGAACGCCCGATTCTGTATTGTTTTTCAGTGAAGATTATTGGCCGAACGATTGTGCTGGCAATAGGATGGTCTATCGGTGTATACAACCCAAAAAATGATATTTGAGAAATACTAATAAAATAGGCGCCTTACCACAGGGCAGAGTTGAATAGTTCTTTTAATCAGATTACGAATGCAAATCTTATTAAAAAAGCTATTCAATCCTGCTGAGTGATTGAGACTTCTCCTTGATTTTCAAATTTAATTACATCCACCTATCTCTGCCTTGAATACCACTCCTGTATCAGCTTTAAAGCTAGGCAGGAGTTCTATTTTCCGGGCCTTGTAGCTTACCTTGGTTCCGGCTCCGCTTATTTTATTGCTAGCCTTAATGCTACCCGTAGCTGCATTTGCTTCTTTGGCCACAAGCCCGGCCAGAATATCATCTGTGGGGCTTACCATCGTCAGGTTTGTAGCGCAAGGCGGTCTGTAAAAAGCCCAGAGTTCCGGACCCAGAGAGCCATTATCGGCAAAAAAATACAGGCGATCACCCGATGGTATCAATACCTTTTTATAATGAGTATTGATAAACACCCCCTGATCATTACCAAGAAAGGCCGCTAAATTTCTCAATGTAAGGCTATCAGAAATCTCAATCGTGCCTGCCTCGGTGCCATCTGATTCCCATAACCTGAAAACCCTGTCGAAGTCCGTTGCAGCTACGGCAAAATATACTTTTCCTTGGGCGGCTGTCATATAATAAGGCCCGGAACTCCCCGGTATATCCTTCACACGTACCGTACCCGCACTGGTGCCGTCTGATTTGAAGAGCTGGCTTCGGTCTGTTAGCTCATCATAGGCAGCAAAGTATAACACACCGTTGTTCTCCACAAGGTTATTCGGCCCCGAACCACGGCTTCCGGTGGCAATGTCTTTCACCATGACAGTACCTGCCGATGTGCCGTCCGATTTCCAGAGTTCTTCGCCATTTTCGGTGGTGATGCCCTGAAAATATAGCGTACCGTTTATCCATGTAAAGTAACAACCACCAGAAGAATACTCGTTCAGCCCACTGCCAGTACCCGGAACAATATCTTTTACTAATACTGTGCCGGCCGTTGAACCATCCGACTTCCAGAGTTCAAATCCGTTAGCATCACTGTATCCACTAAAATAAAGGGTGCCTCCCCCGTTTATCATATAACTATTGCTATAAAAACCAATAGCACTTCCGGGGTTAACATCCTTAACAAGGGTTGTGCCTGCTTCTGTGCCGTCTGATTTCCAGAGTTCGCGACCCAAGGTGGCGTCGGCTGCCATAAAATACAGCAAGCCGTTCATTTCGGTCAGGTTTATCGGAATCGTATTGTCAGTATAGTATGATCCGGGATAAATATCTTTTACCAATACCGTACCCTGGCTTGTGCCATCGGTTTTCCAGAGTTCCCGGCCACTATATGGGTGCGTGGCTATAAAATAGACACTCCCATTAGCCCAGGTCATAAAATTCGGAGTACCTCCCGTAGAACCCTCATAAATATCCTTTACCATCACTGTTCCCTCGGGTGTACCATCAGATTTCCACAGCTCTTCGCCTTTTTCCCGCTCAGTAGCGGCAAAATATAGAGTTCCGTTCATATTGGCAAACCGCCTCGGGTGAGTATAGTAGGGGTCAAAACATTTAAGCTTTACCGTTGAGGCTGTTGTTCCTGTGGTTTTATAGAGGCAGACTCCATACATATTTTGGGCCGTAAAAAACAGGTTTCCACTGCCCATATCAATCATATTTATGTTATCGTAGAGGTTGCCAAAGATTTCAACAGAGCCGAGGTCTTTCTGATAAATAGCATCGTTCAGTGCCTGGGTTGTGCCTGCCAGCGTGCCATCTGTTCTGAAAACCCTCCTCAGGCCTTCGTTTGCATGAGCCTCAAAATAGACCAGATTCCCCACCCGGGTATAGTTTTGGGGTAGGGCGTCGTCACCTCCCGGTCTGATGTCCTTTAAGAGCGTACTGCCTACACCCGTTGTCATGCGCACCTCATCGCCATTTACAGGGTCATAATTAGAAAAAAACAAGCGTGTGCCATCTGTCCCCATCACCCCTTTGTTAAAGCTCTGGCCTGGGTTACTTCTGCGTATATCCGTTACACGCAAAGTTCCGGCTTCGGTACCATCGGTTCGCCAAAGCGCTTCACCATTGGCCGAGGTAGGGTCGTTCGTCACACTAAAGAAAGTATAGGCTCCGGCAGTGATAAAATTGGTCGGGTAACTACCCGCATATGTAGAAGGAGCAATTTCTTTTACTTGAACCGTTCCCGCCAGTGTGCCGTCTGATATCCAGAGTTCTTCGGAGTTTATTCCGTTTACATAAGCCGAAAATAATACGCTATTGTTTCGCGCGTGCAGCTCTTCACGGATATAGGCGAAATCCTTCACCAGAACGGTATTAACCGCAGTACCGTCTGATACCCACAGGTCGTTGCCTGAGGTGCCGGCATTGGCCAGAAAGAAGAGCTTTGTGCCTGCCGCACAAAAACCCGGAAAGTCTTCAATGCCGCTTGCTGAGCCTACCCGCACATCTTTTACAAGCACTGTTCCGGCTTCTGTTCCGTCACTTTTCCAGAGTTCCCTGCCATGCGTGCCATCATCGGCACTGAAATACAAAACCCCATTTACATTCGTCAGGTTTTTGGGCAGGCTATTTTGTGAGCCGGGCCATATATCTTTTACTGGCACGGTTCCGCTTTCTGTCCCGTCCGACTTCCATAGCTCCTGCCCATTAAATAACGAAGCGCCAAAGTATAGTGTCTGATTAATCACCATCAGTTCCTGAATGGTTGACACCTCTTTTAACTGCTGCGTGCCTGCCACTGTGCCGTCTGTTTTCCAGAGCCCTCCGCCTGGATAATTCAATACATTAAAGTACAGTGTATTGCCTATAACGGCAAAATGGAGTTGGTATTCAGAAGAGGTATAATACGAAATTGTTTTGATAAAAGTAGCAGATCCCTGTGGACTTGCATTGGCCTTCCATAGCTCGATGGTGGTGTCTTCGTTTTCTTTGGTAAAATACAAGACCCCATTTACGTCGATCAGCTTATTGCTGAACTGGCTGCTCTGATTGATATTTTTTATAAGGTAGGGTTCCTGACCGGGGCTATCAACAGAAAGCATCATGAGCAATAAAGCCATGATAAGTAAGGATGATTTCATAAGGGTTTGGTTGTAGGGTAATAAGCGTGTTTTATGAAAATATATTTTGGGCAAAAAAATATTGAATAATATTTATTAAGGCAATTATTTTTTATTTAATGGTTATCTCTGGGTAAAATATTTTCGCGATATATGCTTTGTACGGCCCTTTATTCGTTAATATCCATTCGGCTCCCACCCAGTATCGCAACCCCCTCCCAATAGCCGTTAAATAAAAAAACGAACTGATTTTCAGAGAAGATGCATCTTTTTTGAAAAAAAACTCGTTATATCAATAACCAAATCCCAGAAACCTTTGGATAATTATGCAAAAAACTACTAAAACTGAATCACCCGTAAAGCATGCAGAGCTGCTTTTAGTGGGTCTACTGACACTTGTGATTGCTGTTGGACTTTATTTTACGAACGTAAAGTTGTGGTAAGATAAGTTCACTGTTGAGAAAAGACATTCATTGTATTGCCCCCAGGAAATCAGACACTTTCTGGGGGTATTTTTATTGGAGTGGAAACAACTTCTAATTAAAGCCAGAATCGATAAAAGTCGCTTAGTATACTCCAATCCGATTCACCTGCCATTTTCTTATCATGAATACTTCTTCACTAATAGGTTTCTAATTTCTTATTAAATTCTTTGACCAAAATTTCTGATTGCGATTTACCTTGTGCCTGCACAGGCCATGATAATTGCCTTTTGAATCATTAATATATAATAAAAAGATTTTATGAATAATTCCATTTAAAACCTAACCATATGTTAACACGATTTATTTGAAGGGCTTATTATAAGTGGTTAATTTTGAATGAAACACTTTCGCATAGTACTAAAAAAGAAACACAAAATGAAAAAAAATTCACATTAATGGCTCTGCCATTCATTCTTTTTTGCTTGACTCTTCAATCGTGTAAAGATGAATCCACTTTACAACCAGTAGAACAAAAGAAAACTGAAAGCTTATCTGCAATTAACACAACAGAATCTAAAATAGATACTCCTGCCAAGTTAGTTGATTTTTTAGCACCTGATGGTAAAAAGTATTTAGTGTCCAATTCCGATTTAGTAAAACTGAAGAAAATGAAAATCTCTGCTGCGGCTTTTAAAAGAGGAATTGTACCTCATACCATAGCAGGATCTCTATCTCAAATCGGAAATAATGTGAGGTTATATATAGGAGGTTTTTGGCAATATATGGAAGGCTTTTATTTCTGTAAAACCTATACCTCTTCTGCTTCTATTATCGTTGCCGCTGGTTCGTTTGTCTTATTTGATTCAGCAACTTCGGCATCTATACCGGGTAAAATAACAACAGATGTTTCATTTGTTAATACAGGCTCTACAATGACTCAAGCCAGTAGTTTACATACATTTAATACTTATTCAGTTGTTCCGGTGTATAATGTCGCAGGGCAAAGTGTAAGCCAATATGCATTGCCACAGGATTTAACCAGCAATGTTTTTTCTTACTCCATTTATACACCTTAATTTTTAGGTTAATTTATAAAGTTTTATCTTAATTTATAACCAAGTGCTATGTGAAAGCTGTAAGTATTATTGTTTAATTTGATACCTTCACTTTTAATTGAAGGTGTCAAATTAAACATATACTGACCAGTCAGATCAATTCTAAATCTATTAATCTGCTTAGATATACCTATCTCAGGCCTACCTCCAAAATATGCAGTGTTATACTGATAGAAATCATTATAGATAGATGATTTTAATTTCTTATCCCCCAAGAGAATATTAGCAAAAGGACCTGCTCCTAAGAAGATATCTACGACTTTATCTTTAAGAAACAAATACCTGAATGTAGTATTGAGATGTAAATAATTCGCTTCCTCCAGAACATCTGTCTTCCCTGCTCCCATATCAAAAGAATCCTTGCCTTTTATTTGTAAATATCCTATCTGTGAAGATAAATAAATTCTCTTTTTTTGTAGGTAATCTATACCAACAGACATAGAATAAGATGCAGCATTAGGTCTTAAAATATCTAAGCCCAATTTATTACGATAAGAGTTAAAAAGTATACCATTCTCTAATTTAATAGTTTGTCCGAATGAAATGGTTACAGACATAAAAAAAAAATACAAAAAAGTATTTTGGATTCATAACATTGATTGTTTTAGTTGTCACAATAAAAAGTTGTTTATTAAATAAAATTTGCTGAGTTGCTTATGCAGAAGTAATGCTTTTTTTGCTGAAATGATTTTTACGAATAATAAAAATCAAATTTTTTAGTCTTTTGCACCTATTATCAGTTCTTATAATATCAAAAGCAAGTACATTTTTATTTAATACTTTTCCAAATTCTTTCTGTAAAGATATTATTAATAATGCTGCGCTTACCTTACAACCCGACCAAAAAAATAAGCCCGATACAGTACCGGGCTCATTCTTAATTATTAAATCTATTTAATAGTCCAGAAAGGACTTTTTGCCTACTCCAGAGCTGCCACACCCGGCAAAGTTTTGCCTTCCATATATTCAAGCAAGGCACCACCACCCGTCGATACATAAGATACGCGGTCGCCATAACCGGCATTGTTTACCGCCGAGGCCGAATCACCGCCACCAATCAACGAGAACGCACCGTTTTCTTCAGTAGCTTTTACCACCGCTTCTGCAATCGCATTGGTACCTGTAGCAAAATTTGGGAACTCAAAAACGCCCATCGGACCATTCCAAAGAATCGTTTTTGATTTCTCAAGAATCTCGGTGAAAGTTTTGATTGTTTCAGGGCCAATATCCAGACCTTCCCAATCAGCCGGAATCTGTCCGGTTTTTACTGTTTGTCTGTTCGCATCATTCGAAAACGCATCTGCACAAACATTGTCTGATGGCAATACCAGGTTCACACCCTTCGCTTTTGCTTTTTCGATCAGCTCTAATGCCAACGGTTGTTTATCTGCTTCCAACAATGATTTGCCGATTTCGCCGCCTTGTGCTTTTGTAAAAGTATAGGTCATTCCACCGCCGATAATCAGGTTGTCTACTTTATCCAATAAGCGTTCGATGATTAAGATTTTATCAGAAATCTTGGCTCCACCCATAATCGCCGTAAACGGACGCTCAGCGTGGTCAAGGATTTTCTTCGCATTATCAATTTCAGCCTGCATCACATATCCGCAAACACGGTCTTCGAAGAACTGGCCTATAACCGCCGTAGAAGCGTGTGCACGGTGCGCAGTTCCGAAAGCGTCGTTCACCCATACATCACCCAGTTTCGATAATTTTTCTGCAAAGGCTACATCACCTTTTTCTTCTTCTTTATAAAAACGGAGGTTTTCAAGTAATAATACTTCGCCTGGTTTCAGGCTTGCTGCTTGTTCAGCAGCCGAGTCTCCGATACAATCGTCAGCAAATTTTACCTGTAATCCTAGTATAACCGAAAGCGGATTTACCAGGTGTTTCAATGAATACTTCTCAGTAGGGCCATCTTTCGGGCGACCTAAGTGAGACATTAAAATACACGAACCACCATCTTTCAGAATCTTCTTGATTGTGGGTATTGTAGCAGTAATACGAGTGTCATCTGTGATTTCGTATTTTTCGTTCAGAGGCACATTGAAGTCAACTCTAATGAGGGCTTTTTTGCCCGAGAAATCATAAGTATCTAATGTTTTCATCATTGATAGATAGAGAGTGAGTAATAAGCCTGAGCAAATGAGTAAATTTACTCATTCTTTTTTAGCTCAATCATTTTTGGGGTTAGACGATTATCGTACGACAAATATAAATTTTCTTTTCTCTAAATTCACGAAATTTTACTACGATTCTTTTACTAAATACCAAAAAATCTTCTAATAGTTATATTTTTTCTTCGCTTATGAAAAATATTATTTTGCTTAACAACTATTTTTAACTTTTGAGCGTCTTTCAGTTTGAAAGAATAGAAGGGAGGTCAATATTAGTTGGAAAGGATTTTAGTTAATGTAGTAAGTCTTACTCCCCAAATCCCTTCGCATAGGTACACTCTCCAAAAATGGAAAGCAGGACTTTTTAGCCCTTCCCCATTGTTGGAGAAGGGTTGGGATGGGGTCTTTCCCAACATTTTTTCATAAATTTGAAATCATTTCTACCATTATGAAGTCAGTTATACTTTTTGTAACGTTTGTGTGTGGGTCATTTCTGGCTTTCGGGCAGGAAGAAGACGAGTATTACCGAAAGCCAACGCAGCGAACAGACGTTAAAAACAATGTGTATCCATCGCTCAACCGCAAATCTATCAATATGTATCTGGGGGTAGAAGGAGGGCTTGAAATCAACCAATCAACCCTCATCAATAACCTCGACGGGCTGATTGGCAAGATGAAAGGCAATGATTTATATTGGGGAGTGGTATTAGGATATAGCATGAACGATAGGTGGTCGGTCGAGTTGGGCTATTATAAAAACCCCACCTATCTTATCCAGACTCTGAGTTCCAGCAGGTCAATTCCCTATATCTACCGGATGGGCACAGCCTTGCAGACTATCCCCATCCGATACAAACGCAAAATATTAACCGTTGATCCCATCACCAAAAATGCCACGATTCATGCAGGAGTTGGGGTCTTGCTCTCGCCGGAGGCAGCCGATAAAAAACTCGGACAAAGGGTATTTAATGGGTATGCGCGCGACCCGCAGAATCCGAAAGATACCCTGAAACTGCAGATAACCAGCGAGGCATTTCAGAGCAAGCGGGCCATTGCACAAGCCGAATTTCAGCTTGAATTACACGGGCGCGTATCTAATACCCTCTCTATTGTGGTATTTGCCAGAGGCAATATCGCCCCGAAAGGGCTCGTTCGCTCCGATGTCAGTTATACGGTCAATCAGGCTTTAGTCGATAAAGCCCAGCAACTCACCAACGGTATCAGCTTCAACTTCGGCCTGGTACTCAGGTACAATATTCTGCGGGGGTATAAATATTATGATAAAGAAGATGCAGAGTAGGTGGTGTCTAATTAAGCACCCTGGTATAAAAATTACCTGTTATAAATATATTGCCGTTGCTATCCAGCTTTAAATCCATAAGATTGGCAGCCTCAGAGTGCCCTAACCTGGCAGAATGGTGACACTCTGCGCAAATACGGCTGGTGTATAAATCAATAAAAGAAGTAATAGCAGGCTGATACCAATAGTGCGATGCTTAATCGTAAAAGTAGTTTTCATAAGTGTATTTTTAAATGAATACCCAAAACTACCTCAGGCCAAGGAAGCCTTAAAAAAAGATTCAGCTAATAGCAGGAAAGCGCAAGTGAGTTGCCATGAACATGGAAATGAGTTGTTTTTGAGAGTAGGCGCCAAGGTATGTAGAGGTTCAGAATTCTGAACCCCTACGTTAACCGGACATATTTATATTTCATTAATCCCTCATTCTCACCACAAAACCATCTGTGGTTCCTGTAGCTACGAGTGGCGCATCATCCGTACTCAGGTTACCCTTAAAGGACCCAGCACAATAAAGATTCCCCTTGGTATCTGCAGCTAATCTATAGGCTGTTTTCTCATAATGTGACTCCAGCCCTTCAGCCCACAGAAGCACCCCATTTATGTTATACTTTGCCACATAAATATTATAAATTCCCATGCCACTAAGGGTAATGTTTCCAAATAGGCTGGGTTTTGTAAATTCGCCCATAATATATATATTCCCTGCCGGGTCAACGACCAACGAGCGGGCTAGTTCAAGGTTAGAACCTCCTCCTCTTTTGGCCCATTTTACTGTGCCTGCACTATTTAGCTGAGCAATAAAAACATCTGCCGACCCTGCACTGGTCAGTGTGTTACTGCCAAATGTAGCCGTGCCGAAAAAATAGCCTAAAATACTAATGTCATTATTGTTGTTTATGGCTACATCATATCCATAATCATCATTAGTGCCTCCCAGACTTTTGGCCCATACAAAATCACCATCGCTTTCAAATTGCACCAGAAATACATCAGACATGCCAGCAGAAGTAAGGTTAGTGCCATAAAATGTAGAAGTACCGGTATAATATCCTATCATCGTTACTGATCCGTTGGGGCCTACCGCTATACCAGTAGAGGAAGCCGAATTAGTGCCTCCTTTGCGTAGCCATTGAACATTCCCGTTGGTATTATATTTTATTATGCAAACGTTGTTTCCGGTTCCTGAATAATTGATACCCCCAATAGTTATACTACCGGTTGTATTTCCGGCTAAATAAGGATTCCCATTACTGTCTATGCAAAGACCTTTAACATTGTCATCTGAAAATCCGCCCACCTGCTGTACCCATTGAAAAGCACCGCTATTGTTATATTTTAACAGGTAAAAATCACCTCCACCTACAGTGGTAAGTGTATTTGTGCCAATAGTAACAGAGTTATAAAAATGTCCGGTCATAAAAATATTTCCGTTACTATCCAGTTCAAGGTCAATCACATAACCGAATACACCGTACCCGGCTTTCTGAACCCATACAAGGCTTCCGGTATTAGTATATTTAGCTATGAATAGATTAGTAGTAGTCGGGGTTTCTCCGATTACCTCTGTGCCATCAAATATGGCAGACTCGGTAAAAGCACCTCCCAGATATACATTCCCATCAATATCAGTTGCTACAGCATATACAACAGTATTATTATTGCCACCTATCCGCCAGCCCATTGTGCTTGGGTTCTTTTCTTCTGACTCACTCAGCAATTTTACCCATTTGGTTTTTTTATAAAAACGCACACAATTAAAAGAAAGATCATAAGCCATATCTCCATTCTGCGGATTAGGCAACGCCATAATGGCCTCATAACTCAAACGAGGAATAGTACCTGACTGGACAGGCGTAATACCGTCTGGCATAATGGTAACACTCTGGCTAAAAGCCATGGGTGAATAAAGAGATAGAGTAAGCAGTAATATAGCCTGCAAGGCAAGGCTAAAAGCCCGCAAAGAAAGAAAAGTAGTTTTCATAAATGAATTTTGAGCGTGAAAGAATGCTCAAAACTAAAGTCCGCGCCAGAATCTCTGAAAAATACCTCTCTTAATAGCAGGAAAGAGCGATTGAATAGCAAAAAATACCAGAATGAGTTGTTTTATTTTGTCGGCTGTTTTTTAGATAATGCTATAAAAGAGTAGGACTTTGCATTTAAGTATCCATTGATTATCATGACAATGTCTACTTAAATGCAAAGTCCCTATATCTCTTAATTAATCGTATCTATCAATCCCTTAATCTCACCACAAAGGCATCTACTTGTCCGGCGCCGGTGAGTGTGTAAGCGCCAAAGCTGGTTTTCTCATAAAAATAGCCGGTTGCATATACATTTCCCTGCGTATCTGCGGCGAGCTTTATAGGTATTTCAAAATACTCTCCGCCCATTGCCTGCACCCAGCTAAGTTCACCGTTTGGGCTGTATTTTGCTATAAATATATCCAGATTGCCATTACTATCAATAATGGTATTTCTGAATGTCGAGGCGTTTTCAAAGTTTCCGGTAATATAGAAATTTTGTTTGGTATCAATAGCTATCGACAGACCGTCTTCTGTAGAAGTGCCGCCTTCTCTTTTGGCCCATGTCAACACACCTGTATCGGTCATTTTCAGGATGAAAATATCTGTGTTTCCGGCACTTGTCAGGCTCTTACCGTCGAAATTAGCCGTTAACTCAAAATTACCCAGAATATATAAATTATTGTTGGTATCTACCCCTATATCTGCTCCGTTATCAGCACCTGCGCCGCCCATTTTTTTCAACCAGGCCAGATTTCCGGCATTATCATATCTGAGCAGCAGTACATCAGTTCCCCCAACTGAACTCATGGTTGTACCTTCAAAAGAAACAGTTCCTGTCAGATTACCTACTATTGTCACGCCTCCGTTAGTATCTGCTACTACACCATTAGCCACATCATTACCTGTGGTACCAACCCCTCTTCTTAGCCACTCCACCGTACCATCGGGCTTAAATTTTGCCACAAAGGCATGCATTTTTCCTGTCCACGGAAAAATCGCACCTCCAAAAGTAACAGTGCCCTCAATACCGCCCGCTATATATATATTGCCAGTACCATCAATGGCCAGCCCATTGCTCATATCATCATAAATACCCCCTGCTTGCTGCACCCATTGTAAAGCGCCGTCGGTAGCATATTTTGCCAGAAAAATATCCTTTATCCCCGAACTGGTGAAGGTATTTGCGCCAAAAGTAATATTGGTTGAGAAAGCGCCTGTGATGAAAATATTGCCGCTGGCATCAAGCGCTATATCACGAACCTCTACTTCTCCTGGACCCGAGGCGGCTTGCTTTGCCCATAACAAATGCCCCGTATTGGTATATTTAGCAATAAACAAGGTCTTGACAGCTATCCCGTTTCCGGGTAATACTGTATCGTCAAACTGGGCAGAATGTTGAAAATATCCGGCAACGTATACATTCCCATTGGCATCCGTTGTCAGGGCACTGCCCATGTCAAAGCCTATACCACCCATCTGCCAGGCAAGTATCGAAGGGCTAGTGTGATTGGCATCACAAAGCATTTTTACCCATTTATCTTTCTGATACAAACGCATACAATGAAACGAAATGTCGTATGCCATATCGCCATCTTTGGGTGCTGACAAGGCCATGATGGCATCGTAACTCAAACGGGGAACCGCCCCCCCCTGATTAGGTGTAATACCTGATGGTAGAATGGTGACGTTTTGAGCAAAGATCATACGTGCAGAGGCCAGAATAGCCAGCAACAAGATAATTCTTACAATGCGGATGAATGTTTTATTTCTATATAAAGGCTTTTTCATATACGAGTGTCCTCAGAGTTTGAAACATGAATAATGCCCAAAACTAAGCCCAGAACTAAACCCCTGAAAGAATAACTGAACTAACAGACAAAAAGAACCAAGGAATGGTGGATGTATAGGATGGAAAGGTTTTGAGAGTTTAATTATTGTTTTAGCTGAGACCTATCGCAATACGACGCCAGGGGTATATTCAAAGCCATCCTTTGGTTTTCATTTCTCCCATTATTGCTCTACCTTTGTAAAGCCTTCAACGAAGCCTTTACCCAATGTCTGATACAGCCGAAATAAGACCTCCCGTCATTACCATCATCAACCGCCATTACCCGCCAAATCCCGGTATAACCGGAGAATCTGCATGGGATATGGCTAAATATCTGATAGAAAAATACCAGGCCCAAGTACACGTCGTCTACATTGACCGCACCTACGACGGCGGCGGACAAATTCGCCAGCCCATAGGTATTCTACATCCGGTTAATACAATTTATGAAGGCAAAAACGGCTTGCTGAAACTAATATCAGGTACATTAGACGGGCTTTTTCTGGTGTTGAAAGCCAGAAAACTAAAGAAAGGCAAAGTGATTGTGATGACCAGCCCACCCTTATTACCTTTCTGGGCAACCTGGTTTCTGAAAGACTGGGTATTGTGGTCGATGGATTTATTTCCCGAAGGATTCGCCGCCGCCGGAACCATCAAACCTGCAAATGCCATCTATCGCTGGATACTGAAAAAGACCTATCAGAAGTCTCCGCAGCACCTGATTGCCTTAGGGCCTAATCAGGCAAAATTTGTTAAACAAAGCTATCAGCAGGAAATCCCAACCACGATTCTACCGTGTGGTGTATTATTCCATCAGGAAAACGACCCCAACATTCCTATCTGGAAAAAAGACGACGGCAAAATCTATTTCGGCTATTGCGGCAACTTAGCCAAACCCCACTCAGACGAATTCCTGCTGAGATTTATCGATAATCTGGATACAAAAAAACACCACCTGATATTAGCCGTTTATGGCGAAAAGGCCGATGGCGTATTAGCCTATGCCCAAGGTCGGGAGGGTATTACAATCCTGAAAAGTGTCCCACGTAGCCAGTTACATTTTATAGATGTGCATCTGGTAAGTTTATTGCAAGAATGGACACACATTGCTGTTCCCTCAAAAGCTGTCAGCTCTATCTGCGCCGGCGCAAGCATGCTATTCTGTGGCAACAAAGAAGCCGACACATGGGCATTACTCCACCAAGCGGCATGGCTCATAGAAGAAAACAAACCATTGGATGCACAGATAAAAAACTTCTTAGCAGATCTGACAATTGCCCAAATGCAACAAAAAAGAGCCAATGCCCAACAATTGATAGAAGATTTGCAAACGATGGTGGTTGAGGCGTATGAGGATGTGCGGGAATTGGGTTCTGGGGTATGACCATTTTTCAAATCGTCCACTAGGATATAATCTAGAAACCCGTTAAGCAGAATAAACAACTAAATATAAATCCATACTCGTAGAGACACCTATAAGTCGTCTCTACAGAAACTGCCTACCTAATCTTCCCAATACTCAAAACCCATATAATCTATCCAACCCGTTCTGGTCTGAAAAAGCCCTCCTTCTTGAATACTTAATGGCTCTGGATATTTCAAGGGCAGAATAATATGGCCATTTTTATCAATTACGCCATGATACCCGTCTTTTTTTACCGTAATCAAATCATACTCTATGGCTGATGCTTGTTCATAAATAAGGGGTATTACCTCATTACCTTCCTCATCTATAAATCCATAAAGACCATCTTTGCTTACTCTTGCCAATTCATTTGAATAGCTACCAAATTTGTAATGACTTAAACCTTCAATATTATCATACTTATCAGCAGGTATAATCACTTGCGCTTCTTCGTTGAGAACTAAGTATGTATTATTGTAAAAGATTATCCATCTCTTTTCATTCCAGTATCTAATACTTGTCTCATCATATGCAAAAGGAATAATAGTTTTCCCTTGTGTATTAATTACTCCCCATCGATTATCTTTCTGGATTATACAAAACCCATTTTCAAACTCATATCCACAGTCATAGTCATCATACATACGAGGAATAACTAGCTCATTTTTTTTATTGATGAAACCAACTTTTTCATTTTTTCTTGACATCGTAAGTCCATTATAAAAACCAGCTTCCCAACCCCACGAATATTGCCCCGAATCTGTAAATTCTATTTCAAGCGGAATAACTAATTCTTTTAATGGATTCATAAATCCATACTTTAAATCTCTATAGTTTACCACACAAACGAGACCTTCCTGAAACCTACCTCCGAAAGTACATCCTTCAGGTAACTTAAAAACTTCACCTTCTTCGTTTATCCATGTATTCCCCCTTATATTTATCCCACTATTACCGATACCTAAATAACTTTTAGATATTTTCAGTTTCCCTTCATCATCAAAGAAAAGATGTCTTTTTTTCGGATCACTGGCGTTATCAGAAAAGAAGTCGATAAAATGATCTTTATAGCCTGAAAGTGAAATGATAACCTTTCCATTAATATCAAAACACGTCTTATCCATTTTTTCCAACAGATAAATTCCCTCTTTATGCACGTAAGGAATATTATCGTAGACAATAGGCAATATCTCTTTCCCGTCCATATCAATCACACCATACTTCTTCTGAATAATGACTATAGCTCTGCTATGCCGAAAACTGTGGGCAGTATCATACATACAATGGATTACTATCTCTTTGGAATCATAATCCATATAGCCCCATTGACTTTTCTTTCTGTAAGGAATTAGTCTTTTCTCAGGGTTTTCTATTTCTGTATTTTCTGAAATATTCATTGATGGATTCGTATAAATAATGGAATAGAATGATTGAGAAATTGACAAGAAGACCTATTTTTTATTTAATACATTCCTATAAACCCCCAGATACCGTTCCTTCACCACCTCCTGCGAATAATTCTCTAATACCTTTTTCCGGGCATTGCTGGCTAAAACTGTGGCATCAGCCTTAAACAATACCCATTTAATACCCTCCGCAAAATTCTCTGCTGATTTGTAGGTAGCTAAAAAACCTGTTTGTTGGTGCGCAATCATTTCAGGAATACCACCCACTTCGAAACCTACTGCCGGAGTGCCACACGCCATTGCTTCCATAATCGTATTTGGTAGATTTTCCTGAATAGATGGAATCGTAAACACATCAGCCGCCGAGTAGATGAGCGCAATTTTTTCTACGTCAGTTATTCGTCCTAAAGCGTGGGTTTTAAAAGGCAACATTTGATTCAGCTCCGCGTCGCTTTCCCCTAAAATCACCAATTCAATCTCGTCTGGGTTATTAATTTGTTTTTTTAGAATCTCCAAGGCTTCCTGAAAATAGCTGAATCCTTTCCAGATAACTGTTACCTTAGCAGCTGCGAATAGAATCAATTTCTTATCAACAGGCAGATTTAATTTGGCTCTCGCCTCTGCTTTGGCAGTAGGCTTAAAAACACTCACATCTAAAGGATTCGGAATAGCACCGATAGACAGATTTTTAAACAAACTGCTTTTGCGGGCTCTGTTGGCCAGCCACTCGCTACAACCAATTATCTGAATGGGAGGGAGTTGAGCCACATCACCAAAGATTTCATTTTTGCGTTGCCACACCTTTGCCGATAAATCATTGGGCGAAGGGTTGCGCAGATAAGGCAGACAATTCCCGCAATGTGCCTGATAATGCTCACAATCGCCGCTGTGATGACAGCCACCCGTAAACGCCCACATATCATGCAATGTCCAGACAATAGGTTTACCCAGACTGAATATTTTTTTGAGAGAATTGATAGAAAGAAAGCCGAAATTTACCCAATGTAAATGCAGAATATCAGACTCTTGTACCAGTGGGTGCTGCGAAATATCAATACCCGTATTGGCAGGCGAAAAAGCAAAGCGCACTTCCTTGTTTTTCTCATACTGACGAAAATACAAACGCTCGGCCACAAAACGGGCAAATGCCTTTTTCTTCTCCAACCAGCTTTGGGCAACAGGCACTACATCAGGCCGGTTACGCTTCTTTTCCTGCACCAGTAGCCTGGCTTCTATGTCGCGTTCGTCTTCTAGTACCGACAATAATCTTAAACTGGCAATGGCTGCGCCACCCATGCTATCGTCGGTATTTATGAGAAGAATTTTCAAGAAAATGTCG
Organism: Emticicia fontis; assembly: GCF_054779675.1. Classification (NCBI taxonomy): domain Bacteria; kingdom Pseudomonadati; phylum Bacteroidota; class Cytophagia; order Cytophagales; family Leadbetterellaceae; genus Emticicia; species Emticicia fontis. The sequence continues at coordinate 841,087 of NZ_BAAGXU010000037.1, forward strand.
CTTAATTATGTCCGTAATGGATGCGAATTACGGAAAATTTTGGCATAACTTTCACAAGTGTATCAGTCACCCTTATAAAAACAATTGGTAGCGATTGCTATTTATTGACTTTTACCTTTGCTATAAACTTGGCGATCTGAAAAAAATCTGCTTCTGTCAGAATAAAAGCAGCTTTATCAATCTTGAAATAGTACGTTACACCATTGGCTTTTATCTCACTTCCAAAAGTCAGATTGTTAAAAACCTCTGTAATTAATAAAGAGGATACCTTTTGTTTAGCTAATGCTATTTTATACTCTCCGGTTGTACTGAGTATAGAATTGAATTTTTCGACAAGTTTAGGTAAATCTGTCTCTTTTACCTCACATACGCCTTCCAGCACCTGATTAGAATAGAAAGTATTAAATGAGAATCCTAAGCCCATAATTCCGCCTGCACTCGCTACAGATGCGCCACTTGAACTGCCTACTTCAACTTTTTTTGCCTCAACAGTTGATATAACCAATGAATAAGTACTGTGGCTTGAATCGGGGTAGTTATAAATCCGGTAATTAATAAAAGAAATAAGGCTATTATCTTTATTGCGGAAATAATCTTCCTTCACGAATGAAATTTTAGATACTTCCTGTGTGATTGTCTGCGCAGAAAGATTTGTATAAACAGCTATTAGAAAAATAATGGTAAAATAGAGCCTCATGTAGTTTAGATATATTAGATGTAGTACCGCAAAAATAATAAGGATTTATTTACACTAAAGCCAACCTGAAAAAAATATCCCAACCGATGTAAGTTTTTTACTCATCCCACGACTAATTGTTTAAACAATGCATCAGCGAATGGAAAAGGATTTTATTCAATTGATTAATACAAACCGAGGCCTCATTTACAAAGTATGTAATTTGTATTGTCGTGACGACGACGATAAAAAAGACCTTTTCCAGGAGATTGTTTTGCAGTTGTGGACGTCTTACGCCAGTTTCAGAAAAGAGTCGCTAAGCACTACCTGGTTGTATAGAGTGGCGCTGAATACTGCTATTTCTAATTTCAGAAAAGAAAGCAGAAAGCCCGAAAGAAGCGCCATATCAGCCAGCGAATTGCAGATACCGGATATGAACTTATACCAATCTGATAGTGAGGATTTGGGCTTGTTACGACAGGCCATCGAAAAACTATCAGAGATTGAAAAGGCCATCATCATGCTCTATCTGGAAGATAAAAGCTATGACGAAATCGCCGAAATCATTGGTATCACCAACTCAAACGTAGGGGTAAGAATCAACAGAATTAAAATCAAATTAGAAAAACTCATTAAATCGAACGGAATATGAACTTAGATGATTTAAAATCGGCATGGAAAGTTTACGACCAGAAATTGCAAACCTCTCAACAACTCACCGAGCGCATGATTGTAGGGATGATTAAAGAGCGTTCACGGTCAAGAGTCGCACAAATCAAACGGGAGAATGTCTTCTTCTTTATTCTGATGGTAATAGAATTAATCGTATTAGGTGCCATCTTTCTGGGTAACCCTTTTGATTTCATCTACCCAATCCAGTTTGTGCCTTATGGCTTTCTGGCAGTCGGTATTCTCATGGCATTAGTAGCCATTTACCGAAGCAATACCATCGTAAATGTAGATATGAACAGCACCACCTTAGGTGCATTTCTGAACCACGTCATCAAAGAATACGAGAAAAACAAAAAACTGGAAGGCTGGTTCGGCATCCTGATGCTCGCCTCGGGCTGTCTGGCAACCTTGTCTTTTTTACCCAATAAACTGGCGAAAAAAGATTTAACTGCCGCCCTGATAGATACCCTTATCCCGATGGTTATCTGCTTGCTTGTCTATTATTTAGCCTTTAAGCTGGGCGCTTTTAAGAATCGTAAAAGTGAAGGGTTTAAGGAAGATTTGAAGGAATTGGAGGAGTTGTCGAGGGAGTTGGAGCAAATATAAATAAATTAAGATTTTTTTTAATAGAAGAAAGAATTTTGGTTCCGTGCGAAAAAAATACAAATATTATGCTTGCATACTATTTGTATTTTTTTTAAATTAGAAAGGATTTCCAACAAAGGATAATCATAAATATTAAATCCATGGAAAACCGATGTCACCCAAAAAGAGGAGTAATTAGATTATTATCTCTTAGCCTTTTAACTTCAATTTGTTTTTCGTTAGCTTCTTGTAAAAAAGGAAACGATGAACCTGCCCCAACTTACGAAACTATTAAGACTCCAGAAAGATTAGCTATTGTTTACTCCTGGACAGACGTGATTAATGGCGCTAATGGAGATGTTAATCGCGTTGTAAGTGAAGTATATAAAAATTTTGATGTAATTGTTTTTGGAGATAATCTTTGGAAAACTAGTCATCTTGATTATCAAAAAACTAAGGAGGTAATTGCACAACTGAAAGCAGCAGGTAAAAAAGTTTTCTTATATCTAGATGCGAGTACAACTATTCAGAATTTGAGTGAAGCAAAACTTAAAGAAGCCATTAATGGTATCAGCGCAATAGGAGTTTATGGCGTTTTCGCTGACGATATGGGTTCAGATTTTAAAGTTTCCAGAGCTAGACAAAATTTTATTATAGATTATGCTCACACAAAGGGGTTATCAGTTTTTGTAAATGCTTGGAATCTTGACGATATTTTGTCAGGTAATGATGTGAAAATTAATAATAATGATTATATTCTGCTTGAATCTTTTGGCTATGGACATGGAGCATATAGATCATTAGCTGAAACTATTAGTAGGGGGCAAAAAGCCAAGGAATTTCAAAAAAATCGTAACTTTAAAATTGCCGCAATAGCAACAGAAGACCCAGCGAAAATTTCTGCCAATTCAAATACAACCGCACCATTTATGCATGCTTACTATGCCAGTATAATATATAATTTAGATGCATTTGGATTTACTGATACTAATTATTCTTCATTTGGCGCTAAGGCTAATCAGGTATTTATTTACCCACAGCCTCTTACTAAATACGGAACCAAGTTTTCAAGTAATATTGTAAAAGAAAGTGATGTTCTTTATCGTGTTGATACTGATACTCATAAATTATATTTATCTGATAAAACAGGATACTCAAAACCATAAAATAATCTATTTACAAAGCTTAATACCTGATAAAAGCGGCAAATGCCGCTTTTATCTTTTTAATAAGCCTATTTGATATTAAAGAAATTAGTCTAAGGAATTATTTAACATATGTGCCGGATTAAGTAGGACAATGTAGTAAAATACCATTGTTATCTTAGCCGGCGACCGCGCGGCGGACCGTTTCAGTCGCTGACAGGGGTCGTAGCAAATGGGCATAGTCAGTAAAAAGCCATTTCTACAACTACCCATTTGCTTATACAAGAATTTTCCAATAACTACAAACCACTCTGGCACACTATTTTTATATATTTTGGGCATAGTCTAAATTAATTGGCTGTTTCGGTCGTTATTTTTAAAATCCCTCACTTATATGAAAAAACTAATCATTTTTATCGCCCTTGCTGCCACCAGTGCCTCCATTATAGTTGGTTGTGATTCAGATACCGACCCAATCGGAAAAGCAGACGATTCAACGTCTAATCAGATTGCAGGACAGTATCAGGCAATAGTAGCCTTTCCGAACCTGACTTTCAGTTCGCCTGTTGAGTTTACCCATGCCTACGATGGTACCAACAAAGTATATGTCGTTGAGCAAAAAGGGGTTATCAAAGTATTTGACAATGTGTCAACAGCCTCGCAGGCTTCTGTGTTTTTAGACATTGATGCCCGTGTAGACATGAATGGCGAAATGGGTTTACTCGGACTAGCCTTTCACCCGAATTTTGAAACAAATGGCTATTTTTATGTGAACTACAACCGTAATTCACCCTCTCGCCAGACCGTCATTTCAAGATTTAAAGTAAACTCCGGCTCACAGGTAGCCGATGCCAGCAGCGAAAAAATCCTCTTGACTATCGAACAGCCTTACACCAATCACAAAGGTGGTAAATTAGCCTTCGGTGCCGACGGATACCTCTACATCGCCACAGGTGATGGCGGTAGTTACGGAGACCCACAATACAGAGCACAGAACCGCAAAAATCTCTTGGGTAAAATTCTGCGCATAGATGTGAATATGGAAGATAGATATGGTATACCGAAAGACAATCCGTATGCAGGCAATACAGAGGGTTTCAGAGAAGAAATCTACGCCTATGGCTTGCGTAACCCGTGGCGATTCAGCTTTGACGAAGCCACCAACAATCTTTGGGTAGCCGATGTAGGGCAAAACGAAGTAGAAGAGGTAGACATCATTACAAAAGGCGGCAACTACGGATGGCGCATAAAAGAAGGAGACGATTGCTTTGACTCGACAAGTAATTGCGAACAAGCCAATCTGGTAGCACCTGTATGGAGCTACCGACAAGGTTACAAAGGACGTTCAGTAACTGGAGGCTTCGTTTACAGAGGCAAAAAACTCCCTGATCTGGTAGGAAAATACGTCTTCGGCGACTACGTAAGCGGCAAACTCTGGTCTATTAGATACAACGGCTCAAAAGCCACTGATAGCGGCGATAAAATCGCCAACGTCAGTAGTATTTCTGCCTTTGGTGAAGACGCTAATAAGGAGTTGTATATTCTGAACTATAGTTCGGGCAAGGTTTATACCTTGGAGAAGGCTACGGTATCAAATTAAAGAATTATAGATATAACTAATAACAATCCTTCATCGTAGAGACGACATGCTGGCGTCTCCTAGGGTCTATGCAATCCAAAATTTTTAGTTGGAGAGATAAAACATAGTAGATAATTATCTGATGCTCACAGGCCTATGGAGACGCCAGCATGTCGTCTCTACGATAATGGATTATTTATTTAGATTTGTTATTTTACACAAACCAATCCTTCAAAATATCTACGATTTCCTCCCAAACCCAACAACCGCTTTCCAGAGGCTATTCATTGCCCCGTTCAATTCAGGAGAAATATTACTCCAGTAGATAATCACCCCATAAATCAGCGTAATGGCCGTAGAACGGTAGCCAATGTCAATGACCGTTTTGAATTTAGTGCCTCCGGTTACAGGTATCAGACTCACAGCCAGACCCACCGCAACCATAATCAACAATACTTTCGGAATATCAATCGTAAAAGGTTGCATGCCGAGTTTCCACCATAAGAATGCATAGCGAACAGCATTATAATAAACCGTGGCGATAGCCAGCGCAAAGGCTGCCCCATTCATGCCATAGAGAGGAATCAATAGCCAGTTCAGCAATACCGTCAACCCAATCAGGCTAATCATGATATAGGTATCGTAACGATAATAAGGCGAAAGTGCCAGAATCGTACCATTCAGACCAGTAGCCAAATCAAATAACTTGCCCAGACTCAGAATAATAATCACCCATTTCCCCCCCTCAAAATCAGCCGGAAGAAACTCGAATAAGTTATCAATATTTAAGTAAATACCTAAGAAAATCCAGCAACCTACAATCAATGAGGTCGTACAGCTTTTGCGGTAGATGGTGTCTATATTTTTTAAATCATTGGCGGCAAAAGAATCTACGATGATAGGGGCAGAAGCTTTGTTTAAAGCCACCAACGACATCCCCATTACACTCCCAAAAAAAGCTGCCGTACTATACACCCCCGTTTCCTGCAAAGTCGAGATTTCAGCCAGCATAATTTTATCAATATACAGAATAATCATCGACGAAAAACCCGTCAGTATAGTCAGGAAACTATAAGTAGCAAATTGTTTCGTAAAACCGGGCGTCATAATTGAAAAATCAGGTTTCAACGAAAACCCGTCCAGCTGTGTAGCCTTCCAGACCATCGGCACCAGATACAAAGAAATCGCCAGTACCCACACCCAGATATATTGAGAGAAATCAAGGACATTGAAAACCACCAGAAACAACGAAGCCATAATCAGAAAACGTTGCAGAAACTGTGATAAGAACGTGCCCGTTACGGTTTCATACAGGTTTTTGGCGTAGTTATCAAACAGGTTAAATAGCAATGTGGCAAAGGTAATGGGCAAAAGAAAGTAGAAATTGGCCGCTAGCAGGTTGGTTTTTCCTTTGCTGGCAATCATCCAGTCTTTCAGAAAGAATACACCTATACTACATATCAGAAAGCCCACCACGCCAATCGATATACCTAAAAACAGAAAGCCTCTATGCCCTTCTTTCGCATTTCTGAAATGAACAAAAAAGCGACTTCCCGCCGCATTGAAACCCAGCGAAGATAGCTGCACCATCACGTACATATATGAAAGCAGTACATTCAGCAAGCCGATTTCTTCTTTCTTGAAAAAATTGGGAAATATAAAAAACTGTGAAATAAAGCCCACCAATACTCCCCCATACGAGAAAATAGTACTAAGAAAGGCTTGTTTTTTTATTACGTTCATTGAAATATTCTGAATTCCTTATTTTACTAAAACCACATTACTCATCCCACTTTCATTATTTAACCGATCAAGTGAGGTAACCACATACGTATAAGATTTACCCGATTCATATTTTTTATCAGTATACCCTAACATCCCTTCATTTCTGATAATGCCAATGATTTTTGAAGAATTGTCGAGGTTGATTTTTTCATTTTTCTCAAACCGATAGACAATGAAAGCCGTCGGCTCATCACCGTCTTTTGCCGGAAGCGCAGGGGCATCCCAGCTAATGAGCATCCCGAAATCATTTACTTTTTTGGCTATGACATTCTCGGGCGCATTAGGCGGTACATTGTCTTTCCAGGGCATAGTAGGAGGGAGCGCCGGATAATAATACATGTTTCTAAGCGAATCATTCACCGATAGTTCATTCCTGCTCAAAGGCTTGGCACTATAAAAAATACTCCCCGAAATCTGTGGTTTACTGCGGTTGTAGCGTACTTGTCGCGGTATCTGATTCGCCTTTTCCCAACCAACCTCATTACTGCCTGCTTTTACCCGGTATACACCATGGCCAATATATAAATGTCGCTGGTAATTGTGCTTCGTCCACCACTCGGCCAATACCCCATAAGGCACTTTGCCAAACTCAAAGCTAAAATATATCTGCGGCGCAATATAATCAATCCAGCCTTTTTGTATCCATTTTCTGGTATCAGCATAGAGGTTATCGTAAGATGTCTGCCCGCCTTGTGTCTGCGAACCACTCGGGTCAACAGAAGCATTCCGCCACACACCTACGGGGCTAATCCCAAACTTTACCTTGGGCTTTATCTCCTTAATTCCATCGCTGATGCCCTTAATTACTAAGTCTACATTATTCCGTCGCCAGTCTTCGATATTGCTGAATCCATTCTTGTATTTTCTGAAAGTATCTTCGTCTCTCAACTTCTCATTGGCAATCGTATACGGATAAAAATAATCATCAAAATGAATCCCATCCACATCATAATTCCGCACGATATTCAGCACTACTTCGGTGATATACGCCCTCACTTCCGGTATACCAAGATTAAAGAGTTTGTAGCCCCCGTAGCTCATAAACCACTCAGGTTTGGTATTAATCAGGTGGTCTTGTATTATACTTTTAGCATTTTTTTGCGCCCCCCGATTCATATTCAGCCATGCATGGAACTCCAGATTGCGCTGGTGGGCTTCATGAATCATAAATATCATGGGGTCATAAAAAGGCTCTGGAGCTTTGCCTTGTTCGCCTGTCAACCACTCCGACCACGGTTCTTTGCTGCGGGCATAAAAGGCATCGGCCGCGGCGCGTACCTGCACCAGCACGGCATTCATGCCATAGCTTTTTTGTCGGTCGAGAAGCGTTCTGAATTCTTGTTGCTGGGTTTCTGACGGTAAGCCCTTGCGGGAAGGCCAGTCGATATTTTCAATCGTAGCTACCCACACCGCCCGAAACTCACGTTTAGGCCCGGGAGACTTGGAAACAAATTGCTGGGTAACTTTTTTACTACAACCACTCAGGAAAGCATAGATTATAAGATAGAAAGCAGCGTTTTTCAAATACATCTAAAATCAGTTTTGAAATTTATGTTCAAAATTAGATAAAAATTTAACCCAACGGCTAATTTTTGTTACTTTTGCTGTACATAACCATTTGGTTATTTATTTAACATTATATTCGTATATTGGATTGTTAATCAATTGTGTTTTATTTTGTGAACGAATGGTTCGGCTAAAGCCAATTTGATTCTCTAATTTAGACCTACTCCTCCAGCTAAAGCAGGAGGCAATTGAAGAAGAAAACATTTTATTCAATTGCCCCCATTTTCAAATGGGGGTAAAATGAAAAGCAAATACCTTATCGGCTTTAGCCAAATGTTTTTGTAGAGACGTTTGGATGAAATAATTACGTATCCTTTCAAGACATTCTACATAAATTAACTATATTAGGCCTAATAGGCCAACGAGACGTAATGCATCGCACCGCGACCGCTGCATCTCTACGAAAACAAAAAATACCTTTACAGGCTTTATATATCATCACTCTTTACATTTTAATATATCGTGAAAGAATACGGTAGCAACATCCAGAAATTAACCGATTACATCATTAGTCTGCCCGATAAAGAGCAACGGACTAAATATGCCCATATTCTTGTAGAATTGATGCGTCAGATTCACCCAAATATGCGTGAAGGTATTGACTATTCTAAAAAACTATGGGATGACCTTTACATTATCGCCAACTTTGACCTCGACGTAGACAGCCCTTTCCCGGCTCCTCCAAAAGAGATTTTAGGAAAAAAACCGATGTTGGTACCATACAACCAACACCACCTGAAACACCGTTTTTATGGCCGTAATCTCGAATTACTGATACTGAAAGCCATGATAACCGAAGACCTTGACGACCGCAAGGCGTTTATCTCATACATGGTGCGTCTGATGAAAAACTTCTATCAGACCTGGAACAAAGATACCATCGAAACAGACGATTGTCTGCAACAGATTCTGGAATTATCCGGCTTTAGATTCCAGTCAGAGATTGACGCCCTTCGCCGCGATGGATTGATGGAGTCTTCGCCGAAAGATGGAAACGGTAGCCGTCAGCGTATCCCGCAGCCGCAACAGGCACAAGGCGGCGGACACGGTGGCCATACCCATAACAGAAACGACCGTGATAACCGCGACAGAGACACCAACCGCAACCGTGGTGGCGGCGATAACCGCGACCGCAATAAAAACTTCAGCGGTGGTTATAAAAACGACCGGAATGATAGAAACAACAATAACAATAGAAACAACAACAAAAGACGTTAAAATACATTCGTGCTTTTCAAAAACAATAGCTTGATACTTCATCTATATGGCATCATTTAAAATAACAGGAGGAAAGAAACTACAAGGAGAAATTATACCGCAGGGGGCAAAAAACGAAGCACTACAAATTGTATGCGCCGTGTTGATGACCAAAGAACCTGTCATAATCAATAATATTCCAGACATCAGAGACGTCAACAAACTCATCGAGTTGTTGGCAGATATGGGTGTAAAATGCGAAAAACTAAGCGCAGGCTCGTATCGCTTCGAAGCAAGAGATGTTAATTTTGATTATTTCGAAACCCCCGAATACAAAGACAAAGCCTCGGCTTTGCGCGGGTCTATCATGTTATTAGGGCCGATGCTTGCCCGTTTTGGAAAAGGGAAAGCCCCTCGTCCGGGAGGAGACAAAATCGGTCGCCGTCCGTTGGATACCCACTTTACAGGTTTCCAGAAATTAGGCGCAGAATTTATCTATGACCCGAATGACGCATTCTATACCGTAGAAGGCTCGAAAATGAAAGGCGCTTATGTGTGGATGGACGAGATTTCGGTAACGGGTACAGCCAATGTATTGATGGCCGCCGTAATGACCGAAGGAACAACCACTATCTACAACGCAGCCTGCGAGCCATACCTGCAACAATTGAGCAAGATGCTGAACAGCATGGGAGCGAAAATCACAGGCGTAGGTTCAAACTTACTCACCATCGAAGGCGTAAAAGAACTACACGGCTGCGAACACACCATGTTGCCTGATATGATTGAGATTGGTAGTTTTATTGGCTTAGCGGCTATGACCCAGTCAGAAATCACCATCAAAAACTGCCGTATACCAGAATTAGGGATTATCCCGGATGTATTCAAGAAACTGGGAATCCAGATGGAATTCCGCGGAGACGATATTCATATTCCGGCACAAACCCATTACGAAATCAGCTCATTGATTGATGGCTCTATCCTGACTATCTACGATGCACCCTGGCCGGGCTTTACACCAGACTTGATTTCAATTGTACTGGTAACGGCCATACAAGCCAAAGGAACGGTATTGATTCATCAGAAGATGTTTGAAAGCCGCCTGTTCTTTGTCGATAAACTCATCGACATGGGCGCGCAGATTATCCTTTGCGACCCACACCGTGCCAACGTAATCGGCTTAAACCGCGAACATAAACTCAGAGGCATCCGCATGACCTCACCAGACATTCGCGCCGGCGTATCCCTACTGATAGCAGCCCTATCAGCCGAAGGCACCAGCATTATCGACAACATCGAACAAATAGACAGAGGCTACCAGAACATCGATGGCCGTTTGAATGCGATAGGGGCGGAGATTGTAAGAATTTAGTGATTGAGTGAATGAGCGATTGAGTGATTGTTTTTTTTTATTTAATCACTCAATCACTAAATTGCTCAATCACTCAATATTTTTTTAAAATGAATTTTGAATTGTAAACTCAAACCCTTACCTTTGCAGTCCCAATTCGAAAGAATACCGAAGTAAATGCCCAGATGGCGGAATCGGTAGACGCGTTGGTCTCAAACACCAATGCCTTCACGGGCATGCCGGTTCGACTCCGGCTCTGGGTACAATTAATTAAATAAGCGATTTAAAAGCCCTAATTTTAGGGCTTTTTTTATTATCCTTACTTCACAATTAGGTAAAAATACCTGTTTTTGCCTGTCAAATCTCTTTACTAACATAGTCGGTACTAACATTGTTAGGATTCATGGTTTTAGTCAATTAAAACCAATCTACAATGCAAAAAATTATGTAATCTACGAAATGGATTTGTGTTTCTACATCAGAAGAAACGACGCTGTTAACAAATCGGGTCAGACTTCAATTTATTGTACAGTTACTATCAATGGCTCTGGATGCGTGCCATTCTCAACAGGTATCAAAGTAATTGCCAAAAATTGGCAACCAAAAAAGAAAACAACGAATGACGAATTTGCCGACGTGGTACGGCGGGAGATTAACAGAACTGAAAATCTACTAAGGAAAATCAAAAGCGATTTAGAAGACGATTCTAAACCAATAACAGCCAATTTGATTAAGTCTATCTATTTAGAAACCAAAAGCGAAGCGAAGAAAACGAAAGTAGCTGTAATACAAGACAAAACTACTTTTATAGAATTGGCTCATAAAGTGGTGGCAAATAAGAAAAAAGCGGGAGCATCAGATAGAACAATAAAAAACAACAATACCTATATTAATACTATTTCTACGTATCTGGGTATTATTAAACAGCCTAAATTTTTGCCGTCTCAACTAGATTTTGATTTCGTGGAAGAATTTCAATTTTACTTTAAGCACGTGATTAAAAACTCTAAAAACTATTGTAATTGCCATGTAAGTTTTATGTCGGCTGTATTAGATTATGCTGTTTTAAAAAAGCACATTAAACATAATCCTTTGCTAAGCCTTAAATTAAACTATTCAGAAAAGCACGATAATAAGGGCATAACCGATGCCGAATTAAAACTACTGCAAACCGCTAAGGATTTATCAGATAAGGAACAAAAGGCAGTAGATATATTTTTGTTTTTGTGTGGCACTGCAATAGACTATTGTGATTATTTAATGCTTACAGATGAAAACCTGATTGAGCGAAACGGCAAATTGATGATTAAACACGAAAGGGATAAAACAGATAGATATGATACGGATAATGTAAATATAGCCAGCCCTATTCTAAAAGATTCTGCCTTGATGATTTTGGAGAAATACGGAAGTATTAGCAATATGCCAAAGTATAAAAACTCTCAAAATGTAAACCGCAATATTCAGGAAGTTGCCAGACGCTTAAAGATAAAAACGCACCTGACAACTAAAAGAGGTCGTAAAACATTTACGAATATATCTGTAAATAAGGAATTGCACACAGACGAACAAACGGCTTATCAATTAGGTCATAGTACGACTAAGCAGTTAAAGCATTATAGGCAATATGATGATACTATTTTGGAGAATTTATTAAATAAGTAATAATATTAAAAACTATGAACAAAAAGCTGTTGTCAAGATTTTTTGACATTTGTGCATACTATTCCTGAAATTCTTAACTTTAGAATGGTATTGGACAATTAAGTATCTGTATTTGATACTCTAATTAAGAATTTGTAAAATCATAATTATATGGAAGATATTGAGGATTTTAAACTATTTCTACAAAGAAGAGAAGAAGAAGAGGAGTTAAAAGCTAAATTAATAAACAATAAAATTGAATTTTGGAATAAAAAAATTGATGCTTCATCCATGTCTGGTAAAGAAAAAAATAAAAATAAACTGGAATTAACAGATTTAGGATATTTTATTTATTCATATAACTATAATCTAAATATTGTAGATGGAAATAGAGAAAGGCCAGACTTTATATTAAATGACGGGGTAAATAATATTGGTATTGAATTGACAGAGTTGATTACAAGTCAGCAACATAGAAAATTTGATGGTATATTAAAGAGGATTTTTCGTGAAATTGAAAGAGATTTAAAGATTAATAATCCTACTATTTCAGGAGTTTATTCAGTAGATTTTTACCCTTATGTCATGTATCAAAGTAATGTCAAAGATGTTAAAAATGAATTATTTAATCTAATCAAGGACAAGAAATCCTCAGGTAAATTTATTAAAAACCTGATAGTTTATCCTCACAATGAGTTTTCTATTGTTGTATCATCATTTTACGCTTTAAATTTATTAACAAAAGATATAATATTCCCTAAAGTTTTAGAAAAAGAAAAAAAAGCTGACAATTACAGAGGTAATGGTAATGTAGAAAAATTATGGTTGTTACTCATTGTTAGTGGTATTGGTGAAGCTAGCGATTATTCAGATATTGATAATGATTTATTGACAGATACTTATGATTCCAAATTTGATAAAGTGATTATTTTTAATAGATTTAAAAATGATTATATAGAGATTAAAGTAAATACTTTAACCTAGCTTGCTTAATTATTTCTTTACTTTATTTTGCATATTAAAAAACTAAAAAACAACTGCCGAATCAATGAAAAAAGTACTTATTGCTGTCGCCCTACTATTTAATAGCTGCGCTCCTGCTTTATATGTGAATCGTTTAGATAATTATCAAAAGCTTTACCCTATCAGCCCGCGAGATGTTAAGATATTTCTTAATGAAAAAGAATTGCCTGCTGAACATGAACGCATCGCTATAATCGAAATAAAAGACGCTGATGCTGATGCCGACCTTTATGGAGATATGCGAAAGGAAGCAAGCAAAATTGGGGCAAATGGAGTGATTCAGGTTGAAGAAAAGGAAAACGGAAACATTAACATTGGGGGCAGCCTTTTACAGGGGATAAGCATTCGAGAAAAACGCAATGTAAAGTTTTTAGCCCTGAGATTTAAAGTAAATGGTGAATACCCGAAAAAAGGTAGAATTGAACAAGATGATATGTATTAATAGCCCTGCTCTGGTTGCGCCTCTGGTCTTGGATTCTTAATTGTATATACATTCAAGTAAAATTTATAACAAAATAGCCCGTCAATTGACAGGCTATTTTAGTATATGTTTTGCTGTGACTAAAAAAGGTTACAAAGGTAATTTAAATTATTAATTATATAAGTGCCATAAACAAAAAAGCCCGACAAAATCGGGCTTTTCTGTTAAGTGTGAGTGACCTGAGATTATTATACCAGGATCATTCACATTTAGTGTGAAAATGCCGGGGCAAATGATACCGGTACATTCACAGTTTTAGGGTTTTTCCTTAACATTTCTAACCGTTTCCTACAAGTTGCTGAACTCGCTTTTTGTTTCCCAGTAAGTACTGCACCACACCCACACGGACAAGTTTTATAATTTGCAAAGGTTTTCGGGGTTTCGGCTAATAATGCCTTTTTTATCAATCTTGCTATTTCTTTAGCTACGCCTACGTGTACACCATTTCCAACGGCTCTATAACGTGCTTCACGGGTGAAACCCTCTAATTCAAAATCAAGCGGTAAACCTTGTAATAATAGAAAATCTTTCCATGTTCTTCTATCCTGCTGTTTGCCCTCTGTGGCTGTTAAACATCTTTCCTTTTTACCTGAATATTCCTGCTTTTCAATATCTAAAATATAACCATACTTTGAACCAAATTGAAAATGCCGTCTTCTGCTTTGCTCAAATCCTAAGTCGTTGGGAGATAATGAAAACCGTTGTATATAGTATCCATCAATAACAATGTCAGGAACTGCCGGAACATTTTCCAGCAAAAACCAATCACAATTCGACTGTAAAACGACCCGACCAAATTCACCCAGCATTTCTATACCGTTTCCCGTTGGTTCGGTTCTTCTTAAAACTGAGAAATCCTGACAAGGTGAACCGCCTATTACACCATCAAATCTATTTGCTATTGGTGTAAAGTTTCTTATATCTCCACCAAGAAATTTTTCAGGCCCTTTAACAACGCAAAAACCGTGTTCCTCAAAACCTTTATCTAATAGCCCTATGTTCGGGAAAAGGGATAAAACCAACTGTGAAAAATTCTGCATAATTAAGTATCGATCTATCACACAAAGATAAATTATGAAGTGTGAATTTGCAAGTTTTATTCGTTCCTGATTACTCACATTTTCAAATGTGAATCAGCTGCATATATTGTTCGCCGGATAATCACATTTAGTGTGAACCAACAGTGCTTTTTATCCCTGGCTTTTTCACACTAAATGTGATGAAGTTTAATTCAATGTACTCAGGTTGTTCACATTTCAAAATGTGATAGACCAGGCTGTAACACTATCAGGTTAATCACACTTAATGTGAATACTTTTACCATGTTGCAGCCTGGTCTTTCACATTAAGTGTGATAAAGCTGCACTTGTTAAATCCAGGTCAATCACAGCCAACAAAACATGAGTCATCCCGAATTTTGAGTAATTGCTAGATTGAGTAAGCAATTGGAGATAGC
>NZ_BAAGXU010000038.1:0-536 GCF_054779675.1 Emticicia fontis
GGATCAACCCTAAAAGTTGTGGGGAAGTAAAATAATCTTGACCTTTGCATTTTAAGAAGAGACAGATGCAAGAGAGTTACAGAGATATTTTAAAGTTATTACTACCAGCGCTTATAATTGAGAATTTTGAGCTTACTTCCTACAATACGAGCTCAGAAGTAATGCATTTATATCTACAGGAGATTAATCAGATACCTAAAGAATTTCAGAATCAGAAATTGGAGTCAAAAGGTTTCTTTGAAGAGATTACAGTTCAGGATTTTCCAATCAGAGGACATAAAGTTTTTCTACATATCAAGCGACGCAGATGGTATAGCCATACCCTTGAAAAAGTAGTATATCGGAACTGGGATTTGGTAGCAGACGGCACTCGCATGACAAACGAGTTTGCTGCTTTTTTAAAAGCTATCAATCGATTCTAATGCAGATGCTACGCAAAGTATTGCTACTTATTACGGAGTGAATGGTAAGAGATTGCAAGAGCAGTATAAGAATTATCTAAGTGATTTTAAGAGTTGGACACAACGAAATCATGC
>NZ_BAAGXU010000039.1:0-2608 GCF_054779675.1 Emticicia fontis
CTTACAGCGATTGGATAAAAAAGATGAAGTTCCGACAACAGTCAAGGGATGGATTGAGTTATTGAGATAAATACTGATATTTTATTTATATTTGCTGTAGAGTTATCTGTTTAAGCAGCGCAATGGTATAATTTTTGAGTTTTTTTATCAAAAAACGTCTGCTTGAACGAGCTTTATTACCGAATTAACCGATGAACATTTTACGTGCCATCTCTATTACGAGTAGCCATATCCTAAATTTTGTCAGAGAACAAATACTAGCCCTGAACGAGGCTTTCCGGCTACCAATGGCAACCTCTATCCGTTCCTGGCGTGGTCTTTTAATTTCATCTTTAGTGGGGCTGTTTGTAGCGATTATAGCAGTAGGTATACAACCCTTTGGTCTTGATTTATTTAATCATGAACAAAAAACTGAATTGCTATTAGGTTTCGGAGGAGTAGCTTTCTTTGCTATGCTGATAATCAAATTTGCATTACCTACCCTTTTCCCTAAGTTTTATAACAAGCAAAACTGGACTATTGCCCGGCAATCGCTCCACTTTTTGGCTATGGTATTGCTTATTACTTCTCTCATGGTCATTTACG
The DNA here is from genome assembly GCF_054779675.1 of Emticicia fontis. NCBI lineage: Bacteria > Pseudomonadati > Bacteroidota > Cytophagia > Cytophagales > Leadbetterellaceae > Emticicia > Emticicia fontis. Next base: position 586 of record NZ_BAAGXU010000039.1, read on the forward strand.
GTAATATATTGCATATCATTACTTTCAAAATACGTGATATACTTAAAGTCTTTGCGCTAAGTATTATTCCTGTTATTGTAACTACTTTTATTCAGCAAAAGGTATTTCAGAAAAAATTTGCCGCCTGTGCCGAATTAATTAATCAGGCATTACATATATTAGCAAAATCAGATTCCGGACAAACGCTGTCAGTATTGGTATTAGGTGAGAAAACTGAAAGATTAAGTCTTTTGCCTAATCAGTTTATCTATGCCGAAACGGCTAAAGATTCGGCTGATATATACTGGCAGAATTTTATGGGAATTGAAAAAACGACGATTCATGCTGATGTGGAAAAAGAGCTCTCGGCAAACCCGCAATTTATTCACCTGAACAAAAGTATCATTGTGAATATACGTGGTATTCTCAAGGTAGAAGGCAATGCCAGAGGGTATCAGGTTAGAATTGCGCGTACCAGCCGTGAGATTGCTGTTCCGTGGAGATTTCATAAGAGTTTAGAGAAATTGGTTCAAGTCAGTAAAGTAGCTTGATTGATACGGGTGGTCTATATAAAGAAAATTTAATCTCATATCTCTAAAATTCTGCCTCTCTTATACACAACGCATAGAATTTCGTTCGTTCATATATAAAGAACTACTTGAAAACAAGGCCTATGCGACTGTTAAAATTTACTTTACTTTTTTTGATTGTTAGCTTGTCAATACTGCCAAAAGTACAAGCCTCACACTTACGCGCAGGCGAAATAACTGCTAAAAGAATTTCGACAACTACGCTCACCTACCGGGTTACGCTCACTACTTATACTGACCAGATTAATGGTATACAAGCCAATGAGGCTGCCAATACATCCCAATTCTGGTTTGGTGTACCGGGTGTCCCCTTATATGATGTAAAACGGACAAAGAAGTTTCTGATTAATTCAGGAACCATGTGTAACGTCTACGATACCACATTTACTTTTCCGGCACAGGGGCGCTATACAATCTCTTGTGCGATTATCAACCGGAATGCCAATACGGTCAATCTAATGGCACCAACAGAACAGATAAGTTTCTTTGTAGAAACCACCATTGTTGTAAACGGGGCGCTGGGCTTAAATAATACCCCTGTTTTATTAAATATTCCTGTTGATACCGCAAGTGTTGGACAAAGATTTATTCATAATCCGGGTGCATTTGATGCTGATGGCGATAGTTTGGCTTTTCGATTGACTGCTCCTAAGAAAGGAGCCACTGATGGCTCAAACGGTGGGGTATTTGCTCAGGGGTATATAGACCCTGCAAATCTGGGAGATGCAAGACTAATGGAAGATAAATCAGGCCCCTCATTTTTCAGGATAGATGCCATTACAGGAGATTTGATCTGGGATGCTCCTGGTAAACTGGCCGTTAATCAGTATCAGGTCAATGTGGCCTTTATTGTAGAAGAATGGCGAAAGGGTGCCAATGGTTCGTATACCAAAATAGGGGAGATAACCCGGGATATGCAGATTATTGTGGTAGAAACACCTAATAAGCGACCCTTACTCACCATTCCTGCTAATATATGCGTAGAAGCCGGACAGAAAATAGAGTTTACAGTAACTGCGCGCGATCCTGACAATAATAATATCAGAATCACAACCAATGGGGGTGTATATAATCGTGATGCCGCTGGTGTGACGGAATTTGTGGCACCAAAAGAAGCCACTTTTTCACCATTGAATACGACACAAAGCAGCCCGGCTTCCGGTAAGTTTACCTGGGAAACCAATTGTATGCACGTCAGGGAGCAGCCTTATGGTGTATTATTTAAGGTTGAAGATTTTCCGGGGCGAGCGCGGGTCCAGCTAACAGATATTAAAACAGTGCAGATACGGGTTATTCCACCCCGACCCAAAGGCTTGACTGCCACTAATTCAGAGCGAGGAGTAGAACTTCGTTGGCAACAATACCCGAATTGTAATATCCCGGATGAAGATATCGAAATCGTGATTTATCGCAAAGAAGGTTGTTCTAACTTCGTTCCAGCCAATTGCCAGATA
>NZ_BAAGXU010000040.1:0-705 GCF_054779675.1 Emticicia fontis
GCTGTGATTGTTGGCGCGGATGGCTGAGTTAAAATCTGTAAACCTGTTACCGCGGCGCTTGCCGGAGAAGTACAACTACCCACTGTACAAGTGGCTGTAATACTATAAGTGCCCACCGATGAGAGTATCAAACTGCTACCTGATGAACCATTCGACCAGTTTATTGTTCCGCCACATCCACTGGCGGTTAAGGTCAAGGTATTTGGTGCACATACTACTTTTGGATTGGGTGCAGTGATTGTTGGCGCACTTGGCACCGAACTTTCAAGGGTTACAGATGTAGTCGATGTTGCCGTACAACCATTATTACCAGTTACCGTTACAGTATAAGTTCCAGGAGAGGAAATAGTAGCTGTGGCTTCTGTACCTAGTCCATTTGACCATTGATAGGTTGGTGATATACCACTTCCAGTAGCGGTTCTGGTAACAGAGGTAATATTACATGATAAATTAATATTGCCTGTAATGCTAACCGTTGGCGGTGCTACAATCTGTAAACCAGTGACGGCTTGACTTGCTGGAGAAGTACAACTACCCACCGTACAAGTGGCTGTAATGCTATAAGTGCCTACACTTGAAAGAGTCAAACTTGTACCCGTAGCTCCTGTTGACCAGTTTACTGTGCCACCACATCCACTCGCTGTCAAGGTCAAGGTATTTGGCGCACATACTACTTTTGGATTGGGTGCAACAATCGTTGGTGCA
>NZ_BAAGXU010000041.1:0-1448 GCF_054779675.1 Emticicia fontis
AAACATGAGTCATCCCGAATTTTGAGTAATTGCTAGATTGAGTAAGCAATTGGAGATAGCTAATCTTAATCTGTAAATCGGTATCGAAGCTAATCGGTACCGATTTCCTGTTCTATGACACCAGTTTTTAAGCAGGATAGGGATAAAACTGCTCCAATTTCGAAGCATCGAGAGTAAGAAGTCATAGACTAAAGTTACAATAGCCATCAGTTTGAGTCTATTCTCCCAAAACCAAAGCCTTGGTGATTCTAACCCTAATTCAGCTTTTCCTACCCGAAACGCCTGTTCTATATTCCAGCGATGCATATAAGAATGTAACATTTGCCAGGCATCTGTGTTGGATAGAACAGGACAACAAGTAAGCAGATACATAGGTGATTGGCTACCCTTTTTATCTCTAACCACAATCAGGTAAAGAGGCAGTTGTGGGAAGTCAGGATGAGCGACTTCACAAAAAGCTAGGCAAACATGTTTAACGATTTTGCGTTGATTATCAACTACAAGTTTTTTGGTAGTGGTTTTCAATGAACGAGCAAGCTGACAGGTTTGCTTAGTTCCTTTCTGAGGATGAATCAATAAGATATTTCTCTTCCATCGAACCAGAAAGTCTTGTTGGAAGTGAGTCATCCACTCAATTGTCCAAGCACAGGCATAGCCTCTGTCAAGCACATGTAAAGTTCTCACTATCAAGGACTCATTGAGTTTTCTGAGCATGCGGAACATGATATTAGAAGCGTATTCCTTGTATTTACCTCTGGAAGTCCACCAACTCATCTGGCAAACTGAGGGAATTTCTCCTAAAGCACTTACTAATACAGCTGTCCAATGAAAGCCTGGTACACATATCCGACTCGCTGGTGGGTGATAAAAGCCTGTCTTGACTTTCATCAATCGCTTACCCTTGCTGCTTTCTACACTACATAAGCCTTCTGCAAACCAAGATTCTGGCTTTTCTATCCGACTGTCATCCCACAACAACAGGGGGCGTAATCCTTCAGATTGTAAGGCCTTGATGCGTTCTTTGGCCTTGGCAAATAAAAAGTTGTCAATCAACTTACTCGCCCATTTCTTGCTCCGAAGCAGATTACTGATGCGTTTGGTGCCTGCGGGTGCATGAGCAAAACCACAAATATACCCTCCTAACTCACTGAGTAATAAGCCCATCTTTTGGTTACGGAATACAAGAATTGCCGTAAATAAATCAAAAAAGGTACGACTTAAACGTTTATCTATTTGAGTATCAAGTTCATAAAGAAGGCTTTGAAGATATTGATTGGATTGACTCAGAAGAAAATTACCCGACTTATTGCTACTATTCTTGGTTTTCGATAATATTGCGAACATAAAAAGACCTCCTGGGAAAAATTTGCGTTTGTAGTAATTCACAAATTTAACCAGAAGGTTCTTTTTTTTATTTGTCATCCCAAAATTCGGGATGACTCATGTTT
>NZ_BAAGXU010000042.1:0-583 GCF_054779675.1 Emticicia fontis
AGTTGTTGCAGACAAGAACAATCTATGTAATGGAGAAAGTACTATACTGAAAGCGAGTGGCTGTACAGGCAGTCTTACGTGGAGCAATGGTTCAACAGGAACAAGCATCACAGTGAGTAAGGAAGGGACTTACAGTGTGATCTGTAGCAATATCTGTGGTACGAGCAGTTCGAATGTGGTGACCATCACTACAGGAGCAAAACCAACTGCACCGGCTATCTCGAGTGATAAAACTAGTTTGTGTACAGGAGAGACAGCGACCTTGTCGGCAACGGGCTGTAGTGGTACAGTGAAATGGAGCACCAATGCAACAGGCAACAGCATCACAGTAACACAGACAGGTACTTACAGTGCTGTATGTAGCAATGATTGTGGCAATAGTGTGTCATCGAATGTGGTAACGATTAACCCTGGTAGCAAGCCAAATGCACCAGTGATAGCGACTACCAAGACGAGTCTATGTAACAACGAGACTACAGAGTTGACAGCGACTAATTGTACAGGAACGGTTAAGTGGAATAACAATGCAACAGGTACGAGCATCACAGTAAGTACAGCGGGCACATACACAGCAACTTGTACG
>NZ_BAAGXU010000042.1:593-3588 GCF_054779675.1 Emticicia fontis
AATCACGAAAGGTACGACACCAGACGCGCCAGTGATCGCAACTACTAAGAATGCCTTGTGTAATAATGAGACAACTGTCTTAACAGCGACTAATTGTACAGGCACAGTGAAGTGGAGTAACAATACCACAGGCACGAGCACCACAGTAAGCACAGCAGGAACATATACAGCAACTTGTAGCGATGTTTGTGGAGAAAGTGTAGTGTCTAATCCTTTAGTAATTACCAAGGGAAGCACACCAACTGCACCAATTATAGCAGCTCTTAAAAATGCATTGTGTGATAATGAAAGCACAACATTGACTGCAACAGGATGTTTGGGTACAGTGAAATGGAGTAATAATGCAACAGGCGCAAGCATCACAGTGAGTGAAGCAGGTACCTACACAGCAACTTGTGTGACCACTTGTGGCACAAGTGCAGCATCGAATGCGGTAATTATCACTACAGGAACAAAACCAACTGCACCGATTATTTCGAGTGATAAACCTAGTTTGTGTACAGGAGAGACAGCGACCTTGTCGGCAACGGGCTGTAGTGGTACAGTGAAATGGAGCACCAATGCAACAGGCAACAGCATCACAGTAACACAGACAGGTACTTACAGTGCTGTATGTAGCAATGATTGTGGCAATAGTGTGTCATCGAATGTGGTAACGATTAATCCTGGTAGCAAGCCAAATTCACCAGTGATAGCGACGACCAAGACAAGTCTATGTAACAATGAGACTACAGAGTTGACAGCGACTAATTGTACAGGCACAGTGAAATGGAATAATAATGCAACAGGTACGAGCATCACAGTAAGTACAGCGGGCACATACACAGCAACTTGTACGACTAATTGTGGAACAAGTGATGCATCAAATGTGCTTACAATCACGAAAGGTACGACACCAGACGCGCCAGTGATTGCAACTACTAAGAATGCCTTGTGTAATAATGAGACAACTGTCTTGACTGCGACTAACTGTACAGGCACAGTGAAGTGGAGTAACAATACCATAGGTACGAGCACTACAGTAAGCACAGCAGGAACATATACAGCAATTTGTAGCGATGCTTGTGGAGAAAGTGTAGTGTCTAATCCTTTAGTAATTACCAAGGGAAGCACACCAACTGCACCAATTATAGCAGCTCTTAAAAATGCATTGTGTGATAATGAAAGCACAACATTGACTGCAACAGGATGTTTAGGTACAGTGAAATGGAGTAATAATGCAACAGGCGCAAGTATAACAGTGAGTGAAGCAGGTACTTACACAGCAACTTGTGTGACCACTTGTGGCACAAGTGCAGCATCGAATGCGGTAATTATCACTACAGGAACAAAACCAACTGCACCGATTATTTCGAGTGATAAACCTAGTTTGTGTACAGGAGAGACAGCGACCTTGTCGGCAACGGGCTGTAGTGGTACAGTGAAATGGAGCACCAATGCAACAGGCAACAGCATCACAGTAACACAGACAGGTACTTACAGTGCTGTATGTAGCAATGATTGTGGCAATAGTGTGTCATCGAATGTGGTAAAGATTAATCCTGGTAGCAAGCCAAATGCACCAGTGATATCTACTACGAAGACGAGTCTATGTAACAATGAGACTACAGAGTTGACAGCGACTAATTGTACAGGCACAGTGAAATGGAATAATAATGCAACAGGTACGAGCATCACAGTAAGTACAGCGGGCACATACACAGCAACTTGTACGACCAATTGTGGAACAAGTGATGCATCAAATGTGATTACGATTACAACAGGTACAACGCCAAACATGCCAGCGGTCTCTACTAACAAGACAAGTTTATGTAACAATGAGACGGCGACCCTAACAGCAACAGGATGTAGTGGTACAGTTAACTGGAGTAATGGTTCAACAGGTTCAAGTATCAATGTCAATACAGCAGGTACTTATACAGCAACTTGTAGCAATAGTTGTGGTACAAGTGGTACATGTTCACCTGTAATAATTACAACAGGTACAACGCCAAACGCACCGAAAGTTGCAAGCAACAAAACAAGTCTATGTAATAATGAGACAGCAACGTTGACGGCAACTGATTGTACAGGTACAGTAATCTGGAACACCAATGCAACAGGTACAAGCATCATAGTAAGTACAGCAGGAACATATACAGCAACTTGTAGCAACAGTTGTGGCAAAAGTGCAGCATCAAACGTGATAACAATCACGATAGGTACAACGCCAGATGCTCCAACGATTGCGACGACCAAGCCAAGTCTATGTAATAATGAAACGGCAACCTTGACGGCAACCGGATGTAGTGGTACTGTGAAATGGAATACCAATGCAACAGGTACAAGCATTACAGTGAGTACAGCAGGAACATATACAGCAACTTGTAGCAATGGTTGCGGAACAAGTGTAGCATCAAATGTGATAACAATCACAACTGGAGCAACACCACAAGCACCAACTGTAACAGCTAACAAAACAAGTATCTGTGGGGCTGAAACAGCAACGTTGACAGCAACAGGTTGTACAGGAACATTGGAATGGAGCACAGGAGCCACTACAAGTAGCATTACTGTAAGTGTAGCAGGAACTTACTCAGCTAATTGTAAAAACAGTTGTGGAAGCACACCATCTAACTTGGTAGTGATTACTAAGGTAACTGAGCCAACTGCACCAATCATTAGTGCTGACAAACAAAAACTGTGTGGTAATGAAACCGCTACTTTAGTGGCCGCAGGATGTACAGGAACAGTGAAATGGAACACAGGTGCAAGTGGTAGCAGTATCACAGTAAATGCACCAGGTACCTATACAGCAACTTGTACAAATGCATGTGGAACGAGTGGAGCATCAAATATCCTTACGATATTCCCAGGTGGCAATCCGGAAGCACCTGTCATTGCAACAAACAAAACAAGTCTATGTAACAATGAAACGGCAACGTTAACAGCAACCGGATGTAGTGGTACAGTCAAATGGAATACCAATGCAACAGGTACAAGTATTACAGTAACA
>NZ_BAAGXU010000043.1:0-1862 GCF_054779675.1 Emticicia fontis
CAAGTATTACGAATGTAACTGCTGCTGCAACAGGGATTTACACAGTAACGGTAACAAATGCGAATGGCTGTAGTGCAACGGCAACTGTTTCAGTCGTTATCAACCAATTGCCTGCTATACCAACTTTGACTCCTAACAAATCTTCAATCTGTATAGGAGAAACTACAAATATTACTGCTTCCGGATGCTCAGGTACCATTCTCTGGTCAACTGGCCAGACAACGAATGTCATCTCAGTTTCTCCAACTACAACCACTACTTACACCGCTACCTGTACTGCTTCAAGCACAGGTTGTATGAGCGAACCTGCCTCGGTTCAGATAACGGTTATCCAAACTGATCCAATTACGGTGTCAGCTTGTGCACCCGGAACAAGTGCGATTAACCCCACCTCCTCAGCAGAAGGCTTCAACATATTTGTCCAGAATGGAATAGTTTTAAAAGCAGGAAATGTAGATGCCGGAATGGCAACCGGAGGAAACATTACATTGGATGGTTCAACAAATATAAACGGGAATAACCCTAACGGTTACGCTACAAAACCTACTATCGGTGGAGATATAACTTATTTTTATACTGGAGGAAAAATCATTTATACGTCAGGTAGTGGGATTAACGTGAATGGGAATGGATATGCCAAAGTAGGAGATATAACAGGGTCTACATTTTATCCTAACGGAAGCAATGCCCGCATTACAAAAGGAGGCTTTGACACTACACCTTCTGTAAATGTTAATACAAGTCAGGCAGCAGGGACCTGGCAGAATGGAATAGGTAGCATTGATTTCAATACCGCCTTCTCCTCGCTACAGGCTACGGCTAGTTCGATGAGCACTCAGGTCAATACTATTGCTCCTACATTTGATCCAGGTAATACTTCTCAGCCGAAACTTACTTTACAAACAGGAACAAACGTATGGAATGTAACAGGAACTCAATTAAACGCATATTCAACAATTGTATTTAATAATTATCCGGATGCTTCAAAACCATTGCTAATTAATGTAAACGCTTCTGGAAGTTTTACACTGACTTTACCTAATATCTCAGGAATAGGAGATGTACAGGGGCAATACATTATCTGGAATTTCTACAATACGACCAACCTTACACTATCCAATTCAAGTACAACTATGAAAGGAACTTTATTTGCACCTAATGCAGATTTAACCAAAAATAGTAGCTCGAATATCGATGGACAAGTAATTGCGAAATCATTTATGATGGATGGTGGAGGCTCAATATCTAATCAAAGATTTAATACAACTGTTGCAGCAGGGACAACAACCGATTGTCCGCCAGTGTGCGCTGGTTCAGCCGTGACTCTTAGAGCGTCTGGCTGTACTTCAACAGTCACTTGGAGTGGAGGTAATATTACTGCAACAGGTACCTCAACAGTTGTTAATCCTACAACTACGACTACTTATACTGCGACGTGTGGTACTGGTGTTTGTACATCAAGTGCAAATATAACAGTTGAAGTAGTGCCAACACCAACAGTATCAGTAAACGATGTTATAATTTGTAATGGACAAGCGGCAACGCTTACAGCAACAGGCTGTAATGGCACAGTAGTCTGGAACAACGGCTCTACTACTACTACGATTACCGTAACACCAACAGGTACGGGCACGTATAGCTATACCGCGATTTGTAAATTAACAACTAATGGTGTCGAGTGTACTGCAAGTGCCACAGCGACAATAACGGTAAATTCATTACCTGTATCAACAGCTAATTCCAATACCCCGGTTTGTGTAGGTAAAACATTAAATCTGACATCATCGGGAGGGACAAGTTACTCATGGGTAGGTCCGAATTCATATAGTTCAACTGTTCAGAATCCAAGTATTACGAATGTA
>NZ_BAAGXU010000044.1:0-337 GCF_054779675.1 Emticicia fontis
AAGCGCCGCGGTAACAGGTTTACAGATTTTAACTCAGCCATCCGCGCCAACAATCACAGCACCCAATCCAAAAGTAGTATGTGCGCCAAATACCTTAACTTTAACCGCCAGTGGATGCGGTGGAACAGTAAACTGGTCAACAGGAGCCACGGGTACAAGTCTGGTACTTTCAAGTGTGGGTACTTATAGCATTTCAGCCACCTGTACGGTTGGTAGTTGTACTTCCCCAGCCAGCCAAGCCGTAACAGGTTTGCAGATTGTTACGCAACCATCTGCACCAACTATTGTTGCACCCAATCCAAAAGTAGTATGTGCGCCAAATACACTAACCTTAACC
>NZ_BAAGXU010000044.1:532-2101 GCF_054779675.1 Emticicia fontis
CAGATTGTAACTCAGCCAAGTGCACCAACGATTATCGCCCCCAATCCAAAAGTAGTGTGTGCGCCAAATACCTTGACCTTGACAGCGAGTGGATGTGGCGGCACAGTAAACTGGTTAACAGGAGCAACGGGCACAAGTCTGATACTTTCAAGCGTAGGAACTTATAGCATTACAGCCACTTGTACGGTGGGTAGTTGTACTTCTCCAGCAAGCACTGCTGTAACAGGTTTACAGATTGTAACACAACCATCTGCACCAACTATTGTTGCACCCAATCCAAAAGTAGTATGTGCGCCAAATACGCTGACCTTAACCGCCAGTGGATGCGGTGGCACAGTTAATTGGTCAACAGGAGCAACGGGTACAAGTCTGGTACTTTCAAGTGTGGGTACTTACAGCATTACAGCCACTTGTACAGTGGGTAGTTGTACCTCTCCATCAAGCCAAGCCGTCACTGGTTTACAGATTGTAGCACCGCCAACGGTTAGCATTACAGGCAATATTAATTTATCATGTAATATTACCTCTGTTACCAGAACCGCTACTGGAAGTGGTATATCACCAACCTATCAATGGTCAAATGGACTAGGTACAGAAGCCACAGCTACTATTTCCTCTCCTGGAACTTATACTGTAACGGTAACTGGTAATAATGGTTGTACGGCAACATCGACTACATCCGTAACCCTTGAAAGTTCGGTGCCAAGTGCCCCAACAATCACAGCCCCCAATCCAAAAGTAGTATGTGCGCCAAATACCTTGACCTTGACAGCGAGTGGATGTGGCGGCACAGTAAACTGGTCAACAGGAGCAACGGGTACAAGTTTGGTACTTTCAAGTGTAGGAACTTATAGCATTACAGCCACTTGTACAGTGGGTAGTTGTACTTCTCCAGTGAGCACTGCTGTAACAGGTTTACAGATTGTAACTCAACCAATTGCGCCAACTATTGTTGCACCCAATCCAAAAGTAGTATGTGCGCCAAATACGCTGACCTTAACCGCCAGTGGATGTGGCGGCACAGTAAACTGGTCAACAGGAGCAACAGGTACAAGTCTGGTACTTTCAAGTGTGGGTACTTATAGTATTACAGCCACTTGTACAGTGAGTAGTTGCACTTCTCCATCAAGTCTGGCAGTTACAGGTTTACAGATTGTTACGCAACCAATTGCGCCAACAATCACTGCACCTAATCCAAAAGTAGTTTGTGCGCCAAATACACTAACCTTAACCGCGAGTGGATGTGGTGGCACAGTAAACTGGTCAACAGGAGCAACGGGCACAAGTCTGGTACTTTCAAGCGTAGGAACTTATAGCATTTCGGCTACTTGTACAGTGGGTAGTTGTACCTCTCCATCAAGCACTGCTGTAACAGGTTTAGAGATTGTAACCCAACCAAGTGTCCCAACTATTGTTGCACCCAATCCAAAAGTAGTATGTGCGCCAAATACGCTGACCTTAACCGCGAGTGGATGTGGTGGCACAGTAAACTGGTCAACAGGAGCTACGGGCACAAGTCTGGTACTTTCAAGCGTAGGAACTTATAGCATTTCGGCTACTTGTACGGTG
>NZ_BAAGXU010000044.1:2210-3041 GCF_054779675.1 Emticicia fontis
ATACTTTCAAGTGTGGGTACTTATAGCATTACAGCCACTTGTACTGTGGGTAGTTGCACTTCTCCATCAAGTACCGCAGTAACAGGTTTACAGATTGTAACCCAACCAAGTGTCCCAACTATTGTTGCACCCAATCCAAAAGTAGTATGTGCGCCAAATACCTTGACTTTGACAGCCAGTGATTGTGGTGGCACAGTAAACTGGTCGAATGGTTCATCAGGTAGCAGTTTGATACTCTCATCGGTGGGCACTTATAGTATTACAGCCACTTGTACAGTGGGTAGTTGTACTTCTCCGGCAAGCGCCGCGGTAACAGGTTTACAGATTTTAACTCAGCCATCCGCGCCAACAATCACAGCACCCAATCCAAAAGTAGTTTGTGCACCAAATACCTTGACCTTAACCGCCAGTGGATGTGGCGGAACAATAAACTGGTCGAATGGTTCATCAGGTAGCAGTTTGATACTCTCATCGGTGGGTACTTACAGCATTACAGCCACTTGTACAGTGGGTAGTTGTACTTCTCCAGTGAGTACTGCTGTAACAGGTTTGCAGATTGTAACGCAACCATCTGCACCAACGATTGTTGCACCTAATCCAAAAGTAGTATGTGCGCCAAATACCTTGACCTTAACCGCCGGTGGATGTGGCGGAACTGTAAACTGGTCAACAGGAGCAACAGGCACAAGTCTGATACTTTCAAGTGTGGGCACTTATAGCATTTCGGCTACTTGTACAGTGGGTAGTTGTACTTCTCCGGCAAGCGCCGCAGTAACAGGTTTACAGATTTTAACTCAGCCATCCGCGCCAACAATCACAGCCCCCAATCCA
>NZ_BAAGXU010000044.1:3051-4237 GCF_054779675.1 Emticicia fontis
GAACTGGTCAACAGGAGCAACAGGCACAAGTCTGATACTTTCAAGCGTAGGTACTTATAGCATTACAGCCACCTGTACAGTGGGTAGTTGCACTTCTCCATCAAGTCTGGCAGTAACAGGCTTACAGATTGTTACGCAACCGAGTGCACCAACGATTGTTGCACCCAATCCAAAAGTAGTATGTGCGCCAAGCACTTTGACCTTAACAGCCAGCGGTTGTGGCGGCACAGTAAACTGGTCAACAGGAGCTACGGGCACAAGTCTGATACTTTCAAGTGTAGGCACTTATAGCATTTCAGCCACTTGTACTGTGGGTAGTTGCACTTCTCCATCAAGTCTGGCAGTTACAGGTTTACAGATTGTAACTCAGCCAAGTGCCCCAACAATCACTGCACCCAATCCAAAAGTAGTGTGTGCCCCAAATACCTTGACGTTAACCGCGAGTGGTTGTGGCGGCACAGTAAACTGGTCAACAGGAGCCACGGGTACAAGTCTGATACTTTCAAGTGTAGGCACATATAGCATTACAGCCACTTGTACAGTGGGTAGTTGTACTTCTCAAGTGAGTACCGCTGTAACAGGTTTGCAGATTGTAACCCAACCATCTGCTCCAACTATTGTTGCACCAAATCCAAAAGTAGTATGTGCGCCAAATACCTTGACCTTGACAGCGAGTGGATGTGGCGGCACAGTAAACTGGTCAACAGGAGCAACGGGTACAAGTCTGGTACTTTCAATTGTGGGTACTTATAGCATTACAGCCACTTGTACAGTAGGTTCTTGTACAAGTGTAGCAAGTTCAGCGGTAACAAGTTTGCAGATTGTTACTCAACCATCAGCGCCAAGCATTACAGCACCCAATCCAAAAGTAGTATGTGCACCAAATACCTTGACTTTAACCGCCAGTGGATGCGGCGGCACAGTAAACTGGTCAACAGGAGCAACAGGCACAAGTCTGACCCTTTCAAGTGTAGGCACTTATAGCATTACAGCCACTTGTACAGTGGGTAGTTGCACTTCTCCATCTAGTCTGGCAGTTACAGGTTTACAGATTGTTACGCAACCAATTGCGCCAACAATCACTGCACCCAATCCAAAAGTAGTGTGTGCGCCAAATACCTTGACTTTGACAGCGAGTGGATGTGGCGGGACTGTAAACTGGTCAACAGGAGCAACGGGTACAAGT
>NZ_BAAGXU010000044.1:4247-5222 GCF_054779675.1 Emticicia fontis
ATGGGTACTTATAGCATTACAGCCACTTGTACTGTGGGTAGTTGCACTTCCCCTGTAAGTTCAGCGGTAACAGGACTACAGATTGTAACCCAACCAAGTGCCCCAACGATTACCGCACCTAATCCAAAAGTAGTGTGTGCGCCAAATACCTTGACCTTGACAGCGAGTGGATGTGGCGGGACTGTAAACTGGTCAACAGGAGCAACGGGTACAAGTCTGGTACTTTCAAGTGTGGGTACTTACAGCATTACTGCCACTTGTACAGTGGGAAATTGTACCTCTCAAGCAAGTTCAGCGGTAACAGGACTACAAATTATAGCACCTGCTGTTGCCCAGGCATCAAATACTGGCCCTTATGCCGTAGGACAAACGATAGAACTGAGTGCTTCTGGAGGAACACAATATAGCTGGTCAGGACCTGCTTCGTTTAGCAGTGCAAGCCAGAATCCAACTATTGCTAATGCTTTAGCAGCTAATGGAGGTATTTATACAGTAACGGTAAGTACAGGTATTTGCACAGCAACCGCCACTACTAATGTAATTGTGAGTGGCATTGACCCTTGTGTACAGATTGTTGACTTACAATATGTGAAAGCAGGCAACCCTTATGAACCAATATTTTCTCTGAAAGACGGAATGGTTATCCAGCAGATACCTGAACAGGTGTCTATTCTTGCCAACCCTATTTGTCCGACAATACCAATTGGCAGTGTTGACTTAACCATTACCGGTCCTGAGATTAACTGGACTATCTTGCAGAACGTACAGCCCTATGCGGTTTTTGATAACTTAGGTGTCAATGTATATGGACGTAATTTTATTCCGGGCACCTATACCATGACTGTAACTGGCTATGCAGAAGATAATAGGACAGGGGGGACGGTTTATGGTCCTGTGGTAACAACCTTTACAGTGGTAGGCACAATGGCAGTAATAAATGCACCAACTATTCCAAACAATCGTTTATGTGCAGGG
>NZ_BAAGXU010000045.1:0-721 GCF_054779675.1 Emticicia fontis
ATAAAATTAACTATGAACTATAGAAATTATAAAGCATCATACATTTAGAAACATAACCAATGATTTTATTGGAAGGATTTATTAAATTTCGCTAATTATTTATTTGATTCTCGCATATTTATTTCTTGACGTGCAAGTTTGAACTACAAGTGTATCTGAATTCAGACTATTAATAATCCATTTTTTACAATCTACGCACACACCACTAGCACATATTTTTTGAGCATCAAACGTAATTACGTTCCTGGAAAGACTGTAATTCCCAATTGGATAGCAACAGTCTTTTAATGGTGACCCACCCGTTAAAAATATATGGTCAGCAGTAAATTCTATTATTGGTATTGCTTCGAGCTTATTTACTGTAGCCCATGCTTTCCAAGAATCATCATCATTCTTTATTTGCCTTTGATAAGTATGATTCCATTTCCCAATCAACTTTTCAGGTGAGGCCGAATCCGATTTGCATGCATTCAATACAATTGACAAGCCGAGAAAAATAAATAGTGTTTTCATTATACAGTTTTTTTCATAATGATGCCTTTTCTATTAATAAAGTTGGAATGACTTATTTAATAATTCTTTTTTAGTGAGTAATAGTCTTGAATAATTATCATATAAAAATGAGTGTAAGGTTTCCCCCACACTCTTTAATTAAATCTATTGTCACGTCCTGAAATAGCGATACATTAAAAAGTATCGAAGATGGGAAATCAAAACAACT
>NZ_BAAGXU010000046.1:0-411 GCF_054779675.1 Emticicia fontis
TGTTGGGGCACTTGGTTGGGTTACAATCTGTAAACCTGTTACTGCGGTACTTGCTGGAGAAGTGCAACTACCCACCGTACAAGTGGCTGTAATGCTATAAGTGCCTACGCTTGAAAGTATCAGACTTGTACCCGTCGCTCCTGTTGACCAGTTCACTGTGCCACCACAACCGCTGGCGGTTAAGGTTAGTGTATTTGGCGCACATACTACTTTTGGATTGGGTGCAACAATAGTTGGAGCAGATGGTTGGGTTACAATCTGCAAACCTGTTACGGCCAGACTTGATGGAGAGGTACAACTACCAACCGTACAAGTGGCTGTAATACTATAAGTGCCTACGCTTGAAAGTACCAGACTTGTGCCCGTTGCTCCTGTTGACCAATTAACTGTGCCACCGCATCCACTGGCGGT
>NZ_BAAGXU010000046.1:421-264839 GCF_054779675.1 Emticicia fontis
TACTACTTTTGGATTGGGTGCAACAATAGTTGGTGCACTTGGCAGAGCAAGAATTTCTAAACCAGTTACTAGACTGCTGGCATTAGAAACACAATTATTAACTGTACAAGTGGCTGTAATGCTATAAGTTCCCACACTTGAAAGGATCAGACTTGTACCTGTTGCTCCTGTTGACCAGTTTACTGTGCCACCACAACCGCTGGCGGTTAAGGTTAAGGTATTTGGCGCACACACAACCCTTGGACTTGGCGCAGTAATAACTGGCGCGGCTGGGGCACTTGGGTCTGCAATGGATTTACTCGTTGCATCTCTACTTGTACAACCTGAGGCCGTGATTGCAAAATCGCTGTATGTGCCTGCTGATAACCCGGTTAACTCAAATGCGCCATTCAGCACATTAATTGTTTTCGGGCTTCCTGCACCTGTAAAAGTAATCGTATAAGAACCATTAGCCAAGGCTGTTGTAAAAGCTATTTTTCCGTTTGTTCCACCACAAAATGATGGTGAAGTCACAGCTCCAGCCGTTAGTGCGGGAGCAGGTGTTACACTTACCAGAGAAGTAGGCAATCTACATCCCTCCAATCCACTAGCTTTACAAGAGGCATAATAAGTGGTATTGTTGGTTAATACTACCGAAAGTCCACTGCCAGTGCCGATAGCTGTAGTTCCGGTCTGGGTATTATACCATTGTACTACACCTGAGCTACAAGTGGCAGACAAAATTATACTTGCGCCTGAACAGGCTGAGGTAGTAGAAACCGAAATATTGGTTGGGGCATCAGGGCCGCAATCTGGTACTCCTGAGAGATAGATATTATGCACATTATTGGCATTACTACTCACGCTTTGCGCATTAATGGTGGCAGGAAATGCATTCGCAAAATTTAATGGAATATAGAAAGTCGGATTAGGCAGTTGCTGATTCAGCAAAAAAGATTCACCATTACTTACACCTGCTTTCACTATATAAGCAATCCAATAATCACCGCAATTCAGTGTAACCGGATTATCCAGAGGAAAACTGTTTAGTCCGGCATTCAGAGTTGGAGTGGTTTCCAGAGAATTGCCTGAAGAACTGCCTAAGAGATTCGCAGGGACATTATTGACATCAGAGTAAATAGCAAAACGGATTCTTGCACCACCGTTGATATTCTGCGATAAGATTGCCGAAACAGAATCGACCCTGATAGGCTTCGTAATACTGACCTTGTACCCAAATAAGTAATTTTGCACTAAGTATCCCGGAAAATTATCTCCGGTCTCACTAAATGGGGTATCATAACCTATGTTTGCCCGCTCAACCACTACTGGAGCAGTTGCAACCCGGCTACTTTCGCAAGCACCATTGTTACAGGCTGCGTAATAAGTAGTGGTAGCAGTCGGTGTCTGGCTGAAAGGTGAGCCTGTTCCTAAAGAAGTTCCTCCGGTAGACTGATTATACCAGGTTAAAGTACCACTACTACAAGTAGCAGAAAGGGATACACTTCCACTACCACATATTAAATTGGTATTGGTAGCAACACTATTTGGCACACCTGGTAATGCATTAAGGCTTACATTCGTAGTAGCAGTATATAGCGGACAGGCTCCGGAAATCGAATACGTAACAGTATAAGTACCCATCGTACTGGTTCCGGGTGTAATTTGTCCGGTAGCAGGATTAATTGTTAAACCCACCGGACTTGAGGTAAAAGTACCTCCGGTTGTGCCTGTCCGACTGACCTCAATAGGGCTGGTAGCACCACAGAATGGTGTACCCGTATACACAATTGTTGCATTGGGTACAGTAGAAATAGCCACATTTGCTGTGCTGGTAAAGGCAGCACAGCCACCGTTGGCAGCGATAGTATAAGTAATGGTATAATTGCCCTGTGAGCTACTTGCCGGAGTAATCTGGCCTGTACCTGCATTAATACTCAGTCCCGAAGGGCTTGACGTAAAAGTGCCTCCGCCTGTACCTGTCAGGTTTACAGTCACCGGTGCAGAAGTACTACAGAACGGTGTACCGCTATAACTAATCGTGGCATTAGGTGCCTGCCTGATTGATACATTGTAAGAAGTCTGGAATTCAGCACATCCACTGGCAGCCGAAATAGTATAGTAAACAGTATAATCATTGGGTGTACTGGTACCTGGTGTAATCTCACCTGTGCTGGCATTAATTGTCAACCCTGATGGAAGAACGGAGTAAGTTCCGCCAGATGTACCGGTTCTTGAAACACTTTTTGGGCTTTCGTTCGTACAAAAACTGTTGGCCGCATAGCTGATTGTGGCGCTGGGCGCTGCTGAAACTGCTACGCTTGTGGTAGTAGTAAAAGCCGGGCACCCTCCACTGGCTGCTATCGTATAGGTGACTGTATAGGTATTAGGTGTACTTGTACCAGGCGTAATCTGCCCATTACCTGAACTGATAGTTAAACCAGAGGGGCTTGAGCTGAATGTTCCCCCGGCTGTACCTGTGCGACTAACGGTTTTAACCGAAGAGGTAGTACAGAAGGGTGAACCTGTATAAGCAATTGTGGCGCTGGCTGGTGTCCCGATTGAAACATTAGTACTTGTCTGGTAGGCAGCACAGCCACCTGTTGCAGGGATACTATAATAAACTACATAATTATTAGGTGTACTTGTAGAAGGTGTAATCTGTCCTGTGCTGGCATCAATTGTCAAACCTGACGGCTGAGCAGAATAAGTACCTCCGGCCGTCCCTGTCCGGGTTACATTCTGAACACCCTGCGTGGTACAAAAACCATTGCTTGCATATCCGATTGTTGCACTTGGTACGGCAGTAACGGTTATCGCGGTTGTTGCCGTATATACAGGGCAACTTCCGGATGCAGCTATAGTGAGCGTAACGGTATAGGCGCCTGCTGTACTGGTACCCGGCGTAATACGGCCCGTACTGTTATTGAGTGATAAACCACTTGGACTCGAGCTGAATGTGCCTCCTGTTGTACCCGAACGCACAATATCGGTAGTACTTGCATTTTTACAAATGGCAGGGGACTGATAACCAATAGTTGTATTAGGAGCAGCATTTACTGTTACATTCACGCTGACGAAGGGGCTGTTGCATCCAACAGTTTCACAACGAACGTTATAGGTTGTAGCAGTGGTTAAGGGTGGAGTAACAAATGGTGAAACAGTAGAAAGTATGGTACTACTGCTTGAATTATACCAGCTTACTGTTCCTGCGGCACATGTCGCACTTAATGAGGCTGTTGAACCACTACAAATAGTTGCATTAGCAGTGCCTGTCGGGGCAGTGCAATTGATTACCTGCGAAAGTGTATTTGATACATTACTATCATAAACGCCATCACCACTATACTCGGCCGTGATAGCATGAGTTCCGGCTGTGAGGGTATTAATAGTTAAAGTAGCTGTTCCACCGCTTATGGTGGTAGTACCCAGAACCGTTGCACCTTCTTTAAATGTTACTGTGCCTGTGGCGATGCCCGGTGTAAGGGTAGCTGTGAATTGTACGTTATCGCCTACATTCGATGGGTTATTGTTGGAGGTGAGTGTAGTAGTGCTACCAATGGAGGTTAGCGTATATTTTGCTAAATAGGCTTCACTTGAATTTATCCCTACCAACTCGTTGGTACCGATTGATGAAGGGTTATTAAAATTAATATTACTACTAAAACTGCCCACAACTACAACATTGTTACCCGATACTGCAACGCTACTCGCTTTATCAATCCCTATACCTCCCATTCTTTTGAGCCTGTTTACATTACCGGATGCATCGTATACTGCCAGAAAGCCATCTAATTGTCCGGCAGATACAATTTCGTTACTGCCACCGGCAGACGGGGTATTAAAATTGGCGGTGTCACCAAAAGCACCTACCATAAATATATTTGTATCAGATGTTTTTATATCTGTAGCGCCTTCAAGGTATAACCCTCCTGCTCTCTTAACCCATTGAATAGCACCACTAGCGTTATATTTTGCTAAAAAAGCATCTCCATTTAATACATCTACAATTTCGAAAGTGCCGCTTGCTGATGGGGTATTAAAGTTGGCTGTACCTAAAAATACGCCACCAACATATACATCAGTTCCCATGACAGCCACTCCATACGCATAATCGTTATTTGTTCCGCCTCCTCTTCTGGCCCATTGGCAAACGCCGGATGAGTTAAATTTAGCTAAGAAAATATCCGAAACCCCTGCACTCGTGACCGCATTAGTGGCACCATTGGAAGGTGTATTAAAGTTGGATGTACTTTCAAAAGCTCCTGCTATGTAAATATCACTTCCCGATGCCACAATTGCGCCATAGCTTATTTCAGTTCCGGTGCCACCGCCTCGTCTAACCCATTGTATATCGCCTGATGTATTATATTTGGCAAGATACACGTCGCTTAGCCCGGCACTTACGAGTTCATTACTACCAGAAGCTGATGGGTTATTAAAATTGGCAGTACCTGCAAAATCTCCGGTCACGTATATGTCTGTTCCCGATAGGGTAATTCCTCTGCCAGACCCACCCGTTCTCTTAATCCATTGAACATCACCCGAAACGTTATATTTCACAATAAAACCATCGCTTCCTGAATTTACCAATTCGTTACTCCCACTTGCTGATGGCGTATTGAAATTAGCTGTACCTGCAAAACTTCCTGTCACGTATACCTCAGTCCCCGATACCGCCAAGCTATAGGCCCGGTCATCCCCTGTTCCTCCGGCTCTTTTTGCCCATTGTAAAACACCTGAAGAGTTAAATTTGGCAACCAGAATATCGTAACTTCCTGCACTTTGAAGAGTAGTGCCGCTAAGGGTAGTAGTTCCGCTGAATAGTCCTGCAACATAAATATTACCGGAAGCATCCATAACAGTTTTGTTAAATTGTGTTCCAGCAGAAGCAGACTGTCGGATAAAGCTGAGCTGAGGCTCAGTAAGTGCATTGACCACCTGCGAAACAGTATTTGAAATGCTGGCATCATGCAAATTATCACCACTGTATTCTGCAGTAATCGTATGTGTACCCAGTGTCAGTAAATCAGTATTCAATCTTGCTGCACCGGAACTCAGAGGCGCTGTACCCAAGACGGTAGAGCCTTCTTTAAAAGTAATAGTACCTGTGGCTGAAAACGGCAATACTGAAGCCGTTAATAGCACATTAGCTCCTGTACTTGATGGGTTGTTATTAGAAGTGAGGGTAGTAGTGGTTGAGATAAAGTTATACCTGGCCAGAAAACCCTCTGCTGTGCCGATAGATACCAGCTGATTACTTCCGCTTGACAAAGGCGTACTAAAATTCATTGTTCCACCAAAAGTGCCAGCCACGTGCATATTATTGCCTGATAGGGAAAAAGCATTAGTAGCAACTGCACCAGGCCCAGCTGCAATCTTACCAAGTACATAATCACCCGTAATAGTATACTTTGCCAGAAAATGGCTTAGAGTTCCTTGGCCGACTACTTCATTTGTACCTGCGGCCGAAGGAGTATTAAAGTTAGCACTACCTGAAAAAATACCTGCCAGATAAACATTTGAAGCCGAAACCCCTATACCCACGCCTGTATCTGTCCCTGTCCCCCCCATTCTTCTGAGCCATTGTACATCTCCCGAAAGATTATATCTGGCCATAAATGCGTCATAATCGCCTGCACTGACAAGCTCATTAGCGCCTGAAGCCGAAGGCGTGTTAAAGTTGGCAGTACCCGAAAAATAACCTGTTACATACACATCAGTTTCTGTTGTGGTTATTCCATAACCAGTATCAGAACCTAAACCACCTGCTCTTTTTATCCATTCAACTGTACCTGAAGGATTGTATTTTGCTACGAATATATCGTTAGACCCGGCACTGGTCAGCACATTAGACCCGGTTGATGAAGGCGTATTAAAATTGGCTGTGCCTGAAAAACTTCCTGTTAAGTAGACATCGGTAGCTGTGGCTACTATTTTGTTTCCTATATCACTATTGGTTCCACCGGCTCTTTTAGCCCATTGGTAGGCACCAGAATCAGAGAATTTAGCAATAAAAAGATCTCTGTCACCATCACTCGTGATACTATTACTACCTGCATTGGAAGGCGTATTAAAATTGGCTGTTGATTCAAAATATCCTGAAACATAAACATCTGTTCCTAAAGTAGTTATTCCGTTTCCAATATCATCATTTGCACCTCCGGCTCTTCTGACCCACTGAATCTCTCCCGCATCAGTATACTTGGCCACAAAGATATCACCTCCGCCGGCGCTGGTTACTTCATAAGTACTTACAGATGCAGGCGTATTAAAACTGGCAGTTCCGGAGAATATACCCGTAACATATACACCCGAACCCGATACTGCTATCCCATAAGCTCTATCGCTAGTGGTACCTCCGGCTTTTCTGGCCCAAAGCAAATTTCCTGCAACATCGTATTTGGCTAAAAAGATGTCATCAGCTCCGCTACTGGTCAGAGTAGTGGCTCTCATGGTAACACTGTTATTAAAATACCCGGTTACATACACGTTGCCTGATGCATCAGTAGCTGTAGCCAGAGGATTGCTTATGGAAGAAGGGGCATTAACTGTCAGTTGTCTGAGAAAACCCAGATTCAGCTCAGTAAGTGGATTGACAACCTGCGAAAGCGGGCTTGAAGTGCTGGGCAAGTTGGAGACATCACCCAGATAATCGGCTGTCATACTATGTGTTTCAGCCGTCAGTAAATCGGTACTGAATTTAGCTACACCATTGCTCAACTCAGCAGTACCTATATTGCTACCACCATCTCTGAAAATAACCGTACCTGTAGCCGTGCTTGGTGTTACTGTTGCCGTAAACTGTATATTCCCCCCTACACTGGCCGGGTTGTTGTTGGAGGTGAGGGTGGTGGTGGTTGGGCTTATAAGCGGCTCAAAAGTGTAATTGGCCAGAAAAGCGTTTGCACCACCCACTGTACCCACTGCTTTCAACTCGTTGCTACCTGAGGCCGATGGCGTATTAAAGTTACCAATAGTTGTAAAAGCGCTGGAAATATATACGTTGTTGTTAAACAAACTAAACGAAATAGGTAAATCGCTTAAAATACCTTTCATTCTTTTACTTGCAATATAATCTCCTGATAGATTGTATCTGGCCAGAAAAATATCAAATGTATTTGTGGCAGTAAGTTGATTAGTACCAGAAGCCGACGGAGTATTAAAATTCATTGTTCCTGTAAAACGACCTACCACATATATATCAGTCCCTGAAACATTGATATCTTTTCCTATTTCAGGTTGAGAGCCGCCTGCTCTTTTGAGCCATTGTACGTTTCCGGAACTATTGTACTTAGCTATAAATGCATCTGAACTTCCTATACTTGTAATTTCATTACTCCCTGAGGCTGAGGGCGTGTTAAAATTGGCTGTTTCATGAAAAGAACCTGTCACATAAATATCAGTACCAGCAGTGGTAATACCAATCCCTCCGTCATAGTCAGTTCCGCCTGCTCTTTTCAGCCATTGTACATCACCTGATGGATTATATTTAGCCAGAAAAATATCGCTACTACCAGCACTGGTTATTTCATTGCTTCCTGTTGTGGAGGGAGTATTAAAATTGGCTGTTCCGGAAAAATAACCTGTTAAATAGATATCTGTGGAAGAAACTGCCAGACCCTGACCATTATCATCTCCTGAACCTCCGGCTCTTTTAATCCATTGGATATTTCCTGAACTATTATATTTAGCCAGAAAAATATCGCTACTACCAGCACTGGTTATTTCATTGCTTCCTGTTGTGGAGGGAGTATTAAAATTGGCTGTACCTTCAAAAATACCTGTTATGTAAATATCTGTGCCCAGGATGCCAATTCCTCTTGCCTCATCAAGACCAACTCCTCCGGCTCTTCTTATCCACTGAATTTCTCCCGAAGTAGTATATTTGGCCAGAAAAATATCAGAATTCCCTGCGCTGGTAATTTCATTACTACCTGAAGATGAGGGGGTATTAAAATTGGCCGTGTTAGTAAATCTGCCTATCAAATACATATCTGAGCCTGATATTTCTATATCCCAACCAGAATCATCCCCACTTCCGCCTGCTCTTTTAGCCCATTGCAAATCACCGGAGGCATTGTATTTAGCTATAAATATATCTCGTGCACCTGTACTGGTCAATACAGTACTGCCTAAAGTAACTGTACCTGTAAAATAGCCAGTTATATACACATTCCCTGAGGCATCAGTCGCATTGGCATAAGAAATACTTGAAGAGTTATTATCTTTACCTGCTATTTGTCTGATAAAACTCAGATTAGGAGCTGTCAGTGCATTGACCACCTGCGAAACAGCACCTGAAGTGCTGGCAGCATTGGAAGCATCACCACTATATTCGGCTGTAATACTATGTGTACCAACCGTCAGTAAATCAGTATTAAATGTAGCCTCTCCAACGCTCAGGGTTGCTGTGCCTAATGGAGTGGTACCCTCTTTAAAGGTAACAGTACCTGTGGCAGTATTTGGTGTTACTGTTGCCGTAAACTGTATATTACCCCCTACACTTGCCGGGTTGTTGTTGGAGGTAAGGGCTGTAGTGGTACTGGCGGTAGTAATACCCGTGCCCTGAATAGCAAAACTATAAGGATTTTCATCGGCATCATCATTGGCGATGCTCACTGTGGCTGTTCTCGCTCCGGCGGCTGAAGGGTCGAATGTTATCTCAAAAGTTGTGGTACTATTAGACGCTACCGATGAAGCCGGTTGAACGCTAACTGTAAAATCGCTTGCATTTGTACCTGAAATACTTACTTTAGGTGTGCCTGTCAGATTTAATACCGCTGTACCTGTGTTTTCGATAGTAAAAGTTTTGACAATTGTACCCGAAGCCACCGATTGCGAACCAAAATCAGTGTCGTCATTGGTAACAGGCGAAGTATCTCCGCTTGTAATAGAGGTATTATTACCTTTCACATTTATCTCGCTTGCGGTGGCCGTATCATTTGTATATAAATTCAGGAACCCATCTTGCCCGATTACCCACCCTTTAGTGGCGCTTCTGAAAAAAATATTACTCGCACTAAAAACATTGATCGGCTGACTAGTCCAGTTTGAGCCCCCGTTAGTGGTATTAAGCAGCACGCCCTGGCCACATAAAGCCCAGCCGACGTCAGTATTAGCAAAATGAACTTTAGAAACTCCTTGGGTATAACCCGTGTATCCGCTACTCCAGGTATTTCCGCCATCTGTGGTTTTGAATACAACCCCGTTACTAAAATAATCACCTCCGGCCCAGCCATGCGTTGCACTCACAAAATGACTTCCAAATAAATGTACGTTCAGGCCTACATTATGTATTAACCACGTATTACCGCCATCATTAGTGATAATCATGTTACCTGAATTAGCCGCTGCCCAACCGTTTAAAGCATCAACAAAGCCAATTTTATAAATTGTACTAACATTACCCCCGGCACTCTGGCTTGTCCAGGTAGCCCCTCCGTTAATAGTTCTGAAGATATTACCCGAGTAACCTACTGCCCAGCCTTTGAGAGCATCTGTAAAATATACACTTTTTAAATTAATGGTTGTGCCTGAGGTCTGAGCAGTCCAGGTATCTCCACCGTCACTGGTGGTAATAATTGTTCCATTATCTCCAACCGCCCAGCCACGCGTTTCATTGATAAAATGCACCGAAAAGAGCGACTCTGTGGTACCCGAAGTTTTTTCAGTCCAGTTAATACCGCCGTCTGTACTTTTATAAATAGCTCCCTCTGAGTCTGTTGCCCAACCAACTGAGTCATTTATAAAGAAAATTTCCCATAAGTAAGAGGCAGACCCACTGACGAGTTGTGTCCAGGAATTTCCGTCATTAGTAGTTAACACTCTTCCATTGGTAGAGAAAGCCCAACCCTTGGTAGGGCTCATAAAAAAGGCTTTTACAAAACTATGGAAATTGTATTCAGTTAGCTGTTCGGTCCATGTTACACCACCATTGGTAGTTTTAAGTATCGTATTATAGTCTCCCATTGTCCAGCCATCTGTAGTTGAGCTTAGATGAACCCCAGATAAATTAACACCAGAACCAGAGTTCTGGCTCGTCCAGGTCGAGCCTCCATTGGTAGTGGTAAGTATCTTACCCTCATTGCCTACTACACAACCATTGGTAGCAGAAGTAAACGAAACACCATTTAATTGCTGGGTAATACCTGAAGTCTGAGCACTCCAGGTACTTCCGCCATCGCTGGTCGTAACAATTTTACCATTGTTACCCACAGCCCAACCTTTTGTGCCAGAAACAAATGTTATTTTACGTAAGCCATTTGTAATGCCAGAGGTCTGAGCTGTCCAGGTAGCACCGCCATTTGATGTAGTAAGTATAGTACCGAAGCCCCCTACTGCCCAACCTTGTGTGCTTGAAGTGAAGTAAACCCCATACAAATCACGTGTTGAGCCTGAGGTTTGGGCTGTCCAGGTGGTGCCACCGTTGTTAGTTGTCAGAATTGTACCCGATGCTCCTACAGCCCAGCCCTGTGTACTGCTTACAAAGTGTATTCCGAATAAATCTCTAGTGATATCTGTGGTTTGATTTCTCCAGGTGGCACCTCCGTCAGTAGTGTGCAGTATATTTCCACGATTAGCGGCCATCCACCCTTCGTTAGTACTCGTGAAATAACCATCATTTATATAGGGTACAATATAGTTAGAATTGGCAATTTCTGTCGGAGCTTTCCAGCTTTGTGCATAGGTCTTGATACTTCCTACGAACCCGAAAGAAATAACTGTAAAAAACAGGATAAAATGGTAAAAGTTTTTTTTCATAATGGCAGAAAGTTTTTGGGTTAATGTATGGCAGGAGATGTAAAGACCGGAGAGAAATTCCTCGTCAGGAACTCCCTCCGAATCCATTCTTTCTACCACGAAAGGTCTTTTTAGCTGTTTGTTTTTCAGCTTCATTTATTTAATATTAATATGTATTGATGCTTCTGGTTACCTGTTTGGTTCTTCTTCTTGATACCAGTATCACTTCATTATTATTGAGCGTGATGGCCTTTCCTCTTCTCTGATAGTCGGTCAGGAAATCAAGATTAATCAATACCGACCGATTGGCTCTGATAAATTGCCCCTCGGGCAGACGTTTGGCTAAACTTCCCAGATTGGTAGCTGAAAGAATCTTGTTTCCGTCGTTGAGATGAACTTCTGTGTAATTGCTGTCGGCTTTCATAAACAAGATGGTATTCGGGTCAATTTTGGTATGCCAGCCAAGGCGAATAAGAGATTCTTGAGTCTCCATATTTTGAGGGTATTATGGGTTTATTTTGGGCTTTCAAAACTAGTCTGAAACCTTCTGCAGCGGCTAACTCAAAATTGTCATTCTCTAGCTCTTTTTTTACATTCCGCCATTTCCGGGGAGTTTTATAGCTATTTTTGTTTGTTTTTACCACTCAATAACTCATGCCCTTATTTTTTTCAATTCATTTTTTCTATGCTTAACTTTGATATTGAAAAGTGGATAAACCTATACTGATCAGCATTTTCTTTTTTCGAGGGCTTGTGTAGTTTAGCAGAATTTACGGCAGCCAAATAGTTTATCAGAAGTAGAGAAAGGAAGGAATCACTATCAGAAAGAATAATTGAATTGATGAATAAAACTTATTCAGTTACGTATAGGCACAGACACTTTGCATTCTGATTATCTTTGTAAGAGTACTAATCTAAAGTCTGAATTTAACCCAAACGTAATTTTTTTATACTCATGCGTCTTGCTGTTATTTTAGCTCATCTGCTTTTTTCTCTGACTCTGTTACTAATACTTCCGATACCCTCATCAGGACAAAAAGATGTTAGTAATTATCTGGGTTTGAGCGGACAAGCGCGCTTTGACAGCCTGGAAGTAAGACAAGCCCTGATTCGCGACATAGCTGATAGTATTACAGTATTTGCAGATATAAAACAGATAAAGAATTATGCACTGAAAACCAAAGACCCTCTACTGGGTATTTTTGCCAATTATCTGAAAGGTGCCTATTATCTGAGTGGCAAGCAGAAGAAAAGAAAAAACCTCTACGACTACTTTGTAAACGTTCGGTCAGAATTCAGAAAATTGCCTCCTACCCCACTTACCGAAATGTTCAGTGCCAGTCTTGAGAATATGATGGGTGTAGCCGCTTATTACGAACGGGATGACTCCGGCAGAACCATTAACCATTTTCTTTCCGCTGATTTGATTAACCGAAAACTGGGGTATGAAAATGTGCTGTTTGCGGCAAATAAATTATCTAACCTGGGGCAATATTATTACGACAGGGTCAACGACTATGATTTATCACTCCGGTATCTGAAAGAGGGTGAAAAATATATACATAAAGACCCGATAGATATTCAGCGGATACTTTTTTACCGGACTCTGGCCAAATGCCTTGTAGAAAAAAAACAGTATGCCGAAGCCATTAAATACAATAAACTCGGAATAGCACAGGTAAAGCTAAAAAAAGATAGTGTCAGAATAGGTTCATTGAGCGGCAATATCGGGGAGATATTTCTGAATCATTTGCCGAATCCGTTGCAGGCAGAGCCTTATTTTCTGAAAGAATTGCAGATCAGGTCACATTATGCACCCGATGGGGCTGATGATATTGCTAAAGTATACGGCAACCTTTGCCTGATTGAAGGTCTGAAATACAATCGTGAAAAGGTACAGCTCTATTACAACAAAGCCATAAATGAGCTGAAGTTTTATGAAAACGGGAAAACCCCTTATCTGGTTAATCATGCACTGAAAGTAATTTACAAAAACCGCATGATTGCGGATACGCTTCTGGGAGATTATAAAAGTGCATTCCTGCATGAAAGGTTATACAACAAGGTTATATCAGAGTTAAACAAGCAGGAATTAAAGGTGGTAACCAATGAGGCTTCTGCCAGATTTGAATCTGAGAAATTTAAACTTCAGGCCGAGCTGGCTAATACACAGGCACGGAACTCCCGATTCTGGATACTATTTGTTACGCTTCTGCTTATTGTGGTAATTGTGGGTGCTTACTTTATTTATAATTACCAGCGGCTCAAAAGAAACAAACTGGCGCAGCAACTCTCGTTTGAATTGAAAGAAGCTGAGCGGCTGAGCGAACTGGATACGCTCAAAACGCGCTTCTTTGCCAATATCTCGCATGAGTTCCGCACGCCTCTCACACTATTGTCGGCGCCTTTATCTGATTTCAGTAAAAAATATCCAAACGAACCCATGTTTGGTGTGATGCAACGCAATCTGGTGAGGCTACAGAACCTGATTAACCAGATTCTGGATTTATCGAAACTGGAAGCCGGAAAAATGAAGCCTCAGATACAGGAAGGAGACCTGGCAGCCTTTATCAGGCATCTGCAAGCCTCTTTCGAATCGCTTGCGCAAAGCAAACACATCAGCTTTGAATACGATAAGTCTATTAACACCTATATAGCCTGTTTTGATGCCGATAAGCTCGAAAAAATTGTCAGCAACTTATTATCAAATGCCTTTAAGTTTACCCCCGAAAAAGGCAAAATTACCATTAAAACCAGCTATTCAGACAAAGATTTTACCCTTACCATACAAGATTCAGGCATTGGTATAGCGGCCGAACGGCTCCCGTTTATCTTCGACCGCTTCTATCAGGTAGAAGATAGTACCTCACTCAAAAGCTATACCCGAAATTACGAGGGCACGGGTATTGGCCTGGCATTGGTAAAAGAACTGGTAGATGTGCTGAAAGGCAGAATTCAGGTAGAAAGCACAGCAGGCGTGGGCACAATGTTTACGGTAACCATCCCGACTGACAGAAACACATGGCGGGAGTTCATCAGCCAGGAGCCACTTATTCTATCGACTAATGCGAATGAAACACCAGAATCTGAAACCATCATCATTCATACACACACTCACCCAAAATCTATTGAAAACCCGATTGATGCAGAGCAACCGATTTTATTGATTATTGAAGATAACGAAGATTTACGGGCTTATATCAGAAGTCATTTTGAACTGACTTATCAGATTGTAGAGGCTGTTGACGGGCAGGATGGGTTCGAAAAAGCAGTAGCGTTTATCCCTGATTTAGTGATTTGTGACCTGATGATGCCGCGTCTGGATGGTTTTGAATTCTGCAAACTGGTGAAGTCTGATATCCGCACCAATCATATTCCGGTAATTTTGCTCACAGCCCGTGCCACACTTGAAGACCGCCTGGAAGGGCTTGAACTGGGAGCCGATGATTATCTGGCTAAACCGTTTAATACAGAAGAGTTACAAACCAGAGTACGAAATCTGATTCATATCCGGCAGACACTGCAACAAAAATATGCGCAGCCTATTGTTGAACCATTGCCTGCAAAAGAAGCAAAGCCCATCAATCTGGATGAACAGTTTTTGCAAAAACTCTATGCTATTATTGACAGAAATCTGCAAAATACTGATTTCAATACCAATCTGCTGGCTGAGGCAGTGAACATGACCGCCGGACAATTGCGCCGAAAGCTGAAAGCCATCACCGACCAGAATATCATAGAGTTTATACGTAACTATCGCTTACAAAAAGCGGCTGTACTTTTGCGAAACAAATCAGTCAGCGTGTCAGATGTGGGGTATGAGGTTGGGTTTGAGAACTTATCCTACTTCTCAAAAATGTTCTTCGAAACATTCGGCAAATATCCTTCGGAGTGGAATAGTTAGTTTCGCAAGGCTCTCTCAAAAAATAAAATGAGAGAGCCTTTTTTCTTAATAAATACTACGCTGCTCAGGTCAAATACATTATATCCCAACCTAATAAAGGCAAACATTGTAAAAAATCATAAAATTTGATTAAGTTTAAATCCGGTTTTACTGCTTAGTTAGGTTGATTAAAAAATGGCTGATTCTGTTTCAAAAATTTGCTGCCTCTGCGTTGACTAAAAAAGTAAATCTTAAAACGATTTTGCTACTCTTCTAAACCTTTGCAAGAAATGCTTGATAAGAAAAAACTTTCTGAAAGAGACATCTGTACCAAGTATATTACACCCGCTATTGAAAAAGCCGGATGGGACAAGCATATACATTATCTGGAAGAAGTTACTGCTGGTAAAATAATTGTAAAAGGGCCGCTTGCTACAAGAGCTGCCAACAAAAGAGCAGATTATATTCTTTATTATAACGACATTCCGGTTGCGGTAATTGAGGCCAAAGACAACAATCATGCGGTAGGGGCCGGTATGCAACAGGCAATGGAATATGCCCGTATGCTCGATATTCCGTGTGTTTTTGCCAGTAACGGCGATGCGTTTCTGTTTCATGACAAAACAGCCAATGATGAAAACATAGAGACAGAAATCGGTCTGGACGAATTTCCGAGACCAGAAGAACTCTGGCTCAAATACAAAACATTTAGAGGTATTGATACGCCCATTACCGAAAAAGTAGCCCTCCAGAAATATTATTCAGATGGTAGTGACAGGCGCCCACACTACTACCAGCAAATGGCTATAAACCGCACGGTGCAGGCCATAGCCAAAGGCGAAAACCGGATTCTGCTGATTATGGCTACGGGTACGGGCAAAACTTACACGGCCTTTCAGATAGCCTATATACTGTGGAAAGCAGGTGTGAAAAAACGAATCCTGTTTCTGGCCGACCGCACGGCCCTGATTGACCAGACCCGCAAAGGTGATTTCAAGCATTTTAAAGATAAAATGACCATCATCCGAAAAAAAGTGGTGACGAACGGTGATGGCAAAGACCAGTTGGTTTCTTCAAAGAAAAAAGGCATCGACTCTTCTGATAAAGCGTATGAGGTTTTTTTAGGACTTTATCAGGGTCTCACTACCAATGAAACAGGCATAGAAGATGCTTATAAAGATTTCTCGCCCGATTTCTTCGACCTCATTATCGTTGATGAGTGCCACAGGGGAAGCGCCAAAGAAGATAGCGCCTGGCGTGAGATTCTGGCTTACTTTCACAACGCCACACAAATTGGTTTAACGGCTACACCTAAAGAAACCAAAGAAACGAGCAATATTGAATACTTTAAAGAGCCCGTATATACCTACTCGCTTAAACAAGGCATAGAAGATGGTTTTCTGGCGCCCTACAAAGTCTATAAAATACAGTTTGGCATGAATTCGGGCGCTGAGCAATGGCGGCCTGAAAAAGATAAGGTAGATAAACAAGGCATGGCTGTTGAAGACAGAATCTATAACCTGAAAGACTTTGACCGGAATCTGGTGATTGAAGAGCGCACCCGAAAAGTGGCTAAACGGGTAACTGAATTCCTGAAAGCTACTGACCGCTTCTCGAAAACGATTATCTTCTGCGAAGACATTGAGCATGCCGAAAGAATGCGGTCGGAGATGGTGAGGCAGAATGCTGACCTTTGCCGGGCCAATGAAAAATATGTGATGCGCATTACGGGCGATAATGAGGAAGGTAAACGTGAACTGGAAAATTTCACGAATCCACAGGAGACTTATCCGGTGATAGCCACCACCTCTGAACTGATGACTACCGGAGTGGATGCCCAGACCTGCAAGCTGATTGTGCTGGATGCCAACATTGCCTCGATGACCAAGTTTAAACAGATTATCGGGCGAGGTACGCGCATCAAGGAAGAATACGGCAAACGGTATTTTACGATTCTGGATTTCAGAAATGCGACTGAATTGTTTGCTGATAAAGACTTTGACGACGAGCCCATCAGAAAAAAAGTAATTACCGATGCAACAGACTTTGAGGCAATAGTGGCCGAAGAAAATGACCCGGATGCACCCGTTTCGGATATATATACGCCCGAAGAGGCAGCGGTTTTAACCAATCTGGTGAATGAGACCAAAGAGAGCTATAAAACCAAAGATTTTTTTAGCCCAAGCCAGAAACGCACCAAGGTTTTTGTGAATGGGGTTGATGTAACCTTACTGAACGAAAGGGAATTGTTTTTTGATACTAACGGCAAACCCATTACCAAAACCCTGAAAGAGTATACCAGAGATATTATTCAGGCACAGTACAACTCGCTGGACGATTTTCTGAATAAATGGAATGCACTTGACAGAAAAGAGGCTATTCTTGCAGAACTGGCAGAACAGGGGATTTCTGCTGACTTACTGAAAGAAGTGGTAGAAACTGACTATGATTTATTTGACCTCATCTGCCATATCGCTTTTGACCAGCCTATGCTCAGCCGCAAGGATAGAGTAAATAATGTAAAAAAGCGTAATTATTTTACGAAATATGGCGAACAGGCACGAAAAATACTGGAGGCATTGCTGGAAAAATATGGAGAAGAAGGGGTAGATAACCTTGAAAACATGGAAGTATTGAAAGTACAGCCGCTCAATTATTTTGGTTCAACCACCGAAATCGTTACGGCCTTTGGTGGCAAACCTAAATACATGCAGGCCATTAAAGAACTGGAGGCTGAGATTTATAAGACTGCGTGAGCGTGAATCGGGCAAAATTGTAGGCAATAGTATGATTTTACCAGAAACCTGCCGAAATACTTTGAAAATACCAGCCTAAATCGGAAATTCAGAGACATCCTGTTGGGAACGCCCGATTGGTTGACCTGTATGTCTTGGCATTTGTATAACACAATTGCCCGAAAAGGAAAAGGCATACAAAAAGGTAGACGCTACGGTGACTACCTTTTTGAAAGAGGATAGAAAAACATTGAAAACAAGGAGACAGCCGCTCAGCTATTTTGGCTCAACCTACGAAATAGTTACCGCCTTTAGTGGCAGACCTAAGTACCTGCAAGCGATAAAAGAATTAGAGACTGAAATTTATAAAACTGCATGATTGTATGACTGAAAAAGAAATATTAAAAACCCTGATTGAGCAATTTGAGAAGCTACCGCCTGTAAAAATACAAAATCCTACTTTTCTGGAAATTACAGAATATCCTCATTATGAAAACGTATGTAGCAATATTTTACGTTTTTATATGGATACCACCCAACCTCATGGCCTCGGGAATCTCATCATAAAATCGTTATTATCTCTGATAGGAGAACAAACGCTTTCAGAAAGATTAACGGAAACGAAAGAAGTAAAAAGAGAAGTTGGTACTTTTGATACCAAACGCATAGATTTATTAATAAACCTTGATGAAGCGGTTATTATTATTGAAAACAAAATTTATCATCATCTTACAAATCAATTACAGGCCTATATTAATTACGCCAATCATTCATATAAAAATAAAACAATTTTATATGTCTTACTTTCACCCGAAAAAATCAATGCAGAAGCTTTGCCGGATACTTTGGCAGGGGATAAAAAATGTATTAAGGATAATCCACAGCACGGCTTTAGGTCGGTTTCCTATACAGAATTATTTCAGTGCATAAAAGCGAATCTGGGCGAATTTGCGATGAAAGCTGATACTAAATACCTTACATACTTTATTGATTTTATAGCATCTATGGAAAACCTAAACGTCGTAAAAACTATGGATAAAAATGTAATTAACTTTGTAATTGATAATGAAGATAACATCAGGACAATTAATAAAGTATATGAAGAAGTAAAAAAAGAAATATATCAAAAAATTCTCAGTATTAAAGGCGCAATCAATATACCTGAAAATACAACCCAATGGATTTGGGAAAAAATGGATCTGGTACATGATATATCATTAAAAGACGACTATAATACTATGGTTTCTGTTGACTGCTTTTTTGAACTAAAAAATGTTTATATTGAAATATGGATCAGAAGAAGTAAAAATGTAAATAGATGGGATTTATTGCATAGCCTTGAGTATTTTAAGAATAATCAGCCAATCCGAGTGCAGCCGAAAGGAAATGATAGAGGATATATCGTCTGGGAATCACAAAAATCCCCATTTGATACAGACAACGAAACCATTATTGCCAAACTTAATCAAATATTACCACTAATCAAATATCAGAATAACGCCCAATGACCAACATTTCAGGAACACTTAAAAGCATACGTGATATTATGTGGCAGGATACCGGCCTCAACGGTGATGCCCAACGGATAGAGCAGTTAGGCTGGATGCTTTTCTTTAAAATTTTCTCGGATAAAGACAAAGAACTCGAACTCATAGACGATACTTATACAAGCCCGATACCCGCGCATTTCCATTGGGACAAGTGGGCGGCTGACGATGAGGGCATTACGGGTGATAGATTATTGGAGTTTGTAGACCGGGAGCTTTTTCCGGCTCTGCGCAATATTGATGTTTCTGCGGGCAACCGACGGGCTTTGATTGTGCGTGAGGTATTTGAGGGCAACAACAACTACATGAAAAGCGGCACGAATATCCGCAAGGTGCTGAATAAACTCAATGAGATTGACTTTAATATAGCCAGAGACCGCCATGCGTTCGGAGACTTGTATGAGACGATGCTGAAAGAGCTGCAAAGTGCAGGCAAAAGCGGTGAATTTTATACGCCAAGGGCTATTACGCAGTTTATTACCGACATCATAAACCCGCAACTGGGCGAACGAATCCTTGACCCTGCCTGTGGCACGGGCGGCTACCTGACCTGCGCCATTGAGCATCTGAAAAAACAGGCCAGAAACGTAGACCAGCACAAGAGCATTGCCGAAAACATAGCAGGCTGGGAGTATAAACCCCTCCCCTTTCTGCTGGCTACCACCAACCTGATATTGCACGATATTGAAGTACCGAACATCCGCTTTGGCGATGCCCTTGACCAGCCTTTGAGCAATTTTACGGAACGCGACCGCGTAAACGTGATTCTGGCTAACCCGCCATTCGGGGGCATTGTAGCCAATAATAATGAAACGAACTTTCCGGCGAATTTCCGTACCAAAGAGAGTGCCGATTTGTTTCTGATTCTGATGATACACCTGCTGAAACATAACGGACGGGCGGGCATTGTGCTACCCGATGGCAGCCTGACAGGTGAAGGCGTGAAACAACGGGTACGCGAACGCTTGCTGAAAGAATGTAACCTGCACACCATTATCCGTTTGCCCCAATCAGTTTTCGCACCGTATGCCACCGTAAACACCAATCTACTTTTCTTCGATAAAGGCTCGCCGACCAAAGAAATCTGGTATTATGAGCATACACTACCCGAAGGACAAAAAGCGTACAGCAAAACCAAGAGCATAAGGGTAGAAGAATTTGACCCCATCAAACAATGGTGGAACAACCGGACTGAAAGCGAAGTAGCCTGGAAAGTATCTATGGATACGATTGTTGAGCGTGGCTATGACCTGGATATTAAGAACCCGAATAAGGTCGTGGATGAGGTTGTTTATGATAGGAAGGGGATTATTGAAAAGCTTCAACATTCTTTTAACAAATCATTGGAAATATTAGCTGAATTAGACAAAAACTAAATATGAGCAGAGGAAGAAAAGCTAATTCAGGAAATGTTACTCAGGATTGGCAGGAAATTTTTCAAAAGAATGCGGGTGCTTACTTTCAAACTATTATTATAGAATTGGGGAAATTAAATTCTTTCAGAGAAGAAAACGCTTTTGAATTACTTCAAAATATTAAAAAGGAAAGAACCAAATTAAAATTAATTCCGGTACAACCAATTAAACCGAACGAAATACCATACATAATTCCTAAAAATTGGGTTTGGTGTAGGTTAGGAGAAATTACCAATTATGGTAGTAGTCCAAAAGCCGAACCATCAGATTTGACGAATAATACTTGGGTCTTAGATTTAGAAGATATTGAGAAGGGGACATCAAATTTAATTCACAAAATTAGATTTGAAGAAAGAAATTCATTAAGCACAAAAAGTATTTTTAAAAGTGGACAGGTTCTTTATTCTAAACTTCGTCCATATTTAGATAAGGTAATTGTAGCAGATGAGGATGGTGTTTGTACGACAGAGATATTGCCTTTAGAATGTTATGGTGGAATAAATCCTTTCTATTTTAGACTTGCGTTAAAAAGATTAGATTTTTTAAAGTATGTTAATAGTGTCACAAAAGGCATGAAAATGCCGCGTCTTGGCACTAAAGAAGGAGAAATGGCTCTAATACCTCTTGCACCTTTGACTGAACAAGATAGAATAATTGAATTTCTTACTGATTTAGAAAATAATAATTTAAAACCCAATGGATTTTATTTTAACAGTGAGATTGAAAATAAAATAATTAAGCTTCATAAATCTCAAATATTAACACTAGAAAGTTCTGCTTTAATATCAGAACAACTCACCCTCATAGAAAACCTGAATCAAGCTATTTTGCAGGAGGCGGTTCAAGGGAAATTAGTGCCACAAGACCCGACAGATGAACCTGCCAGCGAGTTGTTGAAACGGATAAAAGAAGAAAAGGCGAAATCAGGCAAAAAAGAAAAACCCTTACCACCCATTAAACCGGAAGAAATCCCTTTTGAAATTCCTGAGAGTTGGGTTTGGTGTAGGTTGGGGGAGATGAGTATTAATTTAGATGGAGATAGAAAACCTATTTCTCAAGCAGACCGAGAAAAGAGAAAGAAAATCTTTGATTATTATGGAGCTTCAGGGGTAATTGACAAAATTGATGGGTTCACACATGAAGGGGAATTACTGCTTATTGGAGAAGATGGTGCTAATTTAATCAGTCGTTCTACACCTATTGCATTTATTGCAAAAGGGAAATTTTGGGTTAATAATCATGCACATGTACTCCAAACTACTGATAGAACCACATTAGATTATTTAAGCTATTTTATTAACTCAATAGATTTAAAACCGTTTGTAACAGGTGGATTTCAACCTAAATTAAGTCAGGGGAACTTAAATATAATCCCTATTGCTCTCCCACCCCTATCCGAGCAAAAACGCATAGTAGCTGAAATAGAAAATCAGTTAGAAAAGACCAAACAATTAAAGGCGCATGTGCTGGCTAATCAGGCGGCTACGGAGCAATTATTAAAGGCGCTCTTGCAGGAGGCTTTTGCGGTGGAGGAGGAATAATGCTTTTGCAAAATTCACAAAAGACTAAAAGCAAGATGTGATAGTGACCTCGCCGGGGATTTTACGAAATCACTCTAATGGATTGACTATAAATTAGTTAAATATCTAGCATATATGTTTCCCTGTAAAATTTCAGAATTTAAAAGTTGTAGGCAACTATAATATTTCCATCTTCATCGAATGTAAAAATGTTGTTACCCACTTGATAGTTGTCCAAATCATCGCTTTTACCAAGAAATTTATATCTACCATGATTTATTTCCAGAAACTCTTTCAGACTCACTTTTTTGCCATGATGAACCACTAATAAGTTCCAGAAATTGATATTGCCAAATTTGCTTCTATGCAGTTCTATGTTTGGATTTTGAAAGGATGCAGGGGTGTCAGCGTAAGCTTCTGCTTGAGTATTTATTTCCTGCAAGATTTTTTGAGTATTATTTTCTCCCCAATAATATTGGGCTTCCTTTTCATAGGAAAAAATAAATCCAGGGTTGATTTGCTTCCAATCTTTAGCCCATTCATTTAAACCATCTGCTGGCTGATAATCGGATAAATAACCATCGTTAAAATGTAAATAATAGCCTAACCTTTCACTATATAAGATACCATCAGGTGAGTTGTCATTTAATCCTAAAACCTCTTGCAAATAATCTACACTCAGCGATTTATTCTCTATGGCTCTCTCTAATATATCTTCTACATTAGGAGCATCATATTCAAAATCGAAGTCTATTTTTTTTAAAAATCTTTCAACCCTTTTTCTGTCTAATGAAATAACTGTTTCATTAGTTGAGACAAAGGCTATGTCTTTTGTAAACTGCTTGAATGCTACTGTGTAGATTTCTTTGTCTTCAAAATAACCGCCAGAATATGAATTCAGCATATCAGGATGATAGCCTAAATCTTTTGCTATCTCATTAAATGATTTGATTTTAAATTCCCGTTCTACCTCAATGAATGATGCTCCCTTGGGAATGAAAACACCTGAAGATTTTTCTTTATTGCTTTTGAAAAAATTGAACATAAGTGATTATCGTTAATGATAAAAAATCAGAAACTATGCTAGATAATTAGCCACATTCTTATATTTATTTAATATTTTCATACGTTCAAAACTAGTTTGAAGCTTTTTTAAGCTCTCGATTTTTGCTTCTGAAAATACCTCCAGATTTTTAACTCTTACGGCAGTTCCGGTTGCACAAACCATTATCATACCTCTTAATGAACCTACTTCTGCATAATCTATATCAATACCAATAACTGCATTGCCACCTAAGCCAATAGCTTTTGCTCTAAGCATTTTCATGCAATTATCTTCTCCTGCTGATATTTTTGAATTCATAGTTCTGGACTCGAGACCGAACAAGTCATTCCATCCTGATGAAAGTTCACTTACAAATCCGGTACCCATTGTAGATTGTCCTGTTACGATTTCTAATACATCATAATTCCAGGTGATTGGCGAAGGTATATTGATACATGGGACTTCACCAATATTTTCATTTTGTATTTGTTGATTTTCTTTTAATTCCGTTAAAAACTTCTTGCTAGCATTATTGAAGTTAACAGATTTGCATGCTTCACAATAGGCTGGAAAATTATTTCCATTGAATATGTT
This sequence comes from Emticicia fontis, assembly GCF_054779675.1. NCBI lineage: Bacteria > Pseudomonadati > Bacteroidota > Cytophagia > Cytophagales > Leadbetterellaceae > Emticicia > Emticicia fontis. Next base: position 23,883 of record NZ_BAAGXU010000046.1, read on the forward strand.
TATAAATTCAAGGTCATCATAATAAAGAGCATTCAGACCAAATAAGCCTTTAGTTTGAATCTTTTTACCACAGCATGGGCAGTTTTCGTATTCCATAGTCAATTAGATATCAGCCACAGACTTCTTATCATTTTTTAATCTTTCAAGGTCAGCAGCTTGTGTGTTAATTAATTTCTCTTGTAACTCTATTATTTTTTGCTGAAGCTTTTGATTCTCCAGCAAAAGGTCATATTGATGGGTCTGCTCATTTACCTGATTTGATTCAGAACCTATCAACTCATTTAAACTTATCCCAAAAAATTCAGACACTTTTATAACTGTATCCATCCTTGGGTTTTCGGTATTTAATAGTGACTGCACAGCTTGTGGTGTGATTTTTAGATATTCCGCTAAGTCTTTCTGAGAATATCTTTTTTCATCAAGTTTCTGCTTGATAATCTTGCCAATATGCATACCTGAAAAATAAATTTAATTAAAAACAAGTTTTTACTTGTTTTTAATAATGACATTTCCTTACTTTGTTCAATCAAGCCAAATCGCTTGCAGATTTGCAAGCAAAATATGTAAAAAAATGGAAGTAACAAAACCTATTGTTGCTAATAAGGGGATTTTACTCGAGGATAAAGTAGAAACCCCTAACAGGCTGGAAGCCCTGTTTTTGAAGTACCCTAAAAAATTTGAGGATTTCCGTGAATTCTTCAGACAAAATGGGGTATCTGACCAGGTACTTTATAACCTACGAAAAGGTCGACAAATCATTAAACCTCCTTATAAAAAGCTAATTGACCGTTTGGTCTTAACTCATGAACTGATAGAATGATGGGTGCTACTCCGCAATTAATCGCTATTAGCCTGCCGCCTGAGCAACTGGAGTTGCTTGAGTTTGTGGCTAAGGGCCTGAAAGAAAACTCCGGCAGAAAAAATGCTGAAGTGTGGCTAACTATTGATGAGGTAGCCGAAAGGTTTAAGGTAAAGTCTGGTACTATCAGGAAGTGGATGGCAGACTATCAGTTTCCACATTCGAAGCTGAGTGAGGTGCTGCGGTTCAGTCCTGTTCAGGTTGATGCTTGGTTTATGAAGTTCAACTCTGAGGATTTTTCTCAGGGTATGAAGATACTTAGTAGTGGACGTGCTAAAACTGCTTGATATACCTAATATGATAAAGCGAGTAGAATATTTCACACCTGCAAACCAAACCTTAACCCATGCCTAGAAAGATAAGTGAAGTGCGAAAGATCGAAATGGGTCGCCTACCGATGGGCGACCCGGGCATGTTCCTGAATGACCTGAACCGAATGATTTCCACGCTGTTGCTTATGATTGAATCGCAAATATATAGTGACAGTGTGATTCAAAAGAGGTTGAAAAATGACCTTGATTTTTTGGCTGTGTATAGAGAAAAATTAACTTATCCTAACTTATCTAACAATGACAATTTTAGACCCGCTGAGACAGAAATTCCTCTGTGAACTGCTTATGATTTTTAGCCAACCCCCCGGGCGCCAGAATCATTATAGAATAGCTACTGTGCTAGACAATGCACACCGCCATAACTATAAAGCCCTTGAGCTTCTGGATGAAGCTTTAACTCAACATTTGCGACCATCTTCTATAAAAATCCCTGAAGACGTAAAACCTTATTTACAAACCGAATCCACTAAAGAAGCCGAAGCGCTTAACGACTTGTCAAAGGCAAGTAAATGTAATATATGCTCAAAGATTTTTCAAAAGGGCGTTTATGGCTGGCGTGGGTATCAGGGTTCAGGTAAGTGTGAAGGTAAAAGCTGTACACCCAAAAACCTTAAGGTAATATGATAAAAATTTTATTAATCTGGCCCTTTTTTCTGCCGTTCATGGGCTTGTTAATCTGCCTGTGTAACTTCCTGATTTGGGCTGTTAAACGCAAAAAATGATGGATATACTATCGAAAATATTGTTAGGGATAGTTTTTGGCCTCATAGTCGGAACTGTATGCTCCCCAATTTATCTGGTTATTTATCGCCTGAGAGATAAAGCCAGAAAGCCTTAGACTCACATATTTATTATGTGGGGTCCAAAAGTTGTTTTTTTTCGCTCACATCCTGCATTTGCCAGGACTGTGAGTCTAAGGTGAGTATTTTATTTTAGTTATAAGGTGAGGGATAAGCCTCGGCACTTTGACTGGGGCTTATTTAAAAGATATTAGGGCCTGACTCAGATAACGAAGGGGGAAACCCCGTAGTTGTTAGGATAATCAGCCACTCAACACTAGACGGTTTTCTAGTGCCTGAGTCAGGCCATAAGCGGGGTAGACTAAAGGTTAAGTCGATGGGCTTCATTACCCAAAAAATTGGCGGTTCGAATCCGTCTCCCGCTACGTCACGCAATGACACAGCAATCTAGTTCTGGTTCATTCCCCTGCTGTTTAGCAGGGGCTTTGCCTTACAGCTGTAAAGAATTTAGTGCCTGGCTCATCCAGTCTTCATAGACTAGAGGTTTAGGGTTAGACTAGCACCTCAAAGGCCGCTACTGGCGGCCAGTTGAGCCAGGCAAACATTTTTAACCTTAATATTTATTTTATGATACACAAATCAGAGTCGCCTTTGGCGGACAAAAAAGTAAAAATTAAACCTGAATCAAATCTTTCAGGTGGAGAAATTCTAATTGAAGATTGGTGGGATAGAGTGAGCGGTAGAAGTTGGAAGAATTCGAATGGTAATCCTGCGGCAATGGGTTACGCAGTCCGATCGGCAGGAAGCCACTTCATTAATATTCCTTCAGATGATGAAGTATTATATGGCAAAATTGGGATTATGGGTTACATAGTCCATGTGAGCGAGCTTGATATATAATTGTAGCCTTTCTGACTACTGAATCCTTAATCTTAGCGTTCGTTGTTTAGTCCAAATGGTTGAAGCGTAGTTTAAGGGATAGAACGCAGGTGTGCCTAGGCTAGCATCTGTATCCCGGTTCGATTCCGGGCGCTTCGCGAAACCCCTTTCGGGTGGGGTTGCTTTGTTCAGGGTCTGTTTTAGTCAGACTAAGATTCTTCAGGGTTAGTCAGTTCGCAAAAAATGCGGACTGGTTTTGTATTGCCTTTACCTGCTGAAAAGTTGGGTGGCTTTGTATTGCTTAAACACTCCCTAAAAGTGTAACAGTAAAACTATGCCTAAACCTACCCTACGGCAGTCCGGGAATACTATGTGACACGCCGCAAAGCGTGATCGGGATTGCATTAACTAAACCTACCGACAGTGGTAGGGCTGGAACCATATTGTTTAAACTTTAAATTTTTTCATCAAACATGGAAAAAAACGAGATGCCTATTGGCCGATTTGTAGCAAAAAGGCCAATTATTGACTTCAAAAAGACTTTTTTCGGATGCCTTGAATTCGTACTTAAAAACAACGAAATGAGGCAAAAACAGATTGAAGCGTTAGTAAAAGCCGGGTATGACCTCGCCGAAAAACGCTCCGAAATGAAACGCCGGGATTACGAGCGCTGGCTGGAGAGCGAAGGAGTTCTTCCAAAACTTTCAGGAGGAATTGAAACTACGCTGGAGAAACTAATCAGCCTGTTTATGGCCGAATTCGCCAAAGGCAAAGTAAAGATCAATAACCAGCTGCGTTTTACTTATTCATACTTCCAGCAACTCTATAACTCCCAGCACCGGAAAGACAAAAACCGGGTGTGCATCAACACCATCAAAAACCACCTGAACAAGATAGCCATTGCGCTCGGTTCGGTTTTCCAGGATAAATACCGGGGAACGCTTTCGCTCCCGGATCGCAACACCAATTGCATCGTCCTGACCTTCAGTCCGAACGTGATCCAGTATAAAGAATCTTCACACACAGCTGCCTTAAGTGCAGAAGAACCACGCCTACCCATTGCTAAAAAATCAAACCTGAACTTCATGGCCGCTATTAAAGAAACGGTAGACACCATCGGCCAAACCTCAATTTTCGACCGGAAAAGCGAAACCGTTGGGCTTGCGGAATCGATTGCCGCTTTTTTTAGGTAGCCAAAGAGCCAAAATTTTTCTATAAAGTTCAGTTAGTTCATTGAACTCTCAATTGAACTCTAGAAATGTCTTTTAAGGGAGTACTCCAAACCTCCGGCAGCCAAATTCGGCTGTCAAAATGTCAGAAAACGAGGGGAAAGAGGAAAAAAGTTCAATAAAAAAAATGAACTAAAAGAGGGGGGCGGCGGCGGCGCTTCACGGGTAAGGGAAACTATGTTTAACCATTTTCAAAAATTGTAAAAATGCAAGATTTCATCAGAGAAGATTACGACCCGATTAACTCTGTATTCGCGCTCTGGATAGCCTACGAATACAAATGGCCAGCTGGTGAAAGGCTTGTTAATACGATGACGTATTTCTTACGCTATGCAAATGACAAGACCTACGACGGCAACGTAACGGAAATTAACAGGTGCTTTTCACTATTATCTAAAAGAATGTCTCTCGAATATCTGAACGAAGGTAACCCAATGAAGGTAGCAGTTCTATACCGGAATAAAAACAGAGGGCAAAGCATAGAAGGAGTAAAAAACCCCCCGCTGTTCAAGATAGAATGCGAGAAAGGCTTTATGAGGAAACAAGGGCTGATTTACGGGCCTAATATAACCTCAGTAAAGGAAAAAACGGGCTTCGCTTCATTACTGGAGCATCTGGAGCAATTTTCAAAATCAGAAAACAGACTTTTAATCAATGCCTCAATTCGAAATCAACATGAAAAAACACACTGAAGCAATTAAAAAAGCAGTAGATAGCAACGTTTTTTTAAAAAACTATAAATCTCATGGAGAGGACTCAGACGGGGATTTATTCTTTATTTATGATTCATTTGGTAATGTAGATTGCCGAGAAATCCTTCGAATTACTAGACGCTATGGTCTAATCTTTACAATTGTGGGCAATTTAGATTTGAATGTAAAGGTCATTATTCACTGATATGGCAGCATTCGAACTTGACAGCACAATGCTGAAAAAAATTGATAAGCTACATCGTGCCTGTACTACGCTAAACACGATGGAATCAGACCTTAAGGCAAGCTATCAAATTAACGACGAACGCATTCTTATTGTCCTTTTCAAACACCATTGGGATTTTACCATATGGTCGTATCAGAGAAGGTTTATTCAGCTTACCTACGCTGATCTAGATCAAGCTTTAGAAGAATTTCAGGCTTACGAAACACGATTTAAATAATGAAAGTAACCTTGAAGATTGACAGAGAAATTTTTTTGGCTATAGTATTTATCGCTCATAGCGAAAAAAAGAAAATTGAAGACGCTTTTACCCCAAATATGGTACCAGATTACAGCTGGGCACTTAGCACTTTAGCCTTTCGGATTGATGCTAATACGATAGTCAGGTGGAAGAAAAAACAAGACTGGGAAAAGTATAAATACGATTTTTTCATGAATGATCTACTGGCTTTATATGCCTATCTGAACAAAAGACCTGGCATAAGCTATCCTGAACAAAGGTTATTTAGCGAGTTACACCAATTTTTAATTAATAAACATTTCAGCACAAACCATCTGAAAGCATTATGAAACACTGGACACAATATCTACCTGAAGGCAGAAGGATCTTTCGGGATCAGGTAAGTATGTTAGCATTAGCTGAAGAAAAAATAAAAAAATTGAAATGGGAGCTTGCTTCGGCTCAGGCTATGTTGCTTGCCGATGAATTTAGTATAAGGAAGGAAGTAGAAAAGCAATATTCTAAGGATGAAATAGATGCGGCTATAACTGAATTCGAAAAAGATAAACTGTAACCAACTTTGTTAACAAAATTTCAATGCCGGCAAAAGCTCAGCTCGCTCGAGCAAGAAAATTTGTTAACAAAAAATTTCGCAAAAGCCATGATGGGCGCTTGCTCAGTTGTGGCCAATCAAATATTACTACCAAAACTGTTAACAAAATGAAAGATTTCAATTCGCTGGCCCTAAGAAACCTGGGCACTTCTGAAAATCAGGATGTAGTTCGTATCCTGAATAATTTCATGCAGAAAAAAGGAATACTAACTGGCGAAGCTGCACTTAAGGCACTCGTCAGAGATTACGATAAAGTATCGGCTGAGAATATTGTGCTAAAAACACAAAAGGAATTAAAGGAAGATGAGCTAAATACTAAAATCAAAATCCTGACTTCTCAGAAAGAGCAACTACTGAAGGCTTTGTTTCATTACACTCAGTTTCAGAATATTCTTAACGAATTAAGTAAAATTCCGGATTCAGGTTAACGAAAATCTTTTTGTTAACAAATCAATTACCAAGGGGATCTGCTGCACCTGGTTTCAGCTCCTGAAATGTTAACAAAAACTCAATCGATCAACTCCGGAATAAATTCCTGATTTCAAAATCTGTTAACAAAATTCTTATTCAATTATCAAAAAACAAATTATCAAAATGAAAGCAGAAACCTCATCTAGTATACAGGAAATGATTAATAACAACCCAGTTATTAATAAAAGTGTAGAAAGGTCTGAAGATACTGAACAGTATTACGTGGTACACTTTGACCATATGGATTTATCAATTTGTCGAGCATTGATCGAAATAGTGGATAAACTCAATAATCAAACTAGGCTACTATTTTTTATGCATGTTTCAGATGAAGCATTATTACAGGTAAAATTCTTTGAAATGTAAAAAATGACGACCTACGATAAATGGATTGACGACCGAATAACCTATTTCACAAAATTCGAGCAATCGCTTTTCATGACTTATTATCTGAGTGACGGCGATAACAAAGCAAGGCTCAGAAATGCGTTTCCTGAATACTTCATTCAGGATAACGATGAAACCATAACAATTATACCACCAAACGAACCTAGAGAATGGATAAGACAGAAAAATCAGTAGAATTAGAAAACTACTTAAATGAAGTAAACAAGGCTTTAGCAAGCATGGACTATCACGAAAAGCCCGACCGGGGCGCAATGGCCTGGTACATGGAAGGCGGCAAAACTGCATCAGAAGCCGCCGAAACATGGATAGAGAAAAGTACCCAGTGGAATAGATATTAATCAAAACAAATGACATGAATTATTCACCAAAATTGAAACGTGTGATGGCCCAGATCAAAGAAATCCTTGAAAAAGAGGATCTGGCAGGTGCCATAGTCTTACACACAAAACAGCACGGATTAAACTTCACAGAGTTTTTTATGAAAATTGACCCTTCACTATCCTGTGCAAAATTCGAAGGGGATAAGATCAGGATTAAAGGCAAAGCAGTTGAGAAAGAAAAAATGGTTTATACGGTCAATATGCTAAATATGATGGCCGAAACTATGGGGCAAGTCTCTTTACAACTATTTGATATATCAGAAATGGTAGATAAAAAGACAGGCGCAAAACATGGAGATTCTAACATTACACCTGACGATTATTCTAATAACTAATGGAAAAAAATAAACCAGGCTTTTTTGGCTTTGAATCAGGAAAGCTATTCAGGGAGATACTTTGCAAAGAGGGTCATGCGTTTGAATTCCCAATTTTTAAGGTAAGTAATGCATATCTAGCCGAAAACACGGCTATGCTTTGGGGCAAAAAACTCTATGTGCGAGAAGATACACTCAAATTATTAGACGAAGCCCCTGAAGAAACCTTTGATAATCTAAGGATTTTGGTTTGTACGATGGCCGATGTATTCTGGCCAAAAGTAGAAATTCCGGAATTAGATTTAACAGGGTTTAATTCAAACGAAATTTTTGAGCATAGGTTTAAACATCAGATTTATTATTCAAGATTTTCAGATTTTATAACTCATTTACCATCAATTGTATAATATATGGACTTAAAAACATTTGCCAAAAAAATTGATGGCAAACAATCAGAAGAATGGGAAAGCACTGATGATATGCATCAGGAAGCCCAAAAAGCCGGGTTTGTAATAGTTTACATCGCATTAGATGTAGAAGATCACCAGGAAAGTATTATTATGTTTGAAGGGGCTATAAGAACTGACTTCCCTTGCTACGCCGATGAAGAAGATGACGAAATGACAATGGATTTTACGAAAAATGGTGACTGGTTGGGCGATGAAGAACTATCAATTTTAACGCATCACAACCGCAATTTTAAGTATAACACTATCCAGATTCTTTATAATTGGTTTGATAGCGACACAAGCCAAAAAGTCAAATGGCAAGTAATTGCGGTAGATAATATTCCCTTCGAAAAATTCAACATCTACCAAGGTGAAGAACTTTTCTGCATTGGCCTTGTATTTAATTTCACTGATTTTAACTAAACGACTAAAATGGAAAAGATTAAAACTAGAGTTGAATATGGAAAAAAGCCCTTTAAAATTAAGACAGAAAGACAAATTAATAACTTTTTGAAAAAGAGAGATTTTAACAAAATGGCTGAAATGTTTAAAAATTGTGGATGGAAATGGAGTAATGATAATCGCGAACCTTATTCTCCCACTGGCGAAGAAATTAAGGCGTTTGCTCTCGAAATGATAAACTCAGCAAATACGGGCAAATATGAATGTCACTATTGCGGACGGATAATGATAATTGTTGGATCATGGGGTATAGATTTGCTTATTGGAGAATATAACCCATAAATTACATTAAACCGCCCGTTTCATCTTCATTTTAAAGCCCTTTTTTACGGGGAGTGTTGGCAATAGTTGATGTACTATATAATTCACTCCCCTGATATACTTCTTCTTCCGCCAGTCGAACGCCGCCACCTCAGCATCAGTAAGCACTACCTCCGTTTCAGCCTCTGCGGCAGACTCCAAGAATTCGATTTTTCCTTTCAAAAACCTATTATAGCGTGAATTTTCGCTTGCTGTATTGAGAGATAAATCAAGGTTTTGATTTTTATAATCTGCTCTTACAATATCAATGCCTACAAAATCTTTTGCCTTGCCTATATAAAGCAACAATCTGAAATGAAAAGTATTCTTGTCTTGCCCAAAAAATGGCGAAACTCCGGGCTGATTGCAATAAGAATATAAACGGATTTCATCTAAAATGATAGTTCCACCTGGAATACCCTGATAATGACTACCCCCGTCGATATTCGGCCGAAAAATAAACCCGTCCGGGTTGGTAGGTGAATAAACCTTAGTTGGTAATGAAGAAATTTTACTTTTAATTTGACTATATTCGACCGGACTACTTTCTACAATTGAATCAGCAGGATAAGGTAAATAGACCTCATGAGTCTTATCCTCATCTGGAATGTTATCATAACTCAACTGTATTTTTTTGATTTCAGAACTCTCAAAAGAAATTCTTTCACCTACTTTATTTGAAAAATTTTCATTTACTACACTCTTTAAAATTGGGTCGATAAATTCAATATTACAGCTACGACTTAAAAAATCGTAGGAAATAGCAAGTCCTAAAAATTCTTTCAGTTCATCGAAAAACTCCTGCACAGTAATATCAGGAAGATGGTTTTTGAAATCAAATGATGGTTGATAGATATTAAAAGGAAAATCACAATTTTCGGCCTGTAAATCAATTGATCTCGTATTCTCAATAATCAAGGCTTGAATATCCGCGTTATTATAGGCACTTCCACTTGGCGTATAATTCATATAAATAAGCAGATGGTCAATCAAGTATTTAAGCGAAACCATCGGAACAATTGTGAAAGCTGTAGGATTCCTGATACCATTTTTTGCGTAATCGGTTCCATCAAACCAGTTCACAAATCTCGACCAGAATTTATTTTCTTCACTATAAAATCCAGGATTATAGACAGAAGGTAATACAAACGGATCACGATTAGGTACATTGTTCTGCAAGCCTTTTAGAATAGGTGACAGATACCTTATTCTAGTAAAATCAAAAGTTTTTACAAGGTTGAAAGGGCCGAACTCACCTAAAACTAGGGCAGTAATTTCAATTTTGTAAGCCTCTCCTGTTGCTGAAATTGGCACAAAAAGATTAATGCCTGATTTAGAAATAACAAGTTCATAGCCTTCAGCCTTCAGATTTTCTTCTTCATTGAACGCATACGCTACCGGAGAAAGTAATTCGCCTAAAGTCCGGTTTGAGCCAGTATTATACAAGTAATTATAATTTCCAGTATCTGAAGGGAATGTATAAGTAAGAAAAACGTTTGAACCATGAAAAATTTTCAGAGTACTGTTAGCCAGACCGAAATAAGGTTTGATTTCCGGTGTAATTTTGATAGCAAAAAGTGGAGTATCCTTCGCTTCCATCTGAAACTCATGTGTACCGAAATCTATCTTGTTGAGCTTCTTATTCCAGAAAGTCAGCGGTACGCCTGCGGGCGGTCCTTCTATTTCAATGCTATAACTCCCATCGGTGCCGTTCACTTTCAGGATACCTTCCAGTATCAGGATATTATCATCCATTATCTTACCCACGTAGGTTTTGTTCCGATCTACGGCGGATTCAGGAAGCCGGGCGTATCCTAAAATTAGATCGTTATTGCCCGTAAAAGGGCACGAAAACGGATACACCACACTACCTTGCTGTTGTGTACCTATATAAGGGCTATTTAGCTGTGCTTGTATATAAGGATTTTCAGCCAGGTCTAGCTGTTTGTCATCCGCAAAAACTCTAATCATAGCATTGAAAAATGGGTGTCCTGTTCGGCGTATCTGAATTCAAAATTGGCGCTTTCGTTTGGCGCAAGGGTGGTAAAAGTATCCAGGTTGTTCGATTGTAGAATCAGCTCCCGGTTCCCCTTGGGCGTGATCTGGTAAATCTTGCGCGAATACAGCAGCTGTTCCATATACCTGAGCCAGTTTTGGTCGAGCGCTCCAGTATTTACCTCCAGTTTGTCGAAACCTTCAATATCTACTAAGCCTAATCTACGATCAAAACTGGCGGTAATATGTTCAGTTTCTGTCGATTGCTTGATTTTTCCGTACAGTCTGAGCGTATCCCATACGCCGAAACTATTCAGGAATTTAATATAAATAGGTGTATCAGTAGGCGCAGCATCAGGTGTTTGATAAGACTGTGAAACCGAACTATTGAACTGGTTATAAGTTCGTATTTCAGAGGCATATCCTCCGGCAGCATATAATACCTGAACCGTGAATTTTAAGATATAATCTGTGCTGTACCCACCATTTACGGGGTTTAATGCATTAACCCTAAGCGGAATGCACGCCATTTCGTAGGCCTTTAGGCTTATGGTTTTATCCATATTTTTTGTTTCTTCAACCAGGGTTGAAGCATTAATATAGCTTATCACATAGCGAACCGTTATGGTAATTGTTCCGGCATCGACGTTTTGCAACCAATACAAATGATCTGGCATATCCCTTGTCAATTTTTTAACCTTCGGCTGCCATGTCAGAAACGGCCCTTTCACTTGCGCCCAAGTGTTAAAGAATTCATTACCCAGTTTAGCAAAGTCAGCTTCGCTCATGCCTCCGTTCAGAATAGGATATATGCCCGAAATGCTTTCATACTGATTAGCGAGACCTACCGAACGCACACGTACTTTTGCCTTTACAATATTACCCTTAGCCACCTCCGGCACTAGCTGATCGTGCCGCGGCAAGGGTACATTATACCCGGCATAATTTTTAAATAAATTAGAAAGGTTAAACCGATATCCAACCCCTTTCAAAAAAGAGGCATCAAGTGTGGGGAATGTAAGATTATTGAAATCATAATTGCCCTGGTAATCTTCTACAACTACATCGGCCTTATGTCGCCCGGGCGGCACGCCCTGATCGGTATGAAAAATATTATTTCCTCCAAAAAATACGGGTTGCATGGTTAAGGATTTGGCTTTTTGGTGATTAAAGAATTAGCGTGTTTTTGCTGAATTTTCTGCAATTGCTCTAGGAATTCGGCCTGTTGCATAAAGGTCAGATTAAGGCCGCTTTCCAGGCTGCTTTGTGCAGATACAAACCAGTTCAGCATTTCTTCCGGAAACTGCACTACGTATTGCACAGGCGCAGCACTTTCCGGGCTTGCGGGTGCGGTGGTAGTTGGTGCGCTGAAAGTTGGTGTAGGTGTACGGCTGCCGCCTTCTTCAAAACTCCGGATTTTTCCGGTACGCATACCTTCTACGATCGGCTCAATATTAGCCCAGTATTTAGTATTTCTGACCTTAGAATTAACGACGTATTCATCTTTATGCAAGATGGATACAAAGCCGTCTTTGCCATCGTTTGCGGGTAGTCTGCGGTCGAATACATTCGTTTCTCCACCGCGATCAGGCTCAATAGCATAAGGGAAATTCAGGCCTTCACCACCTCCGGCAGCTCGCATCACATCAAACATAGGAGCACTAACATATTTTTTCTTTCCGTCGGTTGCTCCACCCTGGTCAAAACTAGGTACTTCAGGAAGCGGTTTTGATGCGATCGCAATAGCTTCTACTGCGCCCGCGCCTATGATCAGCGGAATGGTAGCCGGGGCTAATATACCCGTTTGGGCTAATACCTTAGAAACAGCCAGGGCGGTATTGATGGCAACCTGAATTAATGCCTGAGCCTTGTCGTAGATAGCCTGTTTGCGTTTTACTTCGGCCAGCTTTTTATTTTGCTCTTTCTCCAGCACTTCTTTCCGGGCGGCATAATCTTCGTCTGAAATAAGCTTTTGTTCCTTCTGCTTTTCCAGGGCATCAAATTCACGGGCATACTGGTTATTGATGGCCGTATTTTCATCCTCCAGGCGCGAGCTGAGAATAGAGAAAATAGCGTCTTCAGATGCCTTGGCAAATTCGCCCAGGGCCTTCCGTTGCTCTTTTTCAGCATCGAGTTTCTGCTTCTTAGCTTTCTCGTAATTTTCGGCCGACATTTTGGTGTATTCCTCAAAATATGCCAAATCAGATTTTGCCTGAGCATCATTCTTTTTCTTCGCATGATCGGCCGTAAGTTTCCCTACATCAGCCAGGTATTTTTCATAAATAGCCTGTTTTTTGTCAGCTGTAGCCTTTTCAATCTCAATTTCAAATTCACCTTTGCGCAAAGCAATTTTGGCAGCCAAAACCGCCTCTTCATCTCCTGAAGCTTCTGCCAGCTCCAGCCTGGTTTGTAGCACAATTACGGCTACTTCGCGGGCCGAATCCATTTCGGCTTTTTCTTTCTTAGCCAGGGCATCAGAATCAATTTTGGCAATATCATCGTCAAGCTTTTGGCTGGCAGCTTTCAGCCATAGATCATAATCTGACTGGTTCATTTTATTCTGTTGTACCAGTCCCGCCCGCCTATCAGACTCAAAAGCCAGATCCGCCTCCAGCTGCGCTTTTTTCTTGTCGGATTCGTCTGTAATCGACTCGATATTCATCCGATAAATCTCTTCCGAAACCTTCCGGGCGTTCTCAATTCGTTCCTCGGCCAGTTGCTTCTGTTTCTTACTTTCCTCATCATCTACACCTGCACCTGTGTCACCTTTTCCGTCGTTTGTAGTTGTTGTCTGAGTTGTACCAGATCCCGATTTTAATTCACCTCTTAAACCATACCAGGCCAATCCGGTAGATCTCACCTTGGCGTTTGTAACATCAATTTCCTTTTGTAGGGTTTTTACGTCGTATATTACAGTTTTAAAAGTAGTAACACCATCATAACTTACGCCAGTGGCTATTTGCTCATAAGGTTTGCCTTGGCCATTTCGCGGCAAAGCATTGACGCGTCTGAATTCAGTAATTAATTCCTCCCGTTTCTTTTGTAGGGCTACGTTTTCCTTAAATGTTTTATCTAATAGATCTTTATTGATTACCTGAAGCATTGCCCTTTGCTGTTCGATAAATTCCCTGGTCTTTGTTGTATTGATAGATAAAACCCGGCCGTATTGGTCAACCTGATAACTTGCATCAGGCATGATTGAAACGATCTGAGACATAACCTTTCTCAATTCCGCCTGATTCTCAGCAGATTTGTTTTTCGACAATTCATCATATTTAGCCAGTAAGGGAGAGAGATTTTTGTCAAGATTTTTGACATTTTCAGTTTGCTGATTAAACTTTGTATTAAGATCTTCTTCAGCTTTAAAGAGAATGCCAAGGCCGTTCACAATATCCATTGCTATCTTACTAAAACCTTTAGACATTGCACTATTGCCCCACCACCGATTGAAATTATTCGAAAGCTTCTCCAGATTAGCGCCAAACGTTTCGTTTTTGACATTATAAGAATCTAATATTCTGCTACCTTCCCAAAAGCTTTTGCTAGCCGCTTCCTGTTTACTTCGAACATTATCTATCTGTTCTCCTAATACGCCCAACACCTCCATCGTCTGCGTATCAGATAGTTTCAATTTGTTCAGGGTGGCAGCCAAATCAGTTGCATTCAATTTGTTTAGCCTGGTTGCCATTTCCAGAAGGAATTCATTAGGTTTTGTATTAATCAATTCCTTGATTTCTTTCTTCGTTTTCCCGAAAAAGGCGGCTACTTTATCTACATTATTCGCTGAAACACTTAGTACCTTGGTTAAGTTTGTAGCAGCTGTTCCGGCATCCATACCCGCCTCTTCCATTGCGGCACCTAAGCCCAGAACTTCCGTTTTGCTAGGGCGTAGCACGGCCGGAAGTTGTGACATGGTTTGTGCAAACGTAGTAAGAAATGAAGCAGTAGCCGTTCCATCATCGGCCAGGGCTTTGATCGCTGAAGCGTCACGTCTGACCGCTTCACCCCACTTCATTTCTTTAGTTTCGGCATAAACATTTTTAAGCTTACCCAATTTAGTAGTAACTTCTTCGACACCTCCGGGGAAATCGTCAGACATTACTACTACCGCTTTGTTTACTTCATCGGTAAAATCTCTGATTTCTTCCTGCGGAACATTTAAAAGCCCTCCGGCAGTAGCTATTTCACGGAGTTTCTGGGGAGTGGTACGGGTATCAATGCTAGCCAGTTCCTTATCAATCGCCTTGGCATTTTCTGCCGTTGTCTGAAAAGCGAGCTGCAAATCAGCTAATTTATCAGACTTTTCAGCCATTTGCCCTATTTTTTGACCGATACCGCTTAAAACTCCCGCTAAAACTTCGCCTACCTGTTCAACGGCTGCGCCTGCTATACCGCCGATAAACGCCGATGGCATACTATCTTTCAGGCTTTCAAGCCAACTAGCTTTATCTTTTTCAACTAATTGCCCTCGTTTTTGCAGTTCTTCATTCACCTCAGCGGCTTTCTGGCGTAGCCTTTCCTGAGATTCAATATAGCCTTCCTGGCTGGGTATCAGTCTTGAATACTGATCTTCCAGATACTTCAGCTGTCGACGTAGCTGTGTTTTTGAAAGGCTTGTAAGATCTGTCTGAGTAGTGAGTTCAGCAATAGATTTGTTTACCGCGTTTTGCTTGATAATATTGGCATCTAACTGCTTATTGAGTTCTTCAATTGCCTTTTTTGCCTTTGTCTCACGTGCGCTTCCGGGAGCGGCTTTCGTCAACAATATTTCTTGCTTCTGAAGTTTGACCGCTAACTTATCTATATGTTTCGTCAGCTCCTCATATTCAATCTGAAGCTTAGATAACTCATTAAGTCCCTGCCTGGCATTGATATTGACCGTATGCTGAATTTCATCGGCTCTATCGCTTCTATTAGCCATCTCAATCTAAATTTTGTAGTTGTGTGGGTATGGTTTCGCTTACAGCAAAATCAGCGATTGCACCATCGACTGTTTCTAATAAGCGGTTAATTTGTGCGTGTATTGGTCTGTTTGTCATCTTCACAGGTCTGCGGCCGATGGTGGCAGTAGCCGAGATCGAACGGCCTTTTTTAAAGCCTCTACCTGCGCCCATGTCTTTAAATCGGAGCGAATCGCGGTAACTGAAATCCATTTTGATAATGTCACCCGTTTCGGAAACCTGAACAGATACGTTCTGCCGGGTATTATCTGTGAATTTCTTTACGTATCTACCAATCTTTTTTCCAACGATGGGCGGAACTCTGTCTGCGGATTCCTGCACGTAATCTATCAGATCACGGCGCATCTGTTCAGGTGTTTTCATTCTACGAATTAATAGGATGAATTACATAGGGCGAAGGACAAAAAAAGCACCCGTAGGTGCTTATTTTATCGGGGTTTCCTGAGCGTCTTCCAGAAATTTCTTTCGGCCAAAGTTGAATTTTTCAATAATGACGGCTACAAAAGGGAATTTTGTCCGGGCCTTGGTAAGAATAGAACCTACCTCGTAACTCAGCAAAACACCGGATCCTACGATGTATACAAAATCAAGAAAGGTAAAATGGACCTGGTCAAACTTTGCCTTGGTAATGAGATGCAGACCTGCAATAATGATAGGATAGATCACTATCTTATCTAATAAGCCTTTATATAGAACCTTAAAATCAAATGTCCGGGGCTTATTCGTTAGCGAAAGATATATGGCCAGAAAGGTGTCAAGAAAGACGGCCACCGACAGAGAAACAGCATAACTCCAGTCAGAAAAAATGTATGCTTCAACAAAAGACAGGACGAATTGTGCCAGGCATTTCAGACATACCTGTAAGATCACTAAGACTCCTGAAAAAATGTAGTTGTTTGGATTGGTAAAAGCTTCCAGGAAAACAAACCCTAGTTTTTTGAACAAAAAAATGATTTTCATTTTGTGTGGATTGTGTGTGGTATAAAAAATTAAATTCGACCTAAAACGTGATAATGAATTACATAAGCCTGACCTGCAATTAATGCCCGGTTTGTTTTCATTTTTAATTTGAAAGAACCTGTGCCTATTGCAGTTAGATAAAAACTATTAGCTGGTGTCGTTGTTGAAACCATATTGGTAACATCATAACTAGCGTCTGAAGCCTCTACAAAGGTAATATAAGGGGCATTTGCATAGGCTGAATTAAAAGTAACTGTTACTACATCGCCCGCGCTTACAGGGCTAGTTCCTGCCGTAATCGTAATTGCTCCGGCTACATCTGTACCTGAAATCGAAACCGTTGGGCTTGTTCCGGCGCCTGTTCCGGCGCTGATCGTAGGCGCACTGCCTGAGCCTAAAATTTTAGGAGTAGCGGCACTGGTTGAGAAGTTTCCTGTACCTGTCACATCTAGCGCATAGGCGGCCGAACCAGTGCCGATTTTAAGGCCTGTGGCATCAAGCTTCATCCGCTGAACTACAGACATTCCACTCACATAATTCCATAAAAAATTTTGAAACGCGAATGTCTGAAGTGTATTGGCGGATGTAGAAATTTGAGCCATGTTTTGCGCAATCGGATACATAGCAATATCTAATCCATACGAAGATGCTCCACCGATATTGAATCCGGTCGACTTTACTGTGCCATTCACGTCGAGCTTATAACCGGAATCAGGTATATTCGTATTAATACCAACACTGGTACCATTGTCGAAAATCTGGCTATTGCGGATTTGTCTGGTAGCCGAAAATTTGGATAAATAATTAGTAGTACCACGTGTGGCCGAAGTATCAAGTTTTGCATCTAAAGCCGCCTGAAGGCTAGCAACATCAGAAATATTAACCGTGCCTAATGCCCAGGTATCAACACCAGTACGTTTAGGAACGCCTGTTCCTGAAAGGCCAGAAATGGCCGTTAAATCACCATCAGCATTTTGTTTAGCATCTAAAGAAGATTGTAGGCTCGTTACATCGCTAATAATCAAGGGACTTACAGACCAGGTATCTGTTCCTGTGCGCCTAGGAACACCTGTTCCTGAAAGGGCAGAAATTGCTGTTAAATCAGCGTCAATTGCCTGTTTAGCATCTAATGAAGATTGTAGGCTCGTTACATCGCTTATAATTAAAGCTCCTACTGACCACGTATCCGTTCCGGTACGTTTTGCAACACCTGTTCCTGAAAGGGCAGAAATTGCTGTTAAATCAGCGTCAAGGGGCTGTTTGGTATCTACGTAGGTTTTATTTGCGGCATGAGTGCCAGCGCTTGGTGCAGTAGCGATTATGGCATTAGCATCGAATGTAACATTTTGCACAAAGTGCCCGGTGCCATTCACATCAAGTTTAGAGGTAGGAGATGAAACCCCAATACCAACATTACCCGTAGATAAAACTCTTATGAAATAATTCCCTATTGCATCTCTAAAACCTATATGTTCTCCCGAATCAAAATTTATGCTATTTCCCGTTCCGGTTGAAGTGTTGATAATTATTCCCCCATTGCTAGCCGTTATAAAATTATTAGCTGAATTAGCAACAATAAATAAACCTTGAGTAGCATTGTCAGAACGCCAAAACCGCATTGCAGAGCCTCCATTAACTCTTACATCGCCAGCGACATCAAGTCTATAACCAGGACTATTTGTTCCTAACCCTATACGAGTACCGTTATCATATATACTTCCAGCCCTTATTTGTCGGGTTCCGATGAAAACAGGCACATAACTGGTCAAACCTCGTATGCCCGAGGTATCTGCCTTTGTATCGAATGTACTTTGTAAGTTAGTTACATCACTAAAACCTATTGCACCTACGGTCCAGGTATTGGTACCTGTTCGTTTAGCAACTCCTGTACCTGAAAGAGCAGCTAAAGCTGTTAAATCACCATCGCCTGATTGCTTCGTGTCTACATAGGTCTTATTCGTAGCATGATTGCCGGAAGTAGGGGCGGTAGCAATATTAGCATTACTTCCGAAAGTAAAATCGCCTGAAATATTTCCTGTTCCGGCTATATCTAATGTAGAACTTGCTGAACCAGTGCCAATTTTTAGGCCTGTGGCATCCAGCCTCATCCGCTGAAGGTCGCCAGTACTATAAAAGTACAGGTTAGAACCAAAGGCAATATCTAATGATGTGCCGCTGGTATTGATCCTGGGCGAAGTTCCGAAATAATTCTGAAGCTGAACATAGGAACTCAACGAACCACCCCTAATACTGGTTGAATGAGTTGTGCCAGCAATTTCAAGTTTGTTTACAGAACTGGGGACAGCTGTACCTATCCCGACACTCGTACCATTATCATATACCTGGCTTTGAATCTGGGAATAGGGGCCTGAAAATTTTGATAAATAATAATTAGTACCCGAACCATAGAGAATATTAGTGGGTATGCTGATAATATTAGACCAGGAATAAGGCTTGATTTTAATTGTGTGCTTATCGTTTGCCGATTCAATACCAAATTTGTTGGCAGTAGAATCCAGCACAATCGTTTGTATCACACCCTTTTGCTTATTGATACTAACGGGCGGCTTATAGTCCGGGCCTTGTGCCTGAGCAATGCTGGCAAACGCTATCAGGAAAGGCAGAAACCTTGCTAATCTGGATTTGAAAATCATGAAGCCGATTAACAGTAATAAAGCAATAATTGCGCTCAAGGCTACTACCTGCCAGTTATGTTTCACCTCCTTCAGATCGTCAAAATCAGATTGTAAGGCCTGTTTTTTAGTTTCCAGAAAGGTGATTTTTTCATTCAGCCGGGTTTCTCTGGCTGTGGCCGAATCTTTTTCCGTCTGGATAGCTACTGCATTAAATTTGATTTCTCGCTCCAATAACTCGTTAGTGCGTTTGTACAAGGCACAACGCTCCAGATCAGTGCGCTTGACAATGATTTCGTCAGGGGTTTGAGCGAATGTATTGAAGCAAGCTATCAGTAGGCATAGTGCCAAATTTAGCCTGTGCTTTGTCTTTTTCATATTGAATAATGATTGTCTGGTTGTAGCGATAAGTACTGTCTAAACGGCTGATTTGAGTCTTTACGGCTCGGATATCGGTTCTGATCTCCCGTATTACCTGAATTGTTTTACATGAGGTAAGGGAGTAAAAGAAGAAAATCAGCAATAGAATGCCGGCAATGAATCTGCCAAGGCAATTGAGCAAATGTTTCATTCGATTGTGATTTTAATTGGTTCTTTAGCTTCCCAGGCTTTAAGAAGTTTGGCGTGTAGAAGTGTGTAGGCATCCTTACTATTCAGGATTGCTCCGTATGCCGTTCGTTTCATACCAACCGCAATACAGCCCTGTAATTCCTGCACCAGATTGGCAATGTGGATACGAATACCGGAACGATCTACCACGTTCATTAAAAGCGGTACTAAGCCCCCTAATGCCTTATAAGCTTTCATTCCTGAAAAACTGGCTGAAAGTGTCATTTGTATTTCGTAAATCCCATACGGAATAGCGTCGAGCTTTGTGCGATTTGAACCTACTGGCCGCTCTAGGGTATACATCAGGAAAATGTTTTTCCCGTTCACCACTTCATATAATTTGCCGATTGTGCGGGATGGGTGGACTTCTCTTTTCAGCAATAGTTGCATGGTTGTTAATTGTCAAAATCGTTAGATATATCATATTCATCGTCAATACCTGCTACCTGCCATTTGAGCGTGAATTTCATGTCACAGCCTGCCATATTCTCATAACCTCCCTCTACATCATTAAAGCTCCAGGCGCTGTCGAAACGTACTTGCTTGCGCTGGAAGATATGTAACATATCGCGCTCGTCGTGTAGCATTTTGCGCCAGATGCTTTCACAAATTTTGTAGGCATCGATCTGAGCTTGTTTGATGGATTTGTAGTCTTCAGCATTAGGGATAGCTTTTGAAACTTCGAAATGCACTACCAGGTTAGCAAAGTATTGCTCTTTTCCGTTATCAGAAATCCGAACCTGCATTACTTGTTGATAAGGAAGCATACAGAATTGACGGATCTTAAGCTTTTTCATGGCTTCAGTATCTAAATCTTCGAAATAGCCGAATTTCTGTGCCGTATCAGGGTTATGCCTGATACTTTTATGCTTGGTAGCTATTAACTCCAGATAGTTTATTACCTCTTCCTTGCTCATGAATTTCGTTTCAGATTGTCGTAGTATTCCTTTTCAAGTTTCTGTTTTTTGCGGATTTCGTTCCAGGCGAAAAGGATATTGTAAACAGGTTGCTTGTTGACTGCCTCATAGTTCGTCGGTTTTTCATCGGCTATGTAATGCATCCAGACTTGCATATTTTCTACAATATCATCGCTTGTAATTTCATCAAGTGAAGCTTCTTTTGAATCTTCCTTATCGAATACTGCCTCGTATGAGCGCTTCCAGTATTCGCGGATATCGTTGTATTCAAAATACACACCTCGTTTGATAGACTCAGGCACAAAGGCTAATTGCCAATCCTCAATTTTCCTGCGGCTTTTGTACAGGGCCCTGATCAGCTCATCGAATGCACCGGGTTCTTTCAAATTACAGGCAGTGAAGGCTTTTTCTGAATCCCGATAGTTTTCAAATGTCATAGATTCGTAATAATCTGAATGACCTTTGATTGTGAATTTCGGGCTGTATTTGCCTAAAAACCTGAATACCGGAAGCTTGATTACAGGAATCAGCTGCTTAGCCAGGAGTTCCGCTTCTTCGCCTTTCTTTTCGATTAGAAAATCGGTGAAAAGCATAATTACGTTCTCCATGTCGCCGTCTCTGAAAACCTTATACCTTACGGGAAGTATATAAGACAGAAATCGTTTGATACTCAGATGCCAGACAAACCAGGCCCGGGTTTTCAGATTCACCTGAGCTATGGAGAAAAAGACGTACATCCGGAATACGAATGCAGAATGATCCTGATAGTACAGCTGAAGAACTTTCCGGAATTGCTTAGGGCTTAAAGAATTGATGTTAGCCGGGAAGCGGATTAGATACTTGTCTTCAATAATCCACTCATTAAATTCGTCCATAGCGGTTACATAGTTTTAAGAATTTAGTGGTTTGTGTTTCAGGTTAAAAATTCAAACGTTAATAATTAAGCGGTAGCTAAATTCCTACATTTTTTAGGAGTGCAGAAGGACACTAAATAAATCCTCCGGTATAGAAAACCCTCGAATCTTCGTCATTCTGATAGACTTCGCTATTCGCCTCTGCGGGGTGTGGATACTCAGGATAATCGTCCGGATTATCCAGGATAAATTGTAGGCATTGATCCAGAAATGTTTGCCCGATTGTAGCCTTTTGCACAGCTATTCCTGATATCAGACTTTCAGGGGCAGTTTTGTGTTTTTGCGTAAGAAAAGTGCTACTACTGTTATCAAAAACGGCTACTGTATCCTCTAGGCCAATCATTACGGCAATTTCGAAAATGGTATAAGAAAGGGCGAAATTGGCTAGTGCCGGATTAAGGAAACGATTGATCAGGATCTTATACTTTTCCTCGTCCGGATTGGCTATTATAGCCTCATATAAGGCCTCAGTAATGGCCGGAATAATGTTTGTATGAGTAGCTAATCTCATGCCCGGACGCAATGCCAGGAACACAGTTCTACGCTCCCGGATATTCACGTGCTTCTGAAACTCCTGCACCGACTTAATCAGGAATTCTTTATAACTGTCTCCGGCATTTTCATTCCAAACTTCAAAACTTTCTGATTTCTCCAGATAGGATAATAGAAGCTCTAGCTTCGCGTGTCCGGTTTTCAGTTTGTTTTGCTCATACCGGGCAATGTTAGCCAGGGAAGCTTTTCCCTGTCCACTATCAGTATTTGAAAACTCATAAATCCCTTTGCTGCCGATAGTAATAGCGGCATCCTGAGAATAGAGATATAAGCCAAAATTGATAACGGCCTGCTTGAAAAGTTTAACTACCTTCGCATCATCCTCAGAACCATCCAGGATAGTTTCTGTAAACTCTTCAGATAAAAAAGGTATGATAAATTGCTCGGTAGCGCTTTCAAAAAATCCCTCCAGCTCTTCAATCGTCAAGCTATTATTTGAGCGTGAAAACTTTTTTAGTTCTTCCTCTGTGTAGGTTAATTCAGCCATGTTTTATCGCTTTTCTTTGAATTGCATTCATTTTTTGTTTCCAATCGAAGCTTACAGGCCTTTTGAGTCGTATCTCAGTTGGTAATTCTTCTGGATATGATTCCAAAAGTTTTTTTGTGTTTTCCTTTTTTAAAGGGAATGGCTTGTCATCGGCAATAATCAAGGGTATGAAACCCGTCTCTCTTGGCACTGCTCCCAACTCTTGTGGTATTTCACCTAACTCTTTTGTTACAGTATGTAATAACTGGTGAATAAATGGATTATGTTGGCATGCAATAGCGAATTCATCAATAGATTTTGATAAATCAAATAGAGCCTTTAAACCTAAATTTTGATCTGTCATTGTTTTATTTATCTGAAGGTTGGATATTACGTTTTGCTGGGCTAATGGCGGCAGAAGTCTGCATCACTGGTAGATCAAACTCTATCTCTACCTCCTGACTCCATCCGTTGTAATCGCGGATAAACCGGGGTGCTTTGAGTACTAATTCACGTATGTACTGATCAGAAATCAGAGAGATATTATAGCCCTGTTGTTTATCTGAGCCTCCTTTATCGCCTTCTCCTGATAAAGGGCCATATGCGGAAGAATCAAGGCCTATGGCGTGCTGTATGGAACGGTTAGCTGAATTGTAGGCCTCGAGAAAAGTCTGATCGGTTTTAGGCTGCTCCAGAACCTTTACTTCAAAGGCAGCCGAACTATCTTCGATATTACCAACTGATACGTTACGCATCGCTCCGGCCAATTTCGTCTTTACATCAACCAATAGCATTTTTCCGACTTTTTCTATGCCAGTAATGTTTTTGTTGATGCCTTCTATTTCTGCTTTACGCTTTGCTGCCTTTTCATCTGGTTTTAACTTATTCCAGTTTTCTGAGCCGAAACGGTGTTCCCAATACCAGTCTTTGATATTTACCACATAATTAATGATGGCAGCATTTTGCATCAGGTGTTTCACAAACTTTGCCCAGCTTGTTGAAATATCGATGTGATCATACAAATCAGTACTTAACCAGTCAGGATCCGGATAGTAACCTTCGTCAGCTGCATGAACAAGCGGATAGATGAAATTGAAGCCTTTAGCTTGTTTCATTCGCTCAAATGCAAAATAATCATCTTCTACAACCGGAATTTTTTTGACTTCCGGGCTGTCCACATTTCTGATTTTTGCCCAATCCGGATTTACAAAACAATTCTCTACAATACCCTCAGTGTTCTGGAGAGAAAGGCGGCACTGTGTAGCTTTTTGAGCCTTAAGCATCAGGATCTGAGACTTATCAACCGATGTTACAAATTCAGGGAATGCGATGTAGAACCTCAATAAATCGCGTATTACCTGCATAGTGTAGGTATGCCCGTAGCTATTTCGTTTCAGGAATTCCTGAAATTCAGGTACGCGTTTTTTAACCAGTACTTCTTTCCCATCGCCGTCAATTTCCCATACTTTCGTAACAAGTCCACCCGCGTACACCTGGTTGAATCGTTTTTTAAAACCTGTTTTAAGTACAAAGGATTGCTTGATTAGCTCTTTTGTGTCCTGCGGCCAAAGGTTATTATCACCCCATTTCGCGAACTGGGTAGCCATCAAAGGTTTTTCCTGGACACCAGTCGGCTTTACCTTATCGGCTTCCTTTACGTTGAAAGCTTTATTTAAATGCTTAGCTGCCGAATCACTCAGGGCGAAGATCATTCCTGAATTTAACGAGTAAGCGAATTCAGCGTGTTCGCTTATTAATATCTCATTTTTTTTACTCACGACGTGTGGATTTTGAAATTGTCAGTGAGCGAAATTATCGTAGTAATTATAATAACAGAAGGACAAAAAAGAAGCAATATAGATTTGATTTAAGTTAGTTTAATTGTATATTTGTGATAATGATTCAAGGCCGTAAGGTTTTGAATTTTATAGATATTAATATCGGAAAACGATGGGAAAGCTTTTCTATCGTTTTTTTTTATGCCGAATCTGTAAAGTTCATTAACAAGAAACTATCCTTTGAAAAGGCCATAGTGGGGGGGTGGGTTTTTCTTTGCTACTTTCTTTTGGGGAAAAGAAAGTAGTCCGGGCATAAAAATACCCCTACAACCTAATGCAGGGGTAAAACCTAAAACAGCCTTATTTAAAAGCTACCAATTGCAAAATCTGCAATTTTCTTACTTTCTTCTTTCATCTTATTCTTAATCAGAATTAATAAATGATTGCTCAACTCTTCACATAAAAACTTGTTAGAGGTTTCAAATTTATTCCTCTCGCTGTCAGTAATCACAATTGAATAAGTAGTGTAACTGGTGTTTTCTGCTCCAAATTTAAAATTTTCCAAGTTCATTAAAGTGCCTTCTAAACCTTGGTATCCTTTTTGCAATTTGTGCAATTCTTCAATTTTTTTGAGTTTACTTTTTAAAAGTTCCTCATTACGTAGGGCTTCTAAAGCCTCTGGGCCGAATGTTGCCCCCTGTGGTTCGGGGGTCTGCAATGCTTCGGGGGTTGGTTTTGTTTCACCATTTAGAGGTACAACTTTTGTAGATTGGCCGTTTCTGCCTGTGCCGTTTAATTGATTTTTCATGATTTTTTTGAATTTTATAGATATTAAAAAATAGATAAGTTGCTGATTATCAGCTATTAAAAATACAAAAATTAACTGGATTTACAAAATTTACTCGTCACTTTTTTGGATATTTTTTGAGTAGATTGGCTCTTGCCCGATTAAAAAATTAAATGCTTTTTGTGCTTCGGTGGCCGCTTCAAATATCAGTTTAACATCTTCTTTCAAGGCTTTTAACCATCCTTTTACGTATGCCTCTTGGTTTTCGTCCAGTACTGGCGTATTAATACCAAAGAAATTGCATAAAAACGAACTGCCTATTTCAGCTACTAATTCCTCTTTAGAGTAATTTTTATCTCCAAACTTTTCAACCTCCATCAAAGTAGGGCGTTTCAATCTCGATGTGTGCCCAGTACCATGCACTAATTCATGAAAAAGGGTTGCATAGTAATCTTCTGATGATAAAAATTGCTGAATTTTAGGCATAGTTATTAAATCTTTTGCCTTATTATAAGAAGCGGTATCAGATAATTTTACTTTCAAATTAGGCTTATTATTCAAAGAATTTAGAAAAAACTCGCATTCCTGAATGCTTTCGTTTTTCTCCCAAATCTTTGCAGGTTGTTTTATATCAATACCTTTTACGTATTGCATATTGAAAACACAAAAGTATTTCCAATAAAAAACCCTTTTAACGTCATTTTGATCGATTACGCTTAAGTTTTTAATGTTAGAAAATTCAATTGGCTGGCCGTTCAAATAATACAGTACTTTAGAAAAATATACCTTATCAGCTTTAGAACCGCTCTTTACCCTACCCCCTGCTTTTTCTATTTGTTCAAAGGTGGCAAAGTACGGGGTTTCATATTCCGTGCCTAACATGATTAGAGAATTAATGCCGCTGTAAGTGTGGCCGCTAAAGTAGTTTTTAGGAAGTTCAACAAAGCCCCAATTTTGACGCCAAGGTACAATGTTTTTTTCCAACGAGGCAGTAAAACGCGCGGTTACTTCCTCGAAAATCTGCTGATTTCGATTCATTTTGTAAGAATTTGAATTTTATAGATATTGTTATTTTTGTGTGATAACTGCTTGATTATCACACCATTAAATTACGAAAAATCCTCCATACTACCAAATATTAATCAGAAATATTTACACTTTTTTTGAAAATTAATTATCTCTAAATCAGCACATTAGCACATTTTTTTTACAAATGTGCGTTGTGATGGGTTAGAGTTGATGACGTGGCACGCCCTAACCTCTGTATGCAATTGCATAGAAAAACCTGCTGATATGTGAGGGGCACAAAAAAAATAGACACGGATGGGTGTCTATTTTTGGCATATAAGGCGGCAAACAGCTACTAGGAAACGATTGCCTGCATATATTCGGTTTCTATGTTATCCTCACTAAATTGCAGGTCTATGAGAAGCACCCCTTTGAGCAATGTGTCCCCTGCTTCAGTAATGTGTGTGGCATGGATAGGTTTGATCTTTGAATTAATATGCTCACTTCCCTTATCCTTTTCTAACTTACGTCTACCGTTCTCTAATATACGGGTCTTAGTCTTGGTACGGCTACAAGCGTATGCCCACTCACTACAATTGTCTAGATTGTAGCCAAACCTTATACCTAATTCACCCCTCAATAACTCACCCCAACGCTCAAATATCCACTTATGCGATACCTGTTTTTCGATGAAAAACATATTAACCTTAAACCCAAAGGCCTGTAATTCTTCTAATGTCTTATATGCATAACTTTCATCAACCGTTTTATCAGCATCTGTAAAGGTAGCTGTAGCATCATAGTAGAAATCAATCTCTATCTTACCTTTCAATGGGCCAAAATATCTAGCAAACTTCTGTATCAGGTGCTTACGTTTCAAAGGCTTCTCAACATACAGACTTTTCTTGAAATTAAACTCCATCTTCTTCATATCCAGCTGACTTATGTTCAATGAAGTAATAGCACTATTCCAGTCGAAGCCTAATTTAAGGTTAAGCTTAGGGTCTATATCAGCATCCCATCTACAATCCTGCTCCCCATCGAGTACGGCTAGGTTAGATATAAAGCTGGTCTTAGGGGCTGTATAGCCATGCACCTGCTCACTCAAATCAAAGTAGAAGTTCTCCTTAGTCTTGCCCTGGCGCTCATTGAGTACTGAGCGGGAGAACTCAGCTGTATCGAATAACTTCATATAGTTATCAATCGTATCGAACCCCAGCACGTGTATATTATCTAAGGTAGATGCCTTAATCACAGCGGTGGTAAGGTTAGATAATTTACACAAATGTTCCTGATAAAAGGCTACTTTCTTCTCTATCTCGTATCGATACGAGGGAGAAAGATCTTCTTTCAACTTAACTCTATATTGTTGCCAAAAGTGGTGACATTCAATAATATCCTGAATAATTTCCTCATCCATATTCTCCTCATAATCGAAAAGCCAGTCGCCGTCCTCGTGGGTTGGCATATCGGTCATCATCAACAAAGATTTGTGATAGGGATTTTTAGAAAAAGAATGGTGTGTGCCCGATAGACAAAGCAAAAGGTTATTTACTATTTCCTGGCTCATAAATCGGGTTTCGTCTAATATCCCGGCATCAACGGCATCACCGTTGTTAATCACATTGAAGTTTAACGAAAAGAAGTTGCACTCACTACCATTGGCTAGGAATAGGGTGTTTTTATAATCTGTGGATGGTCTGTAAGCACGTTCAAAGCCTTGCGGTGGCTTCTCTCTAAAAACGAAGTGTACCCCCTCTGTGAGCTTAAAACGGTTCTGTAAGTTATTCAGGATTTCAGGAAGCGTATTTCGGTATAAGTTGGTATAAGAAGGATTGCCCCAAAACATACGGCTCTTAGGCATTTCTTTCATAAAGGTAACCTGCTTTGTTACACCAACACCCGATGTTTTACCTGTTCTACGGCCAAATAGGCACAACATAATTTTTGCTATAATAACGTTTGCCCGCTGCTGTGGCTTGTTATTATGTAATTTCTTCAAATTCTGCATCTGTGGCAATTGCATTTAGTTTGGTGGATAGGTGTTTTTTACCATGCTCATGATACTTCTTCAATTTCTTCTGAAGCTTTTTCTCATCCAATTCCACTGGAGTATTCAATGATGCCGGGTCAAATGAGAAAAACAGGTCAGGCAAAACAACCTTACTGTAATCAATAGGCGGTGTTTTAGGATAGAGTAGCAATAGGGCATTCATATTCCGGTTATGTTGCGCTAAGATCTTCCCGTCCGGATCTTTCTTAGTCAGCTCCCTGGCTCTATCTTCCAGAATGTTTTCGGCCTGTATGGACATAAGCATTTCTTTTTGCTCAAAAAGGCTCGTTTGGTCATACAGGTTAATGAATTCATGATAATAGATATAAGCTACTGTATGGCTAGCTATGCCAAACTTTTTAAAATCCGCTATCAATGCATCAATTACATCCTTTCTGGTCTTTCTTCTATCCTTCAGGTCTTTGATGAAATTAATAATAGCTATGTGCCTGGTCTGTTGCGGTGTCATTTCGAATTTTTCTCCCTCCAGTACCTTCACCACAAGCCCCCTGAATTTGCTCTGTTCGTCTGCTGTTAGTCCTTTCATACTTTTGCCATGTTTGCTGAATCAATGATTTTGAGCGCCTGTTTAAGGGCATCAGCGCTTTTGTTTTCGGCCAAACCGAAAATAATATTTCTTATCCTGGCTATTTGCTTCAGCTGCTCTACTACCATCACGTCGTCAATCTCCTGACAATCGTCCAGGCCTGTAATTAATAAGATTTCTTCCTTGGTCATAAATGCAGCTGCAAAGCCAGCTACTTCGTTTCGTTCTTCTGCTGTAAGTGTTTTTGTATCCATGTGTGGTATAGGTTGTAGGTGTTTTCACTACGCATGATGCACCCGAATTCGTTTTTAGTATTCCGATTCAGGTTCGCGGTGATCAGGATGGTAAACTTTTCGGTTTTAGTCGCTATCATATACCCCTTAGCGTGCGATTTTGCGAAGCCATAGGCATCAGCCATGCCCTCAAAATACTGATAGGCATTAGGCTGCCGTTCCCGGATGCGCCAGTCCAGCACAGCCTCCAGACGAGTAATAAGGCCTACTTGCTTGAGTGTATGAATTGCCCTTAAGGGTGGTTCAGATAACCCCCACGTGCAGAATGATAATTGACCTTTACCGTATTCCTGAAATACTTTAACTATGAGCTGGTGAACTGACCATTTGCCCTCGGTGATAAAGGAAACAAGGTTTGATTCGTGTAATAAACTGACAATAGCAGCTATGCCGTCAGGCGTAGCGCTGTCGAGTTCAAAAGCTTCAGTAATTGCATTGTTATTTTCTTCGGGTTTGGCTTTTATATCATCAAACCTGAACAAACTCGTCCTCTTGTTCATCTATCAATTTTTGTACGTGTACTAATTCAGCCCTTTTTTCGGCCTCAAATATTGCCCTGCGGCGTTCCGGTATGCGGTTAAGGTACGAAGGCGTTAGATAAGTCCTGAGTGTCTGTAAACGCTTAAAAAGGCTTTCTCCAGCTTTCAGTTCTAACTTAACCGGCTGCTGTTTTTCCAATACCTTTCCGGTATTATCGTAATACTTCGTAATCTCCCACAGATGGGCAATCTGCTCCCAGTTTTCCTTTATCCTGAATGCCGTTTTTTTGATTTCTTCCTGTTGCATTAGTAGATAACCCTCCGCCAGTTGAAGTGAGTAATGAGAACTAAATCGACGTTTTTTATCTCCGAGGTTTCAGGGAGAAAAATACGTCTGTACCGATTTTCTAAGGGATTGATAAACTTGCCTGAGGCAGTGGTATTAACAGGTACTCTATCAAAATTCGAATGCGCTGCGGCCTCAAACTTAGGTCGATATTTAGCCTGGTATACCTCCCTCAAATCCAGTATTTCACCCCCTTCATTTTTATGGCGATTGGCAGTAATGGCAATCAGGTTAAAGGGTACAGCTGCACCATTCGTAAATAGTTTATCCATCAGCTTCACCATCTCGCGAAGTTTGATTTCACCTGATAACTTGCCGTAAAATTGCGGTTGCTCTTCCACATGGGCTACTAAACGCTCATGCTCCCGGTTTACTAATGCATACAGTTGTTTCCTGAGAGCTACGGCATCCAGTATCGGCTGGGGTGCCGTAGGTAGGTCAGAAGGGGGTACCACCTGCTTACTACCTACCTGGGCAGGTACCTGAGTAGGTACCTTAACCCCTGCAAGGTAGGTCGATAGCTCCTTTCGTAGCTGGTTATAGGTAAACTCCGTTTCACCAAGGGCCTGAAACGTTTTTAGCCAGGTCTTATTCAGACCTAGCTGTTCATATAGCTGTACCCCTTCCTGATAGCTACCCTCGTGCTGTATCCAGTTGTTAATTGAATGCATTGATCCATGGGTTTAATGGTGTTTCAAGATAGCATGGTTTATATCTTGAAAACTTAAACACCATTTCATTAACCGACTTTTCAATTCCAGATTCATCAGTAAAATCTTCTAATTGCCCGCCTGATAATTGTCTGCCAAACCAAACGTGTCTACCATCAGGTTTCACTAAAACAATATGTACCTCAGCTCTTTTGAACATTTCTCTGAAACCTAATGCCTCTACCTCACTATCGATAGTAAACGATAGAGTCGTTTCTACTGCGGTCGATTCAGTTAGATTATTAAGGGGCTTCGCACTGGTTTTTATGCTGTTTTTTACACAGGTCACAGGTTGAAAAAGAGGTGCAAGTTGCACATCACCCGGATTAGGAATGTCATTGATAGCTAATACATTTGGATTAAATACACCAGTTGCCTTATCGTAATCTGCATAACTTAGACCTGAAGTCAAAGGAGACGGAACCGGAGTAGTAGTGAAGTCATCAAATGCAATCCAGATAGCATCTAACCAGCCAGTATCGGAGGTTTTACTACCATCGCGTTTTAATTTTTTTGGATTTGGCTTTACTTCTGCCATGATTGTTAAATTTTAAATTGTGTGATTCAAAAAAAGCCAGTTGCATTGCTACAATCTGGCTTTTGGGTACTCGTTCAGCAAAGCTGTTCAGGATAACTCTTCGGGGGTGTTTTCCTCCAATATGGCGGTAAGACCTCCAAAGTTTTCAATCTCTGCAAGGGAGATGGTGTTCAGGTTAATTACACCACCCGGAACCCCTGCAATTTGTATCTCGTTTGACTCTAACTGAGTGCGCAATTTGTATTTCTCTGCTACTTCAGGAATCAATTTTACTACTGGTTCATTGGCTTCTCCAGGAAGCTGTTTAAGTGCTCTTGCCATTATTATGGTTCTACGACAGGGGTGATTGTTGTGCCCGATGGGAGATATAAGTAAGAGAATGGACTACATTCAAATACAAATGCATCAGACGATTTTTCGATTGACTCCTCATCCGTAAATTCTCCCATACCAGCTGGTGATTCTTTACGACCTACCCAAATCAGATTTCCATCCGCTTTTGGTAGCACAATTTGAACCTCAGCACGCTTGTACATCTCACGGAAACCTGTTGAGGCATCAGACGCGTCTAATTCAAACATTACACGCGTAGTCACGGCGCTGGAGTCTTTTAGCGTACCAGTAGGTTTGCACTCAAGCTTAACAGTATTCTTCCTACACTCAACTTTTGTCCACTTGGCATCTGTTCCGAAACCACCAGTGGCGGTAGCATAAGCAGAATAGGTTAAAGTTGGGGTCAATACGGTCTTTGTAGGAAAAGTTGATAAGTCTTCAGTCAGCGCAATCCAGATAAAATCCAGGTAGCCCGTTTCACCTGTTTTCACGGTGTTTCTTTTGAGCTTCTTCGGATTCGGTTTAACATCTGCCATTTTATTATAAAAAAGGTTAAAAGGTGCGTGAATTATTTAGTCTCTATCAATACCTGGGCATCAATCAGGTGCTTAATCAATTCCGCTTGCTTTTCATCCGTAGATTTAAGCTCTGAAATCTTTTCAGCTGTGTAAATAGTGCCCTCAACCTGTACCTCTGGGTAAACAATTTTGTATTTTGTTTTATCTACGGTTAGGGTTTTGGTAGTTTGTGTAGCGGCGGTAGCTTTTTCAGTAGCAACTTTTAGCTGTTCAGCTAAAGTTTCGGCTACTTTATCAGCTTGTTCTTTTTCGGCCTTGGCATCCGCTAATTCTTTCTGCAAGGCTGCAATTTCTTCTGCTGTCATGATTGTTTAAAAAATGTGGGGAGTTGTTAGCTCCCCGGGTTGTGTGGATTTAGGTTATGCAAGGGAGTTAACAGACATTGCTTCAGGATCAATAATACGCACCCCTGCTACGAATTTGCTACCATACCAGTAGTTGAATCCGTCTTTCTGAATATCTAGTTCAGAAATAAAATCAGGCTTATCAGTACCTACCTGAATCGCTCCGTTATTCACAGCAAGGATACGAGACGATGAACCAAGCCAGTACGCCTTCGTAATGATTGCCTTGCCGCTTGTACCGTCCATTTCCATTTCGGTTTTTGATTGGTCAATGAACTCTACTTTACGGTTGTAGCGACGATTGTACTGATCGCAATACAGTTTGAAGACAGCCTCAGAGCAGAAAATACGGGAATTGTTTTTGCGGTAAGGTGCGCGTAAAGCCATCCATACAGCTTCAAAACCTTGAATTACGTTACCATCTGTCATGCCGGCATTCCAGCCAGAACCGCCAGACCAAGCGGCTGTCGTTACTGGTGCAATAAGAGTAGCTGTGATGGCAGCTAAAAGGTCTTTTTCCAGACCGTCCATCATGCGTTTACTTCTATTACCTGGATTGTCCGCAAGAGCTTTGTCCCCCTTCCAGAATGTTTCAGAGTTGAATTGCTGGAAGATTTTTTCCAGATAATAGGTAATGAAGGCTTCTTCATACTTCACTTTGCCATCCGTGATTTTTGAGTTTACACCCAAAAATGTTCTTCGCATAATTTCAGGATCAATAGCCATTGTTGCCTGACCAACATCTACCATTAACTCACGATCACTGAAGACGATTTCACCACCATTGGTATCTTTAGCACCCGTGTAAGGCCCTAATAAATTGCCGATGGTCATTTTCGGATAACGTTTACTATTAGTTACAGCTGTGTCAATCGAAAAATGACGGTTAACTTCTAGCTCCTGTAGTAAACTTTTGATTATCGTAGGGGCATACTGGCCAGCAAAAGCCAGTAAGCCAGCTACGTTTAAGGCATTGGTTAGTGCCATGTGGATTTATAAAAATTTAAAGGTTGCGTGGATTTAGGTTAAAAAAGACTGGTGTTACACAATTTCAGTCAATTGACTGCTCTGTTCTTGTGGCTTGTCTGTCTCTTTTTGTTGTGTTGTGGTAGTGGTTGCACCTGGTACTTTTGCCTCTAGGTCACCTAGCTTTTTCTTGGTTTCAGCGTGGGCAGCTTTTTCTTCGCCCAGGTCTTTTTTAAAGGCTTCGATTTTGGCATCATAGTCGGCTTTCATCGTTGTTAGCTCCTGAGAAAAGCCGTTGATTTTCTCGGCGATTCCTCCGGCTACAGCTGCGCCGAATTCCTCATCCGAGTGTTCGGTTTTATCGGCCTTTTCGGCTACTGTAAAGCCAATTGCAGTCGCAATCGACTGAAAAAATTTCTTCATACTCGTTTTTGATTGGTTGATTGTACTATTTGATTGTTTGGAATTGGCAAGTTCTTGAACCTTCGCGACTGCGTCGTTCAGGTCACCTATGGCATCTATCAGGCCATTGGCCATAGCTTTTTTGGCAGTGTAATCTGCACCCTCAAGGGCATCTGGACTAATGTCCGGGCGTTGTGATTTAGCAAAATCCATAAACGACTCATCAAGGTCGAAAAGAATACCCTTTTCGTATCCTGAATAATCGCCCTTGGCAGCAAGTCGGTGAGCGTGATTCTTTTTGGGGGAGGTTTCCGAATAGACTTCTTCCACCGTCACCCCAATTTTCTCGTAGTATTTTTTCCAGCTGACGTAAGTTGTCATTACGCCAATGCTGCCGACAATGATCGATTGAGAGGTAGCGTAAATGTAATCAGAGGCACAGCCTATGAAATACATCGCCGAACACATCAGGCCTTCGCAAAGGCTCACAATAGGCTTTTCAGCTTTGAATCTTAGCTTGTAGTTAGCTAATTCACTGGTACCCAACACTGAGCCACCACCCGAACTACACAGCTCAACCACCCCAACAATTTCAGGGTCGTTAAGCATCTGTTCGTACCAGGCCATGATCGTTTTAGTGCCAGCGGCATAGCAGCTATCATACTGCATAATAGTACCAAACACAGGTATTACACCCACATTACCCACCCGAAAAGGAGGATTAGAGTAATAATTTGCGTCTGGTACTTCGTAAGGTACAGCAGCCTGCGAATTGGCTTTCATGAAACTTAATACACGTCCTTCTTTACGTTTCCGGCGATCTTCGCTGTTGTTATCCTCGTCGTCAAGATGTGCCTTTCCGCCTTGTAAAACATTTACCACAGTGGGCAATAATGCTAAAGCAGTATCCGGCTGTATGTACCAATACTGTGAGGTCAGGGCGTGTATTAAGTTGTGTCTGCTCGAATTCATGATTCGAATTTCACGCAATCTTTCGGGGTGTAGAAGGACAAAAAAAAGAGGTAAGTCAATTGACTTACCTCTTTTTGGTGGTGTTTAGCTTATCAGAATGTCCGGGCTCTGAAGGTATATTTCTCGCCATTGTTAAGCGTAAACCGGACAAAAACATAATAAGTGCCTGTAGCCGGAATAGGCACTATGTCGGTGGGTTGCCATGCCGTTTCCGGTATGGTAGTAAGGTTAGCGTAGTCAACGGTACTCACAAAGCTTTCCATCAACTTAGGCGCTACTGCGTTTTTTCCAAGCAATAGTTTGCCCGTTTCCTGATACAAAGTAGGCTCTACAATATCGCCGATATTGTTACATAGAAACTCTACCGAGAAACTCAACCCGGCAAGCCCGTCACCGGTGGCAGCTGTTTGCTCCAGGTAAACATATACCTCAGCGCATGGGGCAGCCGATAGGTAGTCTGAGGTGTATTCAGTAGCGGCCGTAATATTCGTCACCTGGTTAATCGCTGCATCCGAGCTTTTAATCGTCAGGCGGCAGTTATTCGTGTAGGTCGCTTTCTTTACTCGCACCCTCACACCAGCTCTACTATTCAGCGGATTCACAAACACCAGGGCGAGCGATTGCCCCACAGCTCCCATCTTCACAAATAAAAATCCATCTTCGCTATTCACATAAACCGACGGATCGAGATTCGGCGGGCTAGCCAGACGTAGGCTTTCAGTGCTATGTCGCCTCAGCTGCTGTGTTTTCATCGTTGCTACCGCCACCGCTGGCAAACCGTAACAAAATGTAATCGGGCTACGTGGTGCAGGGTTCTGATTAGGGTTAAAGTAATCAGCACTATTGAAATAGTAATAGGCTAAATTGGTTTCTGGGCTTGATGGCGCAATGTAGTAGGGGTTTGTCACTCCGGCCAAAGGTGTTACGTTCGGTAATACTGCTCCTGATGCAACGCCAGTCGCTAGTTTATACCACTCCAGCTGATTGTTTTTCAACCTGTGACTTAAAATATTCACGATTGCATTTGGCACAGTTGTTCCCGTCACATCAGATAAACTCACTCCCGGTGGTGGGGTTACGAGGGTAAAATCTCTATTATGTGGATCAATATCCGTTTCAGGCATTACCCAACCGCTATTGCAATTAAATTTATAATAGCCATACGGGCTATAATTTTCCATCTGGAAAGTGATTTCTTTGTACTCTCCACCATAAACGGTATACGCATGGAAATCAACCATGCCCAGCATATTATTAGTATTACTACTATCACCTCTGAACAAGATGAAAAGGCAAGGCAAACCTGTCTTACCAAGGTTCCAGAATTTCAATTTATAGGTATAATCAACTCCAGTAGGCAAATCCATGATGCTACTATCCGGGTGATTGTTATAATTAAACTGCCGGATATTATTATAAAAACCTCCCTGCACTGCAAGGCAAGACTTAATCAATTGATTGTTTTGATATAGTTC
The DNA here is from genome assembly GCF_054779675.1 of Emticicia fontis. Lineage (NCBI taxonomy): Bacteria > Pseudomonadati > Bacteroidota > Cytophagia > Cytophagales > Leadbetterellaceae > Emticicia > Emticicia fontis. The sequence goes on from NZ_BAAGXU010000046.1 coordinate 60,091, forward strand.
CCAGTAGATCGGGTTTGCATAATCTACGCTATTGGTGTAGGTGATGCTGTGTGTGGCCGTATGAAATTTCATCTTACCAGTTAGGGTTTAGTAGGTTTCCGGTGTGCTTGTGCTGCACACCATATAAGTCGTTATACTGAAGCCTGATATTATCAGTGGTGTAAGTGCCTGCCGGAAGCTCAAACGCGTTCACAAAGTGCTGTCGGCCTTTGATTTTAAATGTTTTGTTAAATCCTGATTGATTGCTCAGGCTCATGTTCACTACTATTTCTTCATCCTTATCCAGTCGCGGATCAGTGCCGAAAACTACCAGGTTCTTTCCTGATAGCACCCCGAATAATAGCACCTGGTTTGTCTGGTCGCTTGGCGCTGTGGCTTGCCAGTATTTTTCACTGCCCGAAAACACATTATACTTATTATGTATATCCTGCAAATACTTAAGCGAAGCTGTATAGCTTTCGAAGGTTCCCCAGTAGCGCGGCACTGGCTGAATCTGCCCGTCTTTGAATAAATTATAGTCCTGGCCATACGGCTTCACCGGATAGCCTCCTGGCTCATTTAGTCCGGCCCTGGGCCCGTAATCTGTCCAGACATACATAGATTTTACGCCTATCAGATAGGTTAGGTAAACCTGAAATTCGGCCATATACTGCGAGATTGGCCGTGAGATTTTCGTCATCGAAAAGAAAGTACCTTCCGTTTCATCGCGAATAATATGGCATAGCTTGTTCGTGAAATTGTCCGGTGTGCTTATGTCATAATTCCCGTTATTGAATTTCTTCAAGCCCATCCGGGCAAACACCAGGTGCGAGTATAAGGCATAAGGCTGAATCGTTGCATACCAGACTTCCGGCAGATAATCGTTTTCATAATAATACTCCCGGGCATCTTTCGGGCTTGCATAAAAATTGATGGTTTGCCCGTTCTGTTTCTCCGTAAAATCAGTGTCTCTCCAGACACGCCTGCCGCCAGACATTACATATTTACCGTCCGAATCTTTCTTATACAGGCTTTCGTACATCGGAAACGGCACTTTTTCATACGAAAACAACCCGTGCTGTATACCTGCAATACCTAGGTAAGGAGTCACATTCACTGAAGCATTTTTGAAAGTCGCTATCTCAGCGCTGGAGTGGTACGGAAAGAATCGCTTTTCGCCGAAGGGTATAGAAGCATTATTCAGCGTAAAGCTACCAAGGCAGCTGTTAAACAAATAGCCGTAAAGAATCGGCTCAAAGAATTTGCCTTCAGCGGTGGCTCTGTCTTTCGCGCCTAATATGATCTGCTTCATTAATCGGCCTTTCTCCTCCCATCTGCCCTGCCACATTTCTTCGTTCCAGAAGGGCACGCCGATTCGCACACCGTAGCTATTTGTTTCCGGCACCCAGGCACCCCAACTACTATAATATAATTTTTTGCCCGCTTCAAAGGCCGTTGCATCACTTACGCTCGTCAGATTTTCCGTTTTCGTACTCATTCCAGCTGCATCAGCCTTGCCTGCCGCTATCAGTTCCGGCACAATCTGGTTATCAAATACGGCATTGCAATCCATAAATTTCGATGCCTTGTTTATAGGCACTTGCGCAATTGTATTCAGGCCTACGCCGTCGGTATGTGTCCACCCATGCGCCAGGGCATCACCAGATGGCCCGGTTTCGTTGCTGAACCTTGGATTACCATAGCCGTAAACCGCCTGGCCGAAAGTATTCTGAAAGTTGCCGAACTGGCTCCAGTTAATTTGATTGGGAACCTGTGAAATCAGATAACTTTGGCTTTCCGTTGGATTCACCGGACCCGACTCGCAACTGATTATATTAGCCACCCGGCCGAGCTGGTCGATCTTCATCGCCTGGTTTCCTTGTACTACATAATAGTTACCCGGGCGAAGTTTAATTTTTGAAGTAGGGGAGCTACTCGACCAAACCGTTTTACCTACTATCAGGCCGCCTTTCTGAACATAAAATTTAAAATTTTGGGGTGTATAACCCGTTCCTGGCTGATTCTGCGTGCAGGCCTCGGTCAATGTGCGATAGGTGCGGATATCCAGCTGTGCAAACAAGCTGTTTGCTATCAGCAAAAACAAAAGAATTTTTTTCATGTGTAGATTATAAATCGTCGGTCATAACTATTTTCACGCGGCCGACTTCGTTTGTGGGTGGATTTAGATTTAAATAATTCGTATTGAAAGCTGCATAGTTTTTCACCAGGGCTTTCAGGCTCACGTTCATCGTAGGCCCTTCGCTGAAGGTGTCTGCTTTGTTGGCATCCCATCTATACAGATCTTCTACCATATCCAGCATATTATTAAAATGTGCCGGGTGCGTTACACTACTTACTATCAGGTTTAATATTCTGCCTTTATTTAGCCTGAACATCTGGGCCTGCTGATAAATCGTGTTTCTTACAATCGTAGGATCCGTGATCGGCGGTGTGTTGGTAATCAAATCCTGAACATTCAGCTCAGTGGCAATAATACCCCCAAAAGCGCGAACCATATCCGCCGCCGGAATCTTCGTGCCGTTAAAATTCGTGAATCCGTTTTGGGTGTGCAGAACCTGAGCAACTGTACCTATTTTAATATAATTATAGGTTTTACGGGCTGCCCCTAATGCATCAGAAGTTGAACCAGGACTGAAGATGTTTAATATATCCGGATTTTTTCCTTTGATGATAATATCACACTCCATCTGAAAATCCATCATCAATTTTTCCTGAAACTTGTACCACAGCGTAAACAAATCTGTATTATACATCGCCTGTAATAAGGCCGTAGTCATTTGCTGAAGGGTGGAAACGGCCACTTTCGGCGGCTGAATCTGGAGTTTATTTGTCCAGCTGGTGCCCATAGCCGAATTATAGGCCGCCAAAGTTGGATATCTTACCGTTACACACCAATCCTGAAACTTCGATATCGCTGTCGGGTGGTAATCCATTTCGCAAGGATAATCCATCGCAGGCCCTACATAGTTATAAGATCCGAAATCTGCTCCTGCTTCCTGTTGTGCCGATGTAACAACCGCTACCGCGAAAAATTTTCTGCCCAGGATCGGATAATATCTATCCATCACCTTTTGCACAAAGCCTTTCATTTTAGCTTTTGCCGAGTCTACCGCCAAGCTGCCATGCCCTTTCCCTTGCGAATTATAGGCCCGTAGCGGATTGCCGAATTGATCCTGGGCAATCTCTGTAAATAAATTAAAAGTAGCATTAGAGAAATCGGTGTAGATAGGCCCTACGGTTTCGTCACGCTCCTGAAAGTAGTACCGGCTATCATCATAATTCACAATGATCCTGAATATCACATTGTCAAACTCCTTAGCTGCATTTATCAGATAGTCGTTCTTTTCAAAATACTTATTCAGTAAATCAGCATTAGTTTCATTGTACTGTGACAAGCTTTTGAAAACCCCATCAAATTCAATGTTAACCTGCACGCACTTGGCACCTTTTGCCTTAAAGGCCCTCATGTCCTTCACGGTTTGCTCAGGATCAGCCTGTGGGAACATCGGGGCAAAACTGATAATGAAATCAGGCTGAACCGACTGCACAGTTGTTCCGGTAGCACCTGACGCAATACGCGCAGCGTTTGAGCCCGAATATTCCTCCAGATCACTTTCAACGGGTTTATTAGGGTCGATGGCAATCATGTTCGATGTGAATGTGTATTTCTCTACATTCACAAAATACTGCTTCGATTTGTAGACGGTAGGCGTGAAATACCCTTTCACAAAAATGTAGATCGTTTGCTGGTTAGGCACATTGCTCAGCAGCAGGGCAGTGCCGTCCATGTTCGTCGTCCAGTTCGTTACGGTACTTACATCGTCCAGTAACGACCATCCGATCTGATGCGTAAAACTTCCCCAGCCATAAGGCGGCAGCCGCGAAACCTTTAGTTTAATGTTCCCATCGGTGCTACTGTCTACAACAATATCACCTATTTCTTCACTCAGAATGTCCGGAAACACGTAATCGTCAAAATTCACATAGCTTACTTTCCTGAACGTAAATTCGTACTTAGATACATCGCCGGGCGTCACTGCCTGTTTGTATTCATACGTGCACACCAGGGGCGCTACTGTTACAACGCGGTCGTTCATAGTAGTAATTTCTGCTACTATCAATCTACCTTCAAGTTTCCTGAAAGGCAGGTCAAACTGTGCTTTTAACAGATCATTGTTAATAATGACCTTGAAAATCACATCGTTCACAATCCCGTTTTCGGTCGATTGCATGACCGTCAGGTCGCCGAAATCGAAATCAGATTTGGTTTTGTCGAAAATCCAGCCCTGGCCGGATTTAAAAGTTGTGTTCTGGACTGACTGAGTCTGAAAATCTTGTTCGCTCAGCTTACTAGCTAAACCTAGCTTAAGCCGATAGATTTGCCCGTAGTTCTCTGCCTTCCAGTTGGTTTGCGTTAATGACATTCTTGGATTTGCGTTTATAGAGAAGTTCGCCGTTCGAAGCGCGCTTTCTTCTCTCATTTCTATCCAAAGTTGACAATTCCGTTGCATCCATAGAAAGACCGTTTTTGTTGATAAATTGCGTCAGTGCAGCTCTTATCTTGACTTTCTTATTTACTTCTCTTTGCTCTTTTACAAATTCATAAGCAGCTTTCTTGATAAGCTTATCTACATAGGTGTTAACTGCATTCACCCCCTCCAGCGAAATGTTATCTACATAATAGAAGATATTTTCACGAATCTGAATTTTGATATGACGGGGATAATAGGCGTTGTCGAACTTCTCCTGATAAGCCTTGTAGGTACGGGAGTAGATTTTGTAGAGCGAGGTTAATTTAAAACCTAAATCATCTTTCAGGGCAAAACGAAAGGGGGCGGGGTGTATACGCTTGAGAAACTGGTAGTTGTTCTCAGTCACAGGTACAAAAATTGATTGCATTTGACGACGAAAAAAAAGGACATCCTTGGTTATACTTTTGCAAAAAAATAGGGTATATTTGCTCCCGTCCGAAGCACATATACCCGAAGAAAAATTTCCCGGCCGTCGTTAGCGCGACGGCTATTTTTGTATAACAAATATACAAATTTCCAATTTGTCTACAAAATTTTCCCTGGCATTTGTTGGCCAGCTGAACCGGCACAAAAATTTGTTAACAAATTCTCAAATCGATTTCTTCCGGAAGCTTTCAGGAAAGAAAATTTTGTTAACAAAATCTACATAAAAAAACAGTAGCGCCCGTGGCTCTGTCGTCCATCAGGCTACTACTGCAAAAAATTTGTTAGCAAATCTTAATTTGTTAAATTGCGATGTTCTTCAATTTTCACGAGATTTTGGGAACGCTTGGGAGTTTCCGCCCGCAATGCGGGGCTCCCTTTTTTAATTGTTTGTTTCGAACAACTTTCCAATAGCGGCTAATGTCAGGATATTAGACCTTTCAACCTTGGTAGCACTGTGAGGGATTGCTTTCAGAATTTCATCACCACGTTTAGTGGCTTCCTGAATAAGGGGAGAAATGAGCGATAATAGCTCTGGATTCGTCATGCTCGGTATGAGCTTGACGATCGCGTCAATCTTTTCTTTCATTTTACGAGATTTTGGTTTTTAAAAACTATATGCTCCCCCGCAATGAGGGCATATAATCATTATATATACTACACAAATCTACAAAAATTCAATTTCAAAACAATTATCATTATTTTTATCTTATTCCCATCCTTATTTTATACAATTAATAGATAGCATCACTTAATTCATCATTCCGATATTCTGAGGCCGAATTGAAATAAGCTTCGGTTACTTTTTCAGAGCTATGACCTAATGCCATAGATGCGCTTTTTTTATCCATTTTACCTCTAACAATTTCAGCAAAGCTATGCCTGGCTGAATTAGTTGAGAATTTTGGAAGCTCTAACAGAGTTGCCATTTTCCTAAGATTCTTATTTATTAAAGTTGTCTTAGAAGCAATAAATTGATTAAACTGTAAATCAGAATGTTTAACAGGTAATTTTCTTAGAAATGGAAAAAGAAAGTCTGAAGGCTTATGTTCTTGTGAAAGGTAGAACTGAATAATTTTTTCTGCTCTAGGATGTATTTTAATATTAAAATTTTTCTGAGTTTCTTGGGTTTTTAAGGCTGTGTAGATAAGTCGGCCATTAACTATGTTAACAAATTTCAAATTAAGCACATCAGAAACACGCATTCCCCAGTGCAGGTAGGAAAATAAAAATACATTTCTAGCATCAAACATTACCAGGTTTTGTGATGGCATGAAGTCCTCTATTTTTTTTATTTGTTCTTCACTAAACCTAACGCGCTTAGATTTAGCCCTTTTTATATCAATTAATGTAAATGGATTTACTTCGGGTCTGAAAATACCAGCCTTTAAACCATCATTATATCTTGCTCTTAATGTTTTCATTATACTCCAGATTGTATTCGTGCTTAGCTTCTTTCTCTTTAAATAAGCCTTATACTCCTCCAGAAACTCATAATTTATATCTGCAAAATATAATTCTTCAGAACCTTTTAAATACTCTTTCAGACCATTCAAAACCCCATTTTGTGCGTCTCTTGTATTTACGTTAGTAAATCGCGAAATCACATTTTTGGCATATTTAAAATAATTGTCGCCTAAAACATTATTCTTTAATGTGTTCTGAAGTTGTTTAGCTGTTATCTGTTGTTGTTGCAACTTGCTACCCAGATATTTTTTATCAAGTTGAGCAAGTTGAATTTTAATTAGGTCATTCAGCATTGATGACAAAGGATGTTTACGCCTAACAAGTTTGTTTTCATTATCCCACATTTCAGATTTTACAGAATGCCCTATCCCCACTCTTTTATGCTTACCGTCTTGAGTAATTCTTATCATTATATTTTGACTACCATCCTTTTTAATATAAGAGTCCAGCTCTGGAGTAAAGGTTATTGTTTTCATATTTTGAAATCCCTGTAAAATTCCCTGTAAAAAATGTCAAACTCTGTTGTACTCTGGTAAAGCCTGATAAAGCAAATAGCCCCTAAAACATCGTTGCAGGGGCTACTTTCTTTACTACAATTCATCACCATCTATTTCGGTGACCTCGCCGGGAATCGAAGACTGCGCGTCCCGGACTGCGCGTCTCGCCCGGATCTAAAGTTTAGGAAACTTCTATTCTATTGATGATAAGCTAGTGACCTCGCCGGGAATCGAAGACTGCGCGTCCCGGACTGCGCGTCTCGCCCGCATCTAAAGTTTAGGAAACTTCTATTCTATTGATGATAAGCTAGTGACCTCGCCGGGAATCGAACCCGGATCTAAAGTTTAGGAAACTTCTATTCTATCCGTTGAACTACGTGGTCTAGAGTTGAGTTAGCGTAATCTAACTCAACTACAAATTTGAGCAATTTTTTGTTTCAAATTACCAATTTTATTTAAAAATTGGCTATTCTACCGAGATTTCGTCGACGAAAAGCCAGGCAGGGTTGCCATTACCCGGGTGGTTGTCAGGAAGTTTACCATAGTTTTTGGCAAATACTCTTACATAGCGAGCTTTTTTGCCGTCAACCGCCACCCCCAATTGCTGCACAGAACTACCTTTGGGAGCAGTAGCAGCCATCGGGATTTTCTTGACACTTGTAAAGTTTTTACCGTCAGCAGAAGTAAATACTTCTACCTCGGTTGGCAACATAATCCATGAGTCACTTGCGCCTTTGAAAGCAAATGACACTTTATTGATAGTCATGGCCTGGCCTAAATCAATGGTTACGTCCAGGTCTTTGCCTTCAAAGCCTACCCAGGTAGCACTGTTGGCATCTTCACCTTTCACACCGTTGGTTAAGCCATAGGTTTCGCCTCCGGTATAGTTTTTAGGTTGGTTTACCAAAGTGTATTTGCGACCTGTCGCTTTATTGATGAAGAAGTATTTGGTGAGTACTTTGCCTAATTGCTCTCCTTTGGCTGAGAAAGCTGCGGCCCGCACGCTACCATCACTGGTAAGCACCACGCCCGTAGCCTGATAGACAGCCGAGCTGGCGGTAGGTTCAGAGCCATCAATGGTATATCTGATTACCACACTTTTATCAGTCGATTGTAGTTTTACAATCACCTGACTTTTTTCATTCATCGACGACGATGCCGAAATATCATAGTAACTCTTAGCATAGTTTACTGCCAGGTATTTCAATCGCTCGAAATGGGTTTTCAGACGAGTGGTAAAATCGGCATAATCTTTCAGTTTGGCCGATGTCCAGCCTGTTTCTGCAATGGCGCAGGCACGAGGATACAGCATATACTCCACCTGGCTCGGGGTTTGAATGTACTCAGTCCAGAGATTGGCCTGTACGCCCAGTATATGTTTGGCCTGCTCAGGGGTTAAACCTTTAGGGGTTGGGTCATAAGAATATACCTTTTCCAGTGGCAGGTATCCGCCAATTGCCAGAGGCTCGGTAGTTGGGTCTGACTGATAATAGTCTAAATAGCAAAAACCTGTCGGGGTCATGATGGCATCATGGTTTTGTTGGGCGGCCGCAATCCCCCCTTCTACCCCACGCCACGACATGATGGTGGCATTCGGAGAAATGCCCCCTTCCAGGATTTCGTCCCAGCCTATGATTTTCTTGCCTTTCGAAGTCAGGAATTTGTCAAAGTGCTTGATGAAATAGCTTTGTAATTCGTGTTCATCTTTTAAACCCTCTTTTTTCATCAGATCCTGGCAGAATTTGCTTTGCTTCCAGGCTATTTTAGGACATTCATCACCACCGATATGGATATAATCACCCGGAAACAGCGCAGCTACCTCTGTCAAAACATCTTCCAGAAACTGAAAGGTAGTTTCAGTCGGACAAAACACATCATCATGCACACCCCAGATTCCGGTCACTTCATAAGGGCCACCTTTCAGCGATTTTTCTGTACAACCCAGTTCAGGATATGAAGCTAAAGCGGCCAGCGCATGGCCGGGCATTTCAATCTCAGGAATGATGGTAATGTATTTCTTCTGAGCATAAGCAATCACCTCTTTGATTTCTTCCTGCGTATAGAATCCGCCATGTGGCGTGCCATCAAATTTCCAGTCGTTATAATGCCCTTTCATGCTCTCTTTACGCTTCGAGCCTATTTCGGTCAGTTTCGGATATTTCTTGATTTCGATTCTCCAACCCTGATCGTCTGTTAAATGCCAGTGGAAACGGTTCATTTTGTGTAGTGCCAGTAAATCAATATACCTTTTCACAAATGATACCGGGAAGAAATGGCGGCAAACATCCAACATACTTCCACGATGCCCATAACGGGGACGGTCGAAGATTGTACAAGCCGGAACAGTCCATTTAGTACCTTTTTCCAACGAACTGCTGAATATCTGTGGAGGTAATAGTTGCAATAAACTTTGCAAGGCATAAAACTCGCCTTTGCCAGTAGCACCTGCCAGAATCACACCTTTGGCATCTGCTTTCAGAATATAGTCCTCGTCGCCCAACATCTTATTCATTACCTGCGCTTTATAAGGCGCAAATACGATGGTTTTGTTGGCAGGTATTAAAGTATTGGGTATGTCTGATTCCTCAATTGGCAATTGAATACCCGAGGTTACAGCCACACGTTCAGCCAGCATTTCAGCCAGAGGACGAATGTCCGTAGAACCTTTTGGAATCAGGATTCTGGTTTGGGCATCAATAGTAAACTCACCAGTCTGAGGGCTTAGCTCTAATGGCTTGGGGATAATCGCATATTTGTTTTGAGCAATAGTAGAAAACGAGAGAATAAGCAGGCTTAGCAAGCCAAAGATTTTTTTCATGTGCAAAGTTAGGTTTTATTGATTCCTGGGCAAAAATAGGTTTTATCTGGCAAAAAACTTGGGGATATTGGTGTTTTTTGAGAATATATTAAGGTTATTCGATATATGGAACAAATTTATGGCTCTTCTGTCGCCACTTATTAGTCTTTTTATCGAGAAAGTAAATTTGTTCACCTAAGTAGCGTGCATTGGCATGCTGATAGGTAGTTAATGTTCTTTTATACTTGTTAGTTTTAGTTGGAAAGTGACCTACTGTGTAAGTTAAATACTCATCTAAAACAAATTTTTTAAATTTTTGCAAATAAAATATGTAATATCCTCCGGTAGTTGCTCCAAAACTTTGAATTACTGCTATATCTTCTTTACCATCAAAATTCAAATCGGCAATGATTATATCACCAGGGTAATTTTCATCAGATTTACCATTCTCAATATCTACATTGGTTGAATAATATACACCCTTATTGCAGTTTTGGAAAAAATCAGGCCAAAAATAAGAAGAAGTAAACTCTAATATATCAATTTTTTGGTGGTTTTGTTTATCAAATAAAGTTAAATCCACTATGCATGAATCAAAAGGGCTATCCTCTACTTTAAAACGTTTTAAAAATACTTTTATATCAAACTCCTTGGATAAGTTAGTATAACTACATTCTTGCGTAATTGCTTCTGGTTGGATACTTACTTTAGTCGAATCTATCTTCCCAGTTTGCTTGGTTTCATGAGAGCAACCAGATATGCAACAATATAAAATTGGGAGTAACAATGTTAGTCTAGGCAGGTACATTTTCTAGTGGTTTTCAATATGCTTACAACGCTAAAAATCCAGTTTCATTGAAAAAGAATCATGAATAAATATTTGATTATCAGAATATTTTTGATTGAAGACTATTCGGAACTGCCTTTTTTACCATCTAGTAAAATTTAAGCCAGATTTTAGCTTCAAATCGAACAAAATAACCAAATAAGACTGAAATTCGTTTAGTACTAAACCGTTCAGAAGCCATGAAAAAATACATCCTATTATTGCTTATAACTGGCATGAGTTCCTCGCTTGCCATTGCTCAGAAAATGTCGAGAGAAGACAAGATAAAGGCCGTTGAAATGCTCTCTGATTTCTTCGGAAAACCAACACCCAGCAAAACACCCGTTCCCGATGTGATTTCAGCCAAAGGTTTGCCTACTAATCTCAATTCAGCCGATTTTGATAAAAGACTTGCCTTATTTACGAATAGCTTTTATTTCCAGCAATCAAGTTTCCGGGATAATGAAGCGCGCATTGAAGCCGACGTGTTCCATTTACCGAATATGGATTTGGTAAACGGGCAATTTATCTGGAATAAAGCCACGACACAGGAAGGCGGCGCACTGGAAATAGTACCCAGTCCTATGCCGAACCGAATGTCATCGATGGATTTTTTCAATGAAGTAGTCACTTATAAACCACAAAACGGGAAAACCCTGAATACTATTGAAGGCACTTTTTCATTTACTTATCCAACAGAATTTAAGCAGGTAATACTGACCAAAGCAGATATAGGCAAAGAAAAAGATCTGGAAGGTGAAATGGTAAAGCTGATGTCGATAGAGAATGACATTGCTGTTTTTGAGATTAACCGCAAAACCGAAGATAGTCAGATGAATTATTATGCGCTGAATGCCAAAGGAGAACCACTTGAATTGACCGTAATGCGCTCGGAAGTACCAAAGACTGTCTATAATTTACTAGACAAAAATGGAAAGATACCCGAAGACAAAAAGAAAGAACTGGTTGATAAATTTGATAATCTGCGCAAAGAACCTATTATCAGTTATGTGAAAGCACTCGGAACAATCGCACAAGTAGTGATTGTTAAACCCAAAGGTATCAGCACTAAAAAGATTCCGATTGTGGTGCATAGAACACCAGATTTCCCACATGGTGAAATGAATATAGCCAATGAGCGTTACGACAATCTTCCTCCGGTTAAATACGATAAATTATCAGAAGCTGACCTGTCTAATCTAAGCCTCAAAGCCGATAGAACGAATGATGGGTTGAATAATCATCTGATTATTTTATCAGCACCTAATAGTATCAATTCAGCTTTTGCCAAAGTAGAATTCAAAGATGTAGTAGCTACTAATGGCGGTAAAAACTCCCCTTTCGAGCCACAAGGGGCTTTTTATGATGATAAGCCCAAAACCTTTAGTTTCAGACTTGACCCTCCGGGAGGCGACCAGCCCATTGACGCAGATTTGATCAAAGGTACAGTTGTAATCACTTATCCGGTAGAAATCATTACAGAGGTTTTTCCTGTCAATGCCCCTGCAGATAAATTTGAAATGAAAAATCCGCTTACGGTAACCTTTTTCAGGTTTGATGATGATCTGGATAATTCGGGCGAATTAAAACCAAAACGTGCCTATGCTGCCAACGGGATGCCGTTGAAACGAGTAGAAGGATTTTATACAGGCGGTTCGAAAGACGGCAAAAACTATATGGAATACATCTACTGGGGCAAACCAGCCACCATTCAGATTGATAAGGCTGCCAAGTGGGTGACAAAAGAAATTCCTTTCTCGTTGAAGCCTGCGCCTAAGAAGCCGAAGGAGTTTTGAATTTTAAAGAATGCTCATTGAAATCGCCGTTTTTTGAATAGACGTAATGCATTACGCCTATTCAAAAAACAACCAAAACAATTAATTCCCACACACACTAAACAATCCATAATATTGTTATTACCTTTGTATTCTCTCTCCTTATACTATCAATAGAATTTAGAAAAGACTTGACAAAAATATATCGCCGCGATATATTTATATTTGCATTACATTTAAAGAAAGGGATTCCGTGCAGAACCATAACAATTACTTAGAGAAACTTAACCCACCCCAACGTGAAGCTGTAACTCACCCTGAAGGTCCGCTGATGATTATTGCGGGTGCTGGCTCAGGCAAAACCCGTGTATTGACTTACCGGATTGCCTGGTTGATTGAGCAGGGTGTTGACCCGTTTAATATTCTGTCTTTGACTTTTACCAATAAAGCTGCTGGTGAGATGCGTAACCGTATTCAGCAGATTATAGGGAGCGATGCCAAAAATCTGTGGATGGGCACTTTCCACTCGATTTTTGCTAAAATCCTGCGTTTTGAAGGAAAAAGACTAGGTTATACTTCTGATTTTACGATTTATGATACCGACGATTCAAAATCTTTGATCCGTACTATTATTAAAGAATTAGGTCTGGACGATAAAACCTATCGCCCGAACTATGTATTGAATCGCATCTCCAATGCCAAAAATGCTTTGGTTTCGTGGGAGTCTTATACCAATAATCCGATTTATATGGAGGATGATAAGGCTGCCCGAATGCCGGAAATCGGACGCTTGTATAAAACATACCAGATGCGTTGTTTCCAGGCCAATGCCATGGATTTTGACGATTTGCTGTTTAATACCAATATCCTCTTCCGCGACCACCTGGATATATTGAACAAATACCAACACAAGTTTAAACACGTGCTGGTAGATGAGTTTCAGGATACCAACGTATCTCAGTACCTTATTACGAAGAAACTTTCTTCTGTGCATCAGAATATCTGTGTAGTGGGTGATGATGCCCAGAGTATCTATGCTTTTCGTGGGGCGAATATCCAGAATATCCTGAATTTCAAGAATGATTACCCTGAATTGCACGTCGTTAAACTGGAGCAGAATTACCGTTCTACCAAAACGATTGTGAATGCCGCCAATTCGGTGATTGCCCGTAATAAGGAACAGCTAGAGAAAAATGTCTTTACTGATAATGACGAAGGGCCGAAAATTGAGGTTATCAAGGCAGCATCTGACAATGAAGAAGCGCGTTTGATTGCTACCAATATCTTTGAGGCCAAGAATAATGAAGGGTTAAAAAATAGTGAGTTTTCGGTGCTTTATCGAACCAATGCGCAATCGAGAGCATTTGAGGAGGCATTAAGAAAACTCAATATCAAATACCGGATTGTGGGAGGTCTGTCTTTCTATCAACGGAAAGAAATCAAGGACTTATTGGGGTATCTGCGCTTCACGATTAACCAGAATGACGAAGAGGCTTTCAAGCGTATCATCAATTTACCCAAACGAGGAATTGGTGATACAACTGTTGCTAAAATCATTGTAACAGCTGCGGAGAATAACCGCTCGGTATGGGAGGTAGTGAGTAATATCACCCAATATGTAGCCGGGCGCGCTGGTCAGGCCATAGATGAATTTGCTACACTGATCAAGAGTTTCAAATTGATGATTGAAGAAGGCAAAGATGCCTATACAGTAGCGGCTTATATTGCCAAAACGTCGGGCATTTTGCGTGAATTGTATGAAGATAAAACGGTAGAGGGTTTATCACGTTATGAAAACGTGCAGGAGTTGCTGAACTCAGTGAAACAGTTTGTGGATAATCCTGAAAATGAAGAAAAAACGTTGAGCGCCTTTTTGCAAACTGTTACACTCATGACCTCTGCCGATCAGGAAGATGAAGATGGTGATAGCGAACGCGTAACACTTATGACTATTCACGGAGCGAAAGGATTGGAGTTTAAGTATGTATATATCGTAGGTCTGGAAGAAAACCTTTTCCCTTCGCAAATGATGCTGCAAAACCGCACCGATTTAGAAGAAGAACGCCGGTTATTCTATGTGGCTATCACCAGAGCAGAGAGAAAACTGACTCTGAGTTATGCCGAAACCCGTTATAACTATGGCCGGTTGAATTATTGCGAGCCGAGTCGTTTTCTGGAAGAGATAGATAAGAGTTTCTTGCAGATGTCGAAAAGTCGTTCGGTTTCTTATGAAGATACTTCTACCAGAAACGACCGCCCTACTTCTACCCTATCCTTTGCCAAGAAAGAGAGTATTATCTCTAATCTGAAACCTGTAAACAAAGCGGTTGCTAATACTCAACATACGCCATCAGGTGATTTTGTGGCCAGCGACACCAGTAATCTAAAGGAAGGAGATAAAGTAGAACACCCGAAATTCGGATTCGGAACTGTGAAAAGAATGGATATAAACGGCACAGACAGAAAAGCAACGATTGTATTTGACGGACAAGGCGAGAAGACGCTTTTGTTGAGCTTTGCTAAGTTGAGGATATTGTAAGAAATAATCAGATAGATAAACGAAGAAGCCTGTTCTGTTGAACAGGCTTCTTCGTTTATAAAAATCTAGCTCTTAATTCCGGCGTTGGTATCCGGCAGGCATCCATTTTACCCATAAAGCGATAGCGGTTTTTAGCGACTAAATCATATACAAAGTCCCGAATAAATCCCGGAATTATTTTAAAGACATACAGCAACCTCCAGGCACCATCCATATTTCGGGCAATCTCTAGTGCTGCATCCGATTTCTGATAGAGTTTCCCGTCTTTTTCTAATATCACACTATCAAATTCAGTTACAGAGGTTATGTGATATTTTGCTAAAATTTCTCTTCCGGGTTCTGATTGCAAGGCAGCAAATTTAAACGCGCCTTTCTTGTCTCTGTCAATCAGAAAATTGATGGAGGCATTACAGAAATTACAAACACCATCAAATAGAATTACCATGGCTTTATTTGTTTTGCATCGAAACTGCCTGTTTATTTTCCTCTCCTTCCAGCGTATTATTATTGTATTTCGATGGACATTTTAATAAGATTTGTTCTGCACGGAAAACTTTATTCTGTACATCCATACTACCTACTACCACCACTTTCTCCGATTTATCCAGATCCTGTGGTTTTGGTTGGTTATAAATCACTCTTTCTTCCCGATGTAATGAGTCAATCATTGTAAACTGAAAACTATTCGGGTCAGCAACAGGGTCATAAATCATTCCTACAATATTTCCCTGCGTATCTTTCTTTAATGTACCAACTACGTGGATAGACTTATTGTTTCCATCTTTCGCCAATTCTTCTGCTTCGCTGAAACCTACGTAAGTACTGGCATCACCCACTGTTGAGATAATAATACCCACAGCCGCTGCAATCACTGCCAATGCGATGATATGTGATTTTTTCATAAACCTTTTTCTATTTTACTAATCTTTCTATCTAACACAATTAAATACCCAATAATTCCCACAAAAACTACGGTAATTACTGCGACAACTACCCATATTTTCCCGTCTGCACGCATTTTATCAGCCATTTCTACTTCTTGCTGGGCAAAAAGGTTGGTTGCAAAAAGGAGCATCACAGTTAAAAGTGCAACTATTCGTTTCATATATCTCGATGTTAATTAATTATATTTATTTATAAGATTGCTCAGCTTTCAATCGCTTAATGATTCTCAACCTGATTCTTAAACTTGTTATCCAGACACCCAGAATCGTCCAGCCAATGATGGCAGGGTAAAATACCATTCTTACGCGGCTGTCCATATCATATTTACCAAATGCAGGGTTACCACCATTGCCCGGGTGTAGTGAGTCAGTTAATCTTGGAAGAATCCAGACTAAGGGCATAAAGGCAGCAAAGGCAAAAAGATTGTAAACGGCTGATAAACGTCCACGTTTCTGCTCGTCTTCGAAAGAACTTCTCAGAATAAAATAAGCTGAATATATCAACAATCCCACTTCAACCGAAATCAGTTTCGGGTCTTTTGGTAGCGGGTCTCCCCAGGTATAATTTCCCCATACGGCTCCCGTAGCAAAGCCTAAAACGCCATACAGCATAGCTGTATTGGCAAATTCGGCCGAAAATTCGTCGTGCTCAACTTTTCCTTCTCTCAGGTATTTGATTGCAAACCATGCCGAGGCAATCATGAGTGTCATCATGCCAAACCATAGTGGTACATGAAAATACACATTACGCAGGGTTTCGTTCAGGATAGGCTGGCGAGGGATAGTGCCAATCAACCCTTGTATAATCGTGTAGAGCAATATCACTACACAAAGAATTTTCCACCAGGATTTTCTCATAAGTCAATCGCGAATTAGTGAATGGTGAATATAAAAATCGACCAATTTTACCAGACACTTAATATAATAAAAACAGTTTTTCAAAATTCCTTAACTTCTCCACAAATACGGAAAAAGCAGATAGCTGACACTTAATACAATAGCATCAATAGCTAGCAGGATTCCGATTTCATCATAGCTTGTATCCCATCCTAAACCATCCATAGCGCTTTTGGATAACTTGATAATCATCATCAGCATGGGTAATATAATCGGGAAACTCAGAATAGCCATCAGGGTTGATGTATTCTCGGCTTTAGAGGCTATTCCAGCTACCATAGTCAGGGTAGTTGAAAAGCCGATGGAGCCTAATAAAAGACATACCAGATACATTGGCAGATTACCCACCGGATTACCCATCATGACGACATAAAATCCAAAGCCCAGCACCGACAATACTAACATCAACAGGGTATTATATATTATCTTAGATAGAATAATTCCTTGCGGACTAGCTAGCGTATAATAATAGAGTTGGCGGCCGGTGCCCTCTTGCGTAAAGCTTTTGGTAATGGAATTAACAGCGGTAAACAATAAAATAATCCAGAAGAGGGTATTCCAGGTGATAGGTTCTATAACATTCACCTTTAGCTTGAAGCTCAGATAACATACAAAAACTGTACTGATAATGTAAAGGAGCATTCCATTGAGTGCGTATTTCTGACGCAACTCTAAACGTATTTCTTTTTCTATAAGCGCTCTTATTTCTTGCATGTACTGAACCACGATTGCCTTGTCGTACTATCGTGCCACAAAGGTAGTACGCAAACAATTAGGATTTTATGATTTTAATTCTTTTTTTCAGGTTTTTACTCTTATAATTTTGAACCCCATATAACTTTGGCGTTTAAATAAATAATGATTATTACAAAGTACCCCAAATACTCGATGTTATACCATGTTATTTTTACCGAACAGGGAGAAAAAGTACATCTATTGCATTTTATGTTAATTGAATTGTGACAGGATATTATACTATTGTAAAAATTCATTTTTATTTCCGAACGAAAACAGTTAAACTTGCGTTTTATTTAAAATTATTCTAAATAAGTGTGGTAAAGTTTTCAGAAAAAACCGTTGCAGACCTAAACATTGGAGAAAAAGGAATCATTACTGATTTTAAAGATGCTGCTATGTCTTTGAAATTGCTTGAAATGGGCTGTTTACCCGGAACTGAAGTTACCTTAGATTTCATTGCTCCTTTAGGTTGTCCCGTTGGTATCAGAGTAGCAGGTTATCATCTTTCTTTAAGAAAAAGAGAAGCGGCAACCATCGTGTTAAAACCTAATCAAGGGTAGTTATGCTGCTTGATTTTTTAAAATTTCTGGATTTAAGGTGAAAGACAAACAAGTAATAGCCCTTTTGGGCAACCCTAATGCAGGTAAATCTTCTCTATTTAATCAACTGACCGGACTCCGACAAAAAATCGGAAACTTCCCAGGCGTTACAGTTGATAAAAAAATAGGCTTCTGCCGTTTAGATTCCAAAACAGATATTGAAATTCTTGATTTGCCTGGTACTTATAGTATCTATCCTAATTCGCTAGACGAACAGGTAGTGTTGGAAGTATTGGCGAATCCGCAACACCCTGAATACCCCGATGTAGCTGTAGTTGTAGCTGACGCCGCAAATCTGAAACGCAATATGCTACTATTTGAGCAAGTGAGCGATTTAGGCATCCCGACGATTCTGGCTTTAAATATGTTAGACGTAGCAGAAGAGATGGGTATTTCTATCAATTCAGGCAAATTATCTAAAATTCTTGGTGTGCCGGTAGTAGAATTAAATGCCCGTCAGGGGATTGGTATAGATGGTTTGAAATATACCATATTACAGCAACTTGAAGCCAGAAAGACCCATATTAACCCGCCTATTTTTGATGATAAATCAGAGGCCATTGCTTCTGAGGTTCGCAAAAAATATAATATTTCCAATAAGTATTTAGCCATGCAATATGTGGCTCAATCGCCTAAAATGATGTTCTTAGGTGATAATGCCCAGAAAGACCTGCAAACATTGGTGGAAAAATACAATTTCAATGCTGACGCTTTCCAGTCGGCTGAAACGATTGACCGTTATCATGATATCAGCGGTACACTCTCTCAGGTTGTGCATGAAACAGGTGAGCAAAAAGAAACCGTTACCGAACGAATTGATAAAGTTCTCCTGCACCGTGTCTGGGGTTATGTTATTTTCCTTAGTATTCTTTTCCTGATTTTTCAATCCGTTTTCTCTCTGGCTGAATATCCGATGGACTTGATTGATGCAGGGGTAGCTGGCTTGAATGATTGGTTGAAATCTGTATTACCAGAAAGTATTCTTGTAAGCTTATTAACTGACGGCCTGATTGCCGGCGTTGGTGGGATTGTTATTTTTATCCCACAGATTGCCTTTTTGTTTGCTTTTATCTCCATTCTTGAAGAATCCGGATATATGGCTCGAGTGGTAGTTCTGATGGACAAACTGATTCGTCGTTTTGGTATGAGTGGCAAATCGGTTGTGCCATTGATTTCCAGTATGGCTTGTGCCGTTCCCGCTATTATGTCGGCTCGTACGATTGGTAGCTGGAAAGACCGTTTGATAACCATCATGGTTACGCCTTTGATGAGTTGTTCAGCCAGATTGCCTATTTATACTATTCTGATAGCTCTGGTTGTGCCAGATACGAAAGTACTAGGTATCTTCAATCTGCAAGGGGTTGCCTTAATGGGCTTATATTTACTGGGTTTTTTCTCTGCTTTGGTGGCAGGCTGGATTATGAAACTGATTCTGCGATCGAAAGAACGTAGTTATTTCATTATGGAATTACCTACCTATAAAATGCCACGCTGGAAACAGGTAGGGTTTATGATTATTGAAAAAGTAAAAACCTTTGTTTTTCAGGCCGGAAAGGTAATTATAGCGATTTCGATAGTGTTGTGGGTATTGGCTTCTTATGGCCCGGGTAATGAGATGGAACAGGCGGAGAAACAGGTATTGGCCGCTAACCCAACTAAAACACCGGAAGAACTGGCTTCAAAAATTGGCTCTGTTAAACTTGAAAGTTCTTATGCAGGGCATTTTGGCAAATTCATTGAGCCAGCCATTGCACCACTGGGCTATGACTGGAAAATCGGCATCGCCCTGATTACGTCTTTCGCCGCACGTGAGGTATTTGTCGGAACAGTTTCTACTATTTATAGCATAGGCGCCGACCCGGATGATGAATCGACCATTAAAGAGAGATTGCGCAACGAGGTGAATGCCAATACGGATCAACCCACTTTTTCGATAGCTACTTCGTTTTCTCTCCTGATATTCTATGTTTTTGCCATGATGTGTATGAGTACCATCGCCACTGTTTATCGCGAGACCAAGGGCTGGAAATGGCCATTGATTCAGTTAGGCTATATGTCAGTGCTGGCATATGTGGCAGCATTGGTGGTTTATCAGATTTTGAAATAAGACTTTATATTTTCATCGTCTCAGACTTCCAGATAGTACTTCCCAATACCTGAACAAAAGATAAATTGAAATATATAAAGCCAACGCAATGTAGCACGCTGGCTTATATTTATTTCTGTAACTTCAATTTTTTTAGACTAATACTTCCGCAAAGTATTTCTTTATCGTATATCACACGAAACGATTTGGGTTCCAGTAACTTGATTCGATAAAAAAGATCTTGCCCTTTTAGGCTAAGTCCTGTTCGCAACGTGCCATTTGCGCCTTCACTCGTCGGACGAAGTATTACCACATAAAAACCACTTGATTCTTTTGGATGAATAGTCCGTTTCAACGAAGAGGGTTTAGAAAGATTATTATCCAGAAAAAAATTTAAATCTGTCAAACCATAATTAAATAAGGGTTCTTTATCAACTGTCATTGTGTCGGGAGGAACCAATATTTTATAGTATTTGCCGGGTAAAGCCGGAACCTCATATGAATCTTCAGGAAAGTTAATCTTCAATTCCAGAGGAGTATCTGTTTCATTGCTTATTCGAGTCCAGAATATAATTTTAAAATATTCCTTTCCATTGGGGTCTGTGTATTTTTCACCCTTGGGGAAACCGTTTTGTATGAGCAGACGCTTACCGATAGCATCAGTGTACTTATATGTGGGGTCAGACTTGATTTTTTCTTTTGAGCTGTCTGTTTTGTCCTCCTCAGGAAGTGCAAAAAACAAACATCAGCATCAAAGCATGTAGGTGTATGTATTTCATAGTTTATACTAACTGAGAAATGATTCTAAAATCAGCAATACATATTATTTCTGACCCGTTTCACTTTTAAAATCCTCAAACTTTTTTACGTTATACTTCGGATATGATTCGCTGCATTCACTAGATAAATCAATCCCGCACGCAACGAACAGATTTTGCGTGAGAAAGAGAGCTATCGAAACGGAACGTTTTTGTTTTAAGTGGTTTTTCTCCGGGGCCACCATAACTGAGGTTCCATCCCCAGGCTTTACCCTCCTCATCTGAGGGTGTAGACGTCCACCAGAAACCCATAACACTCAGGACTTCATAACTATTATTTCTACGAATACCTGCCGGAAGACCGTTAAACTCGCTGCTGTTAGTACCATTGCCGTCTTCCGCCCAGCCACTGACGCTTTTCAGGGCTTCACCAGCCTTGTCGGTTCCGCCAAATTTAGTCACCAGCATAGACCATTCGCTATCCGTTGCTAAATGCCAACCGATGGGGCAGGCTTTTTTCGCTGCTTCCCAGGTGTAAAGCAAGCCAAGCTCTTTTCGATTGCTCTCTTTGTCATCATAAGCGTAGCTCCCCTCCACTTTGTAGTTTAGGTTTTGAGCCATCCAGGTAACCGTGGTGTTAGTCAAAGCATTTTTAAAGCTGAACGTTTTATACGTTTGCCCATCACGTGAGTCGGTAAAAGTGACGGTGGATTGGGCAATTCCTGACTGAGTAAAAAACAAGGTAGCAAGTAGAATAATTATGCACTGATTTATCATATTTGGTTCGGCTTGTATAAATGTGTTGTTAAAACTTAGGGTCTTGCTATGCTTCTTTCAGATTGTAATTAACGAGTGACACGGCAAGAGAACAACAAAGGAGTGCTAAGTTCAGCGTTTTTCAACACCCTTTATTGGGTATGACATACATCACGTTTCCAGAAACAGATAAGCTAAAGCCAAAATTCTCTGTGGAGGGAAGTGATAGTTTTTGCCATGTTTTGCCCATATCAGATGACCGGAATATACCATCTGCGCGACCACATATTAAATATTTACCCATTTGCTTGATAGATAAAATATCTGTTGAAGATTTAAGTAAGCCTACTTTTCTCATAAATAAATGACTCCAGGTAGGTTGAAGGTCTTGGCCTATGGCATTCCAGGTCTTTCCATTATCTAGCGAAATGTGTATGCTGTTTGTCTTATTTTTTGGGTTGTTTACTATAACAGCAAAGCCTCCATCAATACGTTCCATAGCGATGCCATAACCTCCTTCACCAATCGCGCGATCCCAGTTTTGGCCCTCATCAGTCGATTTTAATATTCCCTCTTTGTCGATAGCCAAAAGTACACCGTTTGACTCTATCAATTTCATTAATCCGCCCCCAATCTGCACTCGTTCCCAGGTTTCTCCCTTATCCGCTGACCTGTAAAGGCTGTTGCCAGCACCGATGAAAACTGTGCCTCGGGTAGTTTCAAAAACGGAACATACTTGTCTCGCTTTATAATTCTTGTACATCCAATCTATTGTTGGGTCTAAGCGTACTGCTTGCTCCTGAAAATTCGTGTAAATAGGCGACCAATCACTCGTTCCATTTATTTTTTGTAAAAATTGCCCTCTGAAATCATAGGCAAATATCCCATTGTTGCCAGTAGTAATGTTACGCTGTTTACCAGGGAAAACCTCTTTTGTCCAAAAAGTAGTGGCAGAATTTGGTTCACTGTGATAAACTCCATTGCCAGCACGTAAATAAAGTCCATTATTAGTTGCAATTAAACCATCTCTCCATATACCTTCTTTCTGCAATTTTTCAGGCAGCCCTTTGCTAATGTCCTGCCAGGTTTGTCCGCCGTCAACAGATTTAAAAATAATGTTGGCAATCTCAGATGATTTACCCTCTTCTATTAGGGTCTTTTTTACCTCCTTTTCTTTCAGTACAAAAGAATTCAGTAGAAATACTCCCAAGAGGATAGCCGGAACAAATACAAATAGTTTTTTCATTTTTTAAATTTTATATGTAAGTACTTTGTCATTTTTTTGTTATAAGGAATTGTGACAAACTTACAGCGTTTGACCAATAACAAGATTAATGGTTAGTAAAAAGATGTAAATGAAATGTAAAACTTGCCTGAGACATGAAAATCGGGCTATTTCTCTAGCCTCAGTCGAATGCAAAAGCATTTTTAAACAGGTTCTCAATATTTTCTACTAATTTTGTATCCCATTTTATATTCATGATTTATGATTGGCGTAACCGCAGATAACAAATTAAAGAGACTCATTGTAGTAGGCGATAAAGTATTGGTAAAACCGAATAATCCGTCTGATAAAACGAATTCGGGTTTATACCTGCCCCCTACCGTAACCGAAAAAGAAGAAGTACAAACGGGTTATATTATAAAGGTTGGGCCGGGCTATCCGCTACCGCAACAAACCGAAGATGAACCCTGGAAAGAAACTGAAGAAAAGGTAAAATATATGCCACTACAAGCACAAGAGGGAGATCTGGCTATCTATTTACAGCGCCATGCCATTGAAGTAATGTATGAAGGCGAAAGATATGTGATTCTGCCACAGGCTTCTATTCTGATGCTGGAACGTTTTGAAGATTTAGCTTAATTTTCTTTTGCCCGTTTGGCGGCAAAATCGGCCTCGTCCATCAAAACCTGTGCTGGCATTACGCCTTCAATTCGATGGAGGACTTTTCCTTCGGGAGCAATGAACAGATAAGTCGGGAAAGCCCCTATTTTGTACAAATTTCTGACAACCTGCCCCTCGGAAGTATCTCCATCGACTTTAAAGTTGATAAACTCCTTATTGAATTTTTCTGCGACACGGGCATCAACAAAAGTATGTTCGTCCATCCATTTGCAAGGCCCACACCAGGTGGTGTATACATCTACAAAAACAATCAGCTTTTTGGCTTTGGCATCTGCCAATATCTGTTGCATACTTTTATCTCGCCCATGTACAAATTTCATTTGCGCCTGAGCAAGGCTTGTGTATCCGATTAATAATATCCAGATAATATGTTTTTTCATATCACGACTTATCATTCTTACAAAGCTAATGAAAATAAGTAAAGTTTAACCACAGAGTTTCATGGAGTTTTGCACGGAGGCACTTTGAGTATCAGCGACTGAAATTGCCGTCTAAGATAACAAAGGGAATATTATGTTTATGTATCGGATTTAAGTCCGATACTGAATGCAAAACAGACCTTTGTTGTCTTAAATACCGAATTCATTCGATGAGTCGCGATATAAGTTTAATCATCATTTCACCACCGCAGGCAAAATATACTCCTGCATCATTTTATCTACTTGTGCGTGGCCGTACGGACGATTATAGGCTTTGGCTGTAATAACCACCGTTAGCGGAATATCTTTGAATACATAGATTTTGCTGCCCCCATTTCCTGCGCAATAGAATGTTTCATAATCCTTGCCGTCAATGGTAAAGGTTTTATTCCAGAATAAATAGCCGTAATACTCATGCGTTCTACCCGGAATCGGCAGGTATTTGGTAAAGGATTTATTAACCCAGTTTTGCGGTAGAATCTGCTTGCCATTCCATTTGCCCTTGTTCTGGTAGAGTTGTCCGTATCTGGCATAATCTAAGGCCGACATCTTTAAGCCTCCGGCAGTATTGACCACTTTCTGTGGAGTATATTGCCATTCGTAGTTCTTGATTCCTAAAGGAGTGAAGAGTTTTTTATCAGCATATTTTTCCAGACTTTCCGGTACTGATTTATTCAGAATATCACCCAATAAAACTACACCTACTGTAAAATAATCCCATTGCTTACCGCTTACTTTCTTGTCATCCATACCTAAATCCAGCCCGAATTTTACCCAATTATCAGTCGGATACATATTTTCTTCATTACCTGGTGAGTTGCCGTCGCTATCTGAACCATTAAATGCCGAACTCATTCTCAATAAATCTTTAATTTTTATACTATCTTTCTTTGGGCTATAATTCGCAAATTGTTTCAAATCATAGAATTTGTCCAATGTCTGGTTTTCATCTTTAATATACCCATCACTGATGGCAATACCCATCATGGTTGAGGTAAATGATTTACCCACCGAACGCGTGTCGTGCAAGCTATTTCTGTCTGCCTTGTTAAAGTATTCTTCCAATAACAGTTTGCCGTCTTTTATCACAACCACACTGGTTATTTCTTTAAGTTTATTTATGGTGACCAGTCTGTTCATTTCTTCTATTTTTGAGGCATCGATAGAAGCCTTAGATAGTTCCCAGCCTGAATTAGGTTTAATCGGTTGAATGGCTATTTCTTCACGCGTCAGCACTGGCGTTTTAATAATGAGTTTGATTTCACCCTGCGCAATCAGGTCTCCTACTTTTACCTCTTTTTCTAAATTAATATAGGGCCGCATTTCTATTTTGAATTGATGCGTTCCATCGGTAAGGGCATCTTCTCCGCCTCTTAACATGAACCTGTTAAACATATAAACCGCCCACCAGTCTTCTCCTTTTGAGGTAGTTATCGGAACTCTGAAAGTAGTTGTGGTATGTTTTTTCAAGCCAGCGCCATAGTGAAGATTTTCTTTGTAGATAAGTTTGCCATCGACATAAAAGGAAAACTGATAATTCCCTTTCGTGATGATTTCATCTGCGGGGATATCAGGAGCCAATTGGTGCAGATAATTGGTAATGGAATTGCCTAGAAATGGCCTGATACTTAAGTCAGATACATATTTCAATTCAAAACTGGTAAGGAAATCGCTTTCTTTTAATCGGTCAATAGGAATATCGCTTGGCAGAAAGGCTATGCGCCCGACATTGGCTTGATGCAATGGATTAACGAAACCATCGGTTTGCACGATGTCTTTGATTTGTGCGCTTGCAGCGGCAGCGTAGAAGGTTAATAAAATTAAGATTAGCTTTTTCATTTTGTTCATTTTTTTGATTCACAAAGGTAAGTAGTTCTTTTGTTTCAAAAATAGAACAGAATTAACATCAGGGGCTAACTCAAAACATTTTTACGGTATTCTAAAGCATTTATGCCGTTGATGGCCTTGAAACATCGGCCAAAATGGCTTGGATCGGCAAAACCGCACTCGAAAGCTATATCGGCTAACGATTTGTTTTTTTGAGAAAGCAGTGAAAGAGATTTTTCCACTTTCAGTTTGCGGATATACTCCCCTATTGTACAATGAAAGTATTTAGAGAAATCTCTCGAAAGATGCACAGGATGAATGCCTAATTCAGCAGATAATTGGGTCAGGCTCCATTGGTCTGCAAAAGTATCATGCAATAATTCTTTCAATTGCCCCACCCATACCGGACTTTTATAGAGGTGCTTATTCTCTCTTTCCATCTGGCTCAGCAATTGCAACAATAAAGTCTGCACCCCCAAGGCAGTAGTCATATCATCTGCTTTTGATTCCCTGAAAATCTTATAAAGCAGAAACTTTAATTCCGGATTTGAGAGATTCAGACTACCCGTCAATTTATCAAGACTAAAATCCAGTTCCTTAATCCATTGATGAGTCAGTTCAATATGAAAACCACGGGTAAAGCCAGGTGGCTTGATATTGTAGTGAGGTTCCTGCCAATTATGAAACAGCAAACTTCCGGCATCACAATTGTAGACTTCTTTCTTATTCCCCTCTATCACTTTTCCTTCCAGAATGAAAGTGAAATAGGCATTTTCGTGGTAATGCCAGTCTACTTTATCAAGGGTATATTCAGTATCAGTCAAAGTAATGCCGTCCAACGAGATAGTCCGGTTGGTCTGCCCATGAAATTGCCCTGTTTGTAAGTGTTTCATTATTCCACCTGCGTCTTATCATCCGGCTCAAAATCCATCGCGATAGAATTCATGCAATAGCGTTTATGGGTTGGTGCCGGGCCATCGTCAAATAAGTGACCTAAGTGACCGCCACAACGGCCGCAAAGGGCTTCGGTGCGGTGCATGCCATGCGAATAATCTTCTTCATACACTACACTGCTTTTGTCTTCCTGCTCAAAGAAACTCGGCCAACCACACATACTAGCAAATTTGGCATCAGAGCGGAATAGATTATTACCGCAAGAAGCACAATAGTAGGTACCTTTGCCTGTATAATTCCAGTATTTCCCGGTAAATGCTCTTTCAGTAGCTTTCTGGCGCATAATGGCGTATACATCAGGTGGTAATATTTTTTTCCATTCTGCATCACTTATGTGCAATGGTGTTTTATCAGTATGAGAATAATAAGGATTCCCTTTTTTGATTTCTTCGGTTTGCATAGTATTTTGTTTTGATGTATTCTGACAACCAGAAATGCTCAGAATAGTGGATGAAATAATGGCAAAGACAATTATCTTATACTTAAGAATCGCTCTCATATCTATTTGCTCAAAAATTAAAAGTTAAATGCCCTTTATATCAATAACGTTTAGCTGATTCTAAATGTTTCCTTAGTATGAAGTCTGTTTTCAAAATATCAATATCTGTCGTTAAATGTCAATTTTAAATTTCTTTTCGAAATTAAGTACCTGTAATTTTACTTATATTTACCCAGAAATTGCTGTAGATAAATAAAATTCTCTCATATCAGCACTACCTTAGAAAAATGCGTAAACTGCTAACTAAAATCAAGAGAAATGATCAGTCATTTCTCCTAACTCCCTTAGGCGATGAATCGGTCATGATGAATCTTATAAATAGAGGTTTTATGGGTCTGAATCCTGTTGCTACCGATATCTGGGAGCTTATCAAAGAACCCATTTCAGTTGAATCTCTCATTAAACAACTTACTGAAAGATACGAGGTAGATAAAACTTTATGTACCTTACAAACAGAGGCTTATTTGGGAAAAATGCTCAATGAGAAAATGCTAATACCAATAGCAGACTAAACATTTTGGTGCCGAAGCCTTAAACGAATAAATAATCTATCTATTCTACGATATTGAATTATGAGTGCAATTTTTGGAATTATTGATAAGCGAAACTTATCGGTAAATTCTGCAGAGATTGAATTAATGCAGCATAAGCTCCTGCATCATGCAGTGGAAGGGCAAAGAGTCTTTATAAAAGAAGGTGCCATGCTGGCTTATCACCAATTAGTGCTACATGTTTCAGAAGAAAAGGCAAGAATGCCTTATGAGTCAAACGATTATGTAATAGTAAGTGATTTACGCATTGACAATGGGGTTCAGTTGATAAAGCTATTAGGTCTGGCTGAGAAACCAGACGAAGTAACTGCTGAGAAACTAGTAGTAGAAGCATTTATTAAATGGGGAGAAAACTGCGTTGATTATCTGGAAGGTGAATTTAGTTTTTTAATATACCATAAAATCACTCACTCTTTTTTTGCCGCCTCTGACCCTATCGGCCATCGGAGTTTTTATTATTATGATTCTGCAGAACACTTTATTTTTGCCAGTGAAATAAAGGCAGTTCTGGCCATGAAACCTTCGCCCCATTCTTTTAATGAAGCGTTTATTATAAAATGCTTTGTCAGAAATTATGATGGTAATACTTATATACATGATATTCAGGCTTTAAAAGGAGGTCATTATCTTACTTATAATTCTGAAAAAGGTCTGTGTCTAAAAAAGTACTGGACAGCCAGAATACCGGGTAAGTATAATTTTAAGACATTAGCCGATTGGGGAGAATGCCTGAGAGAATTAATGACAGAAGCCATTGAGCATCGGATTGACATCAATCAACCGATGGGCGTTAAATTAAGCGGTGGTCTGGACTCCTCGTTTGTTACAGCCCTGCTAAGTGAAACTCTCCTCAAAAAAAATAAATCGTTTACGGCTTTCTCATCTGTTTTAAAAGATGATGACCCTCAGAAATCAAAAGATGAAAGTTTCTATATCAATTTATTAGGAAAACATTTACCTAATATGGAGCAGGTATTTATCACTCCTCCTAAAAATATTAATCCGTTTGACAATCTAGAACAGCTGTTTGCACAAGGAGATGGCGCATTCAATCCTTTTCATTATCTGGATACACTTTTCCTGGAAGCTGCCAGAGACAGGAATATCAGACTATTGTTTAATGGATATGGGGGTGATCATGCCATTTCAAATAGCAGGAAACGGTATGTATATGAATCGGTAAAACGTTTGCAATTGGGCGAAGTTTTTAGGGTTTTTAGATTATTAAAGAAAACTTATGGACACTCAACCATCAGGTTAATCAGGTCTGACATACTCACTTTTATTCCATTCTATGCTTTTTTAAAGAAATTGCTTAAAAGGCAAACAGATACGGATATAGCTTATTTTATGCCATCTATTGAAGAAAAGATACTAGCGATTGATAAAATCCAAAGTGTTAACCAGCGGGATTTTTTGCTGGAAGCAATGAACGCCGGCAACCTTGGGCGAGAGCATCAGGAGCTTTATTATAGAGATGCTTATTTCGGTTTGCGAAAAACTACGCCATTTTTTGACAAAAAGATTGTGGAATTTTATCTGGATATTCCTGAAAAAGTTTTGTTTGAGAATGGATACAGACGTGGACTTATCAGAGAGGCGATGCGAGGTATAGTACCTGATGAAATTGTGTGGCGTAAATCAAAAAATGCTTATTCACCTGATTTCAACGACCGGATTGACTTATTGAAAGTCCAGAAAAATAAATTATTATATAATGCTGAATATGCCTTTGCAAGACCCTATATGAATCAAAAAAATGTGGCAAAGCAATTAGATAAAGGAGATATTTATGCCACTATGGTTGTACTTATATTTTCTTTTATTCAATCACTTAAAAATCAACAAATATTATAATATGCGAATAATGGGTTAAAACATCCAAAAAAGTAGAGCGGTGGCGATTGAACCCCAGATATGGGAGTAAAGTCCATTTGTTGCTCTGACTTTTGAAGCATTCTGAATTTTTGTTCTTTCAATTAAAAAGCTAAATAGGCTTTCAATCGGCTGTCGAACAATAGAAACAGCAGTAGAAAATAGGTCATCTGCTGCTTTTTTAAATTGTCTAACAGATTCATGCTCACCTTTAATAAGTTTAACAGGTGTATAAATGTAAGTATTACTGTCTTTTAAAAGTTGTTCATTAAGCAACTTATCGGCATAAGCTTTATCAGCAAAGATAGCTCTATTAGTGAGTTTAGATACAATAGGCTTCAAGGCTGTTAAATCAAACTCAGAAGCATTGGTAAGGCTTATGAATTCAGGTAAAGGTAATTTTTTTACTCGTCGAAAAGCCACAAAATGCAGTTTAACTCCAAAATAATAGATGCTTTTTGTCGCACAAAAAGTTCGGGCGGCGTTCCGCTTGTCAGCTATTTCAAGGGCTACCTTGCCTTGTCTTTTACCTGAACAAAGCATAATTGGTAAGGAATCAACTAGTGAAATATTTTCGTTAATTGAGGCATTCTCAATGTCTTTTAGTGTTTCTAGCTGATTGCCAACTAATGCCAGTATGGCACCCGATAAATTGTTAAGCCGATGATTAAAATTAGAATACGCTCGTAAATGGGGGAACCATGAACGCATATAGCGATTGGCAAAATCCCATATTTGCTTCTTTAAATGCTTGTTTTCATACCGACGACTATAAAAATAGATAGTCAAAAGTTCTTCATCTGTAATTTTTTCGTTACTCGGTGAAGAATTATTGCTAAATCGCTGATTATACCAACGAAGTTCATTATTATAGCACTCGCAGAAATAGAGGTACAAGGCTATGAGTTCATACTCTAACATAAGTCTTTTTTTATAGTTTTGTCACCATAAAAGTAAGTCTTATTTGTCTTGTCGCTATTTCTGCTTTTTTAACCCATTATTCGCATTATAATATACATTTTCAATCTAACCGCTAAAGTTTATTAACATGAATCAATCAAACGTATCAGAACCAGCTATTGACGAACAACCTATTGAAAAAAAGGCTATATGGGTAAGTCCTGACTTTACTATTTTAAGCAATAATATAATTAATGGGTCAGGCGATGCCGGTCCGGATTTTCTCGCTCAACTGGGTTCGTAAAATCAAAAATAAAGGCGTGCTTCTCTCAAAGCTCGCCTTTACACTTATTTAAAACTCTTAACTCAAAGAATTCTTACAGAACTCAAGGCATTTTTTCACTTCTGCTACCGAGTTCGAGCCTTCCGGTATTTTATACTCCAGCTCGATAGTTGCCGGGAATTTATATTTATTGTCTTTCATCAGATTTAGAGCCTCTCTGATAGGCGTATCCCCTTGTCCCCATGCCACGTTTCCTTTGCCGTGCGCCGGAGTCTGGCGGTCTTTGATGTGCATACTTACAATGCGCTCATGCTTTTGTTTGATAATATCTAAAGGATTCGCATTTCCTGCTGCCACAAAGTGTCCCAAATCAAGATTTAATGAATTAGCCGGAGATTGTGACAGAGCAGTATCCCAAAGCGTAAATGTTTGTTGCTCATGGCCATGGTAGCCTACTTTTACACCCATTTTCTGAGCCATCGTACCTAGTTTCAAGGTATGCGCATCGTCAGAAGGGTGCTCAAGCGTTATCTGATTAGCACCTAAAGCCTTGGCTGCTTTCATGCCATAGGTAATTTCAGCATCAGAGTTGTTTTTGCCAAAAGCGTTTGGTTTGAAAGCATAGATAGAAATGCCAGCACTTTTATAGGCTTTGCCTAGTTCTTCAAATTTCGCCATAGAAACGGTTTCTCTCCATTTTGCCACTTCAGCGTTGAAAGATTTCATAGCTGCTTCGGCATCGGCTAATTTCTTTTTCTCCTCTTCTGTTAATTCTTCTTTTTTCTCATTTCTTTTTCTCATTAAAGGAAAAACAGAACGCATATCAACCGTGCTTTTAGGTCTGCCTGCAAAAACTTCTGCATGGTCACCTAATAGTTCAATGGCAC
The DNA here is from genome assembly GCF_054779675.1 of Emticicia fontis. Classification (NCBI taxonomy): domain Bacteria; kingdom Pseudomonadati; phylum Bacteroidota; class Cytophagia; order Cytophagales; family Leadbetterellaceae; genus Emticicia; species Emticicia fontis. The sequence goes on from NZ_BAAGXU010000046.1 coordinate 91,826, forward strand.
TTATACCCGATTCTTTTACATATTGCAATACAGCTTCTGCGCTTTGATCTGGCATTTCTCTGAATGAGTAAGTGATTGCGCCAATCTGAACACCATTGATAAGTGAATTAGGTCCGAAAAGATTTTTTATGAAAGCAGGCGCTCCGAAAACCGAATTGCTTGCTAGTACCGAACCTGAAACAAGTGTTGCGGCAGTTCCTAAAAACTGGCGGCGTGACACAGAGGGATTATTTGATTTTTCCATTGGATAATTATGTTTCGCTTACTTTATTACGATTATGAAAAATGACTAGGTCGATTATTAATTGAGTTCAAATACTTTTAATTGTTTCATGGTCCACGGAATATCATCTTCCGGATTTTCTAACCCCTGGTCGAGTTTTATTCTGATAAACTTAGCTTTTTTCGGGTTCAGGACAATGACATTGTCACCGTCATTTCCTTTTTGGGTGCTCAGACTTGGTTGCCAGTTAGTACCGTCCGATGAAGTTTCTACCGTATAGATTCGCGGATGGGTTTGTACCATAGGTCTTTGATTAAATGGCGTATTGGGTTTAGGAACCCAGCCTTTTTTCACCTGAGCCGCTGAATTAAATTGTATTTCGCTAATAGCCGTCTCTTTCGGAAATTCTATCTGATACCACATCCCTTTTTCCTGTTTCACTCCCGTCGACCAGCCTTCATAAGTGAATGCACTGGTAGGCGAAACATTCCCTCCAATACGAGTAGAAGCCGTATTACTGGCTGTTACTTTCCAGCCATCACGTTGTTGTAATTCGTGTGGTACAATTTTAATCAGGTTATCAAACTTGTACATACCCGACTGGTCAGCCGTTTTCTGACGTATACTAGCCACCATATTTGTTGAAACCAACGAAGCGTCATTTGACAAGCCATTGCGGATATAAGAAATCACATCGGCCACCCATTGATCAGGTTGCTCTTTCATACTAGCCATCATGCCTCCTGCATAAGTCTTGCCTTCAATGGCACCATCCATACCGTGTAACACTACTCTAACAGCATACTCAGGATGCGATTGAATGCGAGAAGAACCTGACAATGCCGGAGCTAATAATTTGCCATCTCCTGCCGGAGTCCCCATACCTGTATTACCATGACATTGTGAGCATAATTCGTTATAAATCACTGCTCCACGGCTAATCATTTCCTGCTGGTCTTTATTCAGTTCTGCACCTATTCCCAATCCTCTGGTCACTCTTGGTGGAGTAATAATCTGCTCGCCAACCAGTTTTACACCTGCTGCTTTATTATTGGTTACTGTATTTTTAATATTAGCTTCCAGATCAGGCAATTTCAGGAATTTGCTACTGAGCATTGCCTGAATCGCCACATCTGTATTGGCATCAGTCAAAGCTGTTTTATAGCTGGCCTCCAGCTCTTTTTGTCCGGCTTTATAAAGTGTTTCTCCGGCTCTTAGTGCCTGCACACGGATACGAGGATTTGCATCGCTTAATAGTTTTTGTACCGTTTCGGTTTTCAAAGCATTCAAACCTTCTAATGCCCAGATGGCGTGCATTCTTGCCAATACATTCGGGCTGTTTAAAGCCATTTTATCTAAAGCAGGAACTACCGAAACGTCTTTGCGCAATACAATCAGTTGTTGGGCAGCATCTCTCCACCAGCCATTCGGGTGTTCCAGATGTTTTACCAGAGCTGACGTTTTTTCATTCAGCATATTCGGTTTGGTTTTGTCGCGCTCTTTACCATCATACGTAATGCGCCAGATACGACCTAAACCCACTACTTTATCTAATTGATATTGCTCAATTTTGGTACGTAGATAAGTGCCTTTTTGTGTCCATTGTCCTTCCTGAATAATACCGTGATACATATCTACAATATACATAGTGCCATCAGGCGCAGTAGCCATATCAACCGGACGAAAGAGTGGGTCAGAAGAACGTAGGAACTCTGATTGCTGATCCTGATAGACATTATGAAGTGTAGTAAGACCCTCTTTCACAACAGGGTTTATCTGACGAACGATACGGGCTACCGGCTCACCATAGAAGTACTGACCTCTCAATGATTCCGGTAGGCGGTCTCCCCGATATACGTCATTTCCTGCTGAACCGGTCACGCGTTTCAGCGAACCGTCAGGCTGTCTGATTTCGTCCATACCTCCCTGCATATCTGATATTTTTACAGCTGCTCCATAAGGAATATCGAAGCCTTTGGCAAATTCGCCAGGTACTTCAAAGTTTCCGTAATGAATCGGGAACTGGAAATATGAAGGCAATCCACTTGCACCCCCCTGAAACCATAGTTTGCCGTCATCGTCATGGGTAACACCCCATTGTGCACGGTTAAAGCCCGTTTTTTCACGAACTACTCCACCAGGCGTTTCACGCACACGGAAAGCATTTACGGTACTATACAGCCAGTTGTCCATGCCGTAGTACATAAAAGCCTGCTGATGCTCAACATTACCTGAGCGTCCATATTTATTAGTAAATAGTTCTTTTTTATCGGCTTTTCCATCGCCATCTGTATCTGTATATTTATAGACATTATCAGCGTCAGACTCCATCGTTAGGATACAATCTTTGCCATAAGGCAATACAAAGCGAGGAAAAATCAGATTATCAATAAAAGTAGTGCCTGTTTCATAGACCCCGTCGTTATTCTTATCCTCCCATCTGGATATACGGCTGGTGGGTTCTAATTCGTCTTTTGAATCGGCCGTTAGCATATAAGACCGTAATTCCAGCACATACATACGGCCGTTGCCATCAAAGGCAATGGCACCGGGTTGTTGAATAGCCGGCTCTGTTAGCACCGCTTGGATATGATAGCCAGGAGGAAGCATAAATCGCTCAGCTTCTTCTGATACATATAAGGGTTTAACAGGTTGTTTCGCTTCTAAGTCTATGCCTTTCCAGTCGTCACTATCCGGATCAGCGTCCTTGGGAAGCGACATTTCCGGTGAGGTAGCAGCAAATGAATTAATAACGTCTTTTACCAGATCTTGCTGTGGAACAGCAGTTGTACTAGCTGAATTAACCGTATTTTGATTAGGTTGACTGGTTTTACAAGAGCTGATTAGATAAAGACAAAAAGCAACAGATAAGAAAATTTTCAGTGGTTTGGAAGGGCTTTTCTTAGATACTTTCATTTTTTTATTTGAAAAATAATATAATGAATAAAAATACTTCATTAAAGCCCATACTTCCAAGAAAATCGACAAATTCCTAGATTAAAACGGCAAATTGGGGGATTAGGGGAGATTGGTGAGGGAAAGAGATTTATGTAGTATCTATTTAATAATAATTGCTTTTGTAGAGACGCAATGCTTGCGTCTCATTGGATTCTGCAATCCAGTATATATAATTGGGCAAGGAACAGCCAGAGCCAACACATCCAATAATCATCTACTCACAGGCTCTTGAGACGCAATGCTTGCGTCTCTACCATACACACAATAAATAATTATCTTTTCTTCATCTCCTTCAAAGCCAACTGCAATTCCTTAGTCTCAATACCCTGTTTCTTTGCCAATTTAATCGCTGCTTTTTCTGTTTTAATCGCCTCTTTTTTTCTACATAATTTAGATAGAAGATTAGCACAAGTATGTAGGTTAACAGGTGATTCGAATAGCTCTATCGAACGTTCTGACCATTTCAGCGCGGTTTCCAGTTCTTCTTTGTTTTCAATTAACTGAAAATAGCCCCAGGCATATTCATTCAGGTGAAAAGCGGTTCTTTTTTCGGCGCTGTTTTTTAAATCCTCTAAAGCCAATTCATAATCTCTGGTATTTTCTTTGATGCCTCTGGCTTTGGCACTTTGTATAAATCGTTCGGTTTGTTGTTGAGATTCTGTGGCCAATTGTTCATTGGTTTTCTCCATCAATTTTGCTCCGGCTTTTGAGGCTATCATTCTGAAATTGTCCGCATCGAGGGTAATCTTGGCAAAATCCAATCTGAATTGTCGTTCTTCGGCTTCAAATCCCGCTTCGCTATAAGAGGTTTGTCTCACTGCATCAATCAACCGTTCGAATTGTATTTTATCTTTGGTTTCAACGACTTTTTTGAAAGTACTTCGCTTGGCTTTTGAAATACCCTCTAATACAAATCTTTGTTGCTCAGGGGTCATATTCATAAAACGCTGAAGCGAATTTTTCAGAATCTCAAAGGCTCTGGTATCAATGGCGCCGATGTTTTCTGAGATAATCATCAATACTTTTTCGGTCTTATGTGCCGATTCTGGAATGGCTTTCAGATATTCTTCCAGGACTAAATCAGTAGATTCCCCAATCAGTTTTTTTCTTTCCAGAAATTCGTACAAAAATTTCGCATCTCGTCTGCCAGCCAGAAAATCCTTTTCCATTGCGGGGGTAGACTTGAAATCATTCCCAATCTGTAAGGCTTTAGTGGCTTCAGCCATAAATTTATAAGCTGGCATAGAGCCTATGGTCTTGTACACCAGTTCCCCTTCATGATTCACAAAAAGATAGGTTGGAAAGCCGGTAATCGTATATTTTTTTTTCAGCGTAATACCCTCTCCTTTTTCAGCATCTATTTTATAGTTGATAAAAGACGTATTAAACTTATCTGCTACTTCGGCATTGGTAAACACATTATTTTCCATGGCCTTGCAAGGCCCGCACCAGGTGGTATAAATATCTACAAAAATGAGTTTCTGCTGCGCTTTGGCTTCGGAGAGTATCTGTTCCCACGTGCCTTCGGTGAATCGGATGCCCTTGGTATCATGGCCATAGCCTGAAAAAGCTATGCAAACCAATAAGTAGAGTAATTTTTTCATAGCTTTGACAAGTTTTTGGACATTTCTAACAAATTTATATTAATAAACCCACATCCTAAAAAATCTGCTTTTTTTTGAGAGGTTTTCGCCCCAAATTTGTTGTATTATTAAAGGATTTACTCAATACATTATATCCTGGCTTTTGTGCGAAGATATAGTTCCGCGATATGACAACAACAAATCTAAAGACAAACACCTATCGACAAACACTCTGGAATGCAGCGCTTGAATCAGGTTTCCCAACAGTCATGTGGCGTTTGCCTAAACAAAACGAAAAGCATTTCTTAACATCTTTCCTCAAAAATCCTGAACAGACGAAGATAGAATTTGAAGAATTAGGGCCAGGTTTTGCCTTTTCTCCTTTTATTAATCCCGATGGTAACGATACCTATTTTTTAAAGGCTGACCTTTATTACATATTTTCTGATACGCTTAACGAAAACGAAAAATTTCAGGAAGTAATTGCCCCGTCCTCTGTCGACCCTGCTTTTATTGAGTTATTACAGGCAAAAGCTAGTGATAAACCTTTTTTCTTTTCAAAAAAAGAAACGGTTGCAGACGCTACCACCAAAGAAGATTTTATTGAGGAAGTAGAGGCCGCTGTTAATGATATTGAGGCAGGAAAATTTAAGAAGGTAGTACTTTCGAGAACCAAGAATATCAATATCCCCAATGATTTTGAGGTAGTGGCTGTGTTTGATAAATTATGCAGAGCTTATCCTAATGCCTTTGTCTCAGCGGTTTCGATTCCGGGGCTGGGCATAGTATGGATGGGGGCTTCTCCTGAAACACTGGTGAGTCAGGATGCACAGGGAATATTCAGGACAATGGCTCTGGCAGGCACACAATCTGCCTTTGATGCGGAGGGTAATCCTATTAAACCATCAGAAGCTTTATGGCGACAAAAAGAAATTGAGGAGCATGCCTTGGTGAGCCGCTATATTGTGAGTTGCCTGAAAAAAATACGGGTGCGTGAGTTTGAAGAAGAAGGCCCAAAAACGGTAATAGCTGGTAATCTGATGCACCTGCGTATGGATTATATTGTAGATACAGTTGAAATTAATTTTCCGGAAATGGCTACGGTGATGCTCGATTTATTGCACCCGACCTCAGCAGTTTGCGGAATGCCTAAAGAACCAGCCAAACAGTTTATTCTGGCCAACGAAAAATATAACCGTGAGTTTTATAGCGGTTTTCTTGGGCCTGTCAATATCCAGCAGGAATCGCATATTTTTGTTAATCTGCGCACGATGAAGTTACAAAACGGAGTCGCAACACTTTATTCAGGTTGTGGTATTACAGCCGATTCAAATGCAGAAAAAGAATGGATTGAAACTGAAATGAAATTGCAGACGCTGGGGAATTTTCTGGTTTGATTTAAAATACAGCAAGTAAAAATAAAGGGCAACGAAACAAAATTTCATTGCCCTTATTCTTTATAAAACTTTACAATTATTTTTTACCAAATAAACGACTCCAGAAACCTTTGGCTTTTTCTGTTACTTTCTCGGCGGCTTCTGCTGCTTCGTTAGCTATTTCCTGGGCTTTTACTTTAGCTGTTTCAATTGCCTCAGCTGCATCATCTCTGATATCTTCCAGTTTCTCAGCTGCCTGATTTTTCAGTTCGTTAATCTTTTCTTCGTTTACATATTTTGCCTTCAATTCTTCAATTTTTTCTGAGGCCTCCGCTGCTATCTCCTGCGCTTTCGCTTTGGCTGCTGCAGCTGCTTCTTTAGCCTCCTCTTTAAAATCTTCGAATTTATCGGCTGCAGTAGCGGCCACTTCCTGAGCCTTGACTTTAGCGGCATCAATAGCATCAGCAGCATCTTCTTTCAAATCGTTGATTTTATCAGTAGCTGCTTCTGTGAAAGACTGTGCTTTTTCTTCTGCTTCGGCTTTTACCTCCTCTACTTTCTCTTCTGCTATTGCTACTTTTTCAGCAACACCAGCTTTTACCTCTTCTACTTTAGCAGATGCTTCTTCTTTCAGTTCTGCGGCTTTTTCTTCTGCATCAGCTTTTACCTCCTCTACTTTCTCTTCTGCTACCGCTACTTTTTCTTCCGCTTCTGCTTTTACTTCTTCCGCTTTTTCAGCGGCTGTTTCTTTGGCTTCTTCTACTGCTTCTGTAGCGTCAGCTTTAATTTCTTCAGCTTTAGCGGCTGCTTCCTCTACTTTCTCTTCTGCTACGGCTTTGGCCTCTTCAACAGCTGCGGCTGCTTCTTCTTTTACTTCTGCGGCTTTTTCTTTGCCTGCTTCTATGGTTTCTTCAACAGCAGCTTTAGCATCTGATACTGCCTCTGCCGGAGTACTTGTTTCTTCTACTTTGTCGGTGGTTTCGGATTTCTTGTTAGTTGCCATTTTGCTTCAGAGTTTGAGTTAGTAAATGTTGGTAAAAGAGTGCAATAAAATTTTTACACAAATAAAACCAAAGCAATTGATTTTTAAGCATTTAGGCTGTTTTTTTATTATTAAAATTATATCCTTAAACGATAAGAATCAGGTGTTACTATTTTACCACTGAGTATCACGGAGTTTTGCCCGGAGTTCTACGGTTCACTAGGTAAGAAATTTAGGGCAAATGTTTAATTTAATTACTCATTTTATCATTTAAAGCTTATAATCAAATGCGACACGAAAGGATTCAGCTTTTGAGCATTAGGATTTTTTGAAGAAAATGCCTGATCGCCCATCACTTTTTCAGATATAGGGTTCAAAGCCTGGTTTTCATAATCGTATCCCAGAATAATAGCCAGATAACTGGTGCTGTCAGCATTCATGAGTTTTCCGCCATTCCAATCGACAACTGAACCGCCATAATCCCAGCCGAAACCTGAAAAGTTAAAGGGTTTACCGTTTATCTGCTCTAGTTCTGTCAGTTTTGTACCTACTTTTACACCATTGGTGGTGTACCATTTTACCTGATTTTCTTTGCCCGGTTCTACAAAACCTATTTCTACAAATTCAGGTTTTTTAAAATTAACGGTATCTTTCCAGACAATATGGGCTTCGTTCGGTGTGCCTTTGTAAAGAATAGTTCCTATGGAGAACATTCCCTCTGCCCCATAAACAGTATCGTGTGCACTTATGTTGGCTGCGCCCAATTTATCTATTAATTCCTGCTCACTGCTGGTGCTTGTGATAATCCCCACTTTTTCGCCAGGGATACATTCCCATTCATTTATCATTGCAGTGCTGCTATCAGCCAAAGCGGTTGAGTCGGCTTTTTGTTCATCAGTCTTTGACGTACACGAATGAAGCAAGGTAATTAATAAACCTCCTATGACTAATAGTCTCATGTTTAGAATTGTTTAAGGTAACTGATTTTGGCAATCACGTGGTCTTCTAACTGCTTTGGTTTTTGCAGCAGATTATCAAATTCCCGATGATTATATACCACATAGATATAAGATAATGGGCGATATTCCCATGAGAGGCGGATATTATAATTCTGTGACAGGTTTTCGGCATTTTTCTGATAAAACCCAATCAATTGCACGCGCGGATTCAAGGCAAAACGTCCTTCAACACTATATAAATCTACTTTGGTTGTGGTATTATCGACACCCATATCTCTGAAATGATTCCGGTTGTAACGGGCTAAAATGGAAATATGCGGAATCGGTGCAATCTGTAAACGAATATCATGCGAATTCAATCGGCCATTAAAATACGTACCCCATTCGAATGAAGTATTCAGACTAACGACAGACGATGGATTGGAACTGGCATAAATCTGATGCCTTACATAATTATAATTGCCTGTGCCTATCGTTACGCCAAGCGGAACAAATGGCTCTGTAAGGCGTTGGAAAGTCGGATTAATCAGATAACCGAAGAAACCACCGCGCTGGAAGTTAAACCAGATAGGGTTAATATTTAACTGGCGCTCAATCAGTTTTCCAGTAGATGCCTGATGATAGAACTCGGTCATGATACCCGGCTCAAAGGCACGTATCAACTTCTTGAACGGAATCCATTTGCCTCTGTTAAAGAAAAATATTCCGGGCGTAGTACCGATGACATCGCTTCTTGAAACGAAGCCCATTTCGGGGTTAAAATCTTTTGTAACGATAGATTGTGTCCACCAGAGTTTGAATTGGTTGGTAGAGTAATAATATTGCGCAAAACCTGAAAAGCCTGATTTACTGCCATTGGTAGAAGTTGAATATACTACCATTGTATTCAATGAATGAGACTCGCTTAGTCGGAAAAATCCATCTATAGTACCTGTCATATTCGTACTGATAGGGCTATTCTTTACGGTTACTAATCCTCCGATACGGTTTTGTTTACCAAAGTTTTCAGAGTATCGACCAACAAAAAAATTGGTCCCGGGGCTATCTCCTACCTCACGTTGGCGCATGGCAATGGCCCCATAGTTTCTTTTTAGCGAGCGATACACAAATCTCGCTCCTACATCAATCGGAATCGGATTACCGCTATTGTCCAAGCCTATGGTACGGCTGAAAAACGGTTGCACACGCATACTCCCTCCTGAAAGGTCGTCATTAGGCCCAACCCCTACGCCAAACAAAGAGGCATTTTCTAAGAAAAACTGTCGCCTTTCAGGAAAAAACACAGAAAAACGCGTCACATTGTTTACCTGGCGGTCAGCATCGGCCTGTGCAAAATCGGTATTGGCGGTCAAATCCAGAATAGCATTGGGGTTAATGGCCCATTTAATTTCTCCCCCAATCTTATAATTATTCTTATCAGATTTATTGTCAAAATTCTTATAACGGTCAAATGAAGTCAGAAAATACGGTTGAATACGTAGGTTTGTCGAGGGTGGAGGTGGTTGCAGATTGGTTAAAACCCCTGCATAGTCCATACGGGTATTCGTAAACGAACGGGGATAAGGCGAGAAAGCCGTTTGCTCGTTTGTCAACCGTCGATTACGATACAGGTTAAAACCCCAGTTCTGAGTGAGGGAATCTGTTTTTGGATAACGCAGGGTTTTCCAGGGAACAGCCATTTCAGCCACCCAGCCTGAATCTGTCCGGCTCGTTCGCACACGCCAGAGGCCATCCCAGTCAATATCATAATAAATATCGTCAAAAGACAGATAGTCTCTTTGCACACCATAAGGATTAGTCACCAAAGCCATAGCATTGCGCTTATCGTTGAAGCCATCAAACGATACGCCTACCAGATCATGTTGTCTTGAATTGAAATCACGCTTAAAATCGGTGGCACGAATGGCCTTTTTCCCTAGAGAATCTCTGGAAAATATCCCGAAATACAGGTAATTTTTATTGTACAATACCCGTACTTCTGTTCTATGGGTAGGTCGTTTTCCCTGATAAGGCTCAATCTGAATAAATTCAGAGACAGGTCTGGCCAGTTTCCATTCGGCATCATTCATCACGCCATCTATTCGTAGCGTATTAGTGATTTGTATGGCTTCAATCTTTTTTTTTATCGAGTCGGGCTTAAATATTGCAGCGTCCTGGGCAAAAGAAAAAGTAGTTATAAAAAATAAAAAAATAGGTAGTTTTTTAATCATACGTTAGATAGCTTTTCACTTTTACAAAAATAAAAAAAAGTAGCATTTTAAACTATTTCTCGGTACAAATTGCGAAATAAATCTGGTAATTGGCTCATTTTGCCGAAAAAACGACTCAGCCTTAAAATCTTGTGGATTGTTTAGATAATCTCCATCGATTCATTAGTTTTGCCTTCAGACTTTAAGTCTGAATTAATCGAGTCTTCTTACAATTTATTTTCAATCTATGATGTTACAAAAACTCCGCTTACTCGTTTTTTCTTTTCTTAGTTTCTCATGCCTTTATGCACAAGCTGCTACGGTCGATAGTCTTGATGTACCTAGTGCCGTGATGAACAAAGCTTATAAAGCCGCTGTGGTACTTCCGGCTTCGTATGCCAATAGCAAAGCTTCTTATCCGGTATTGTATCTATTGCATGGTGGGTCAGGTCATTTTAATGACTGGCTGAACAAAACTCCTGATAAAATGCTGGTAAAAAATCTGGCCGACCAGTTTAATATCATCATCGTGATGCCTGAGGGTGAAACTTTCGGCTGGTATCTCGATAGCCCTGCAGACCCTACCAACAAGTTTGAAACCTATATTACGAAAGAGGTAATCCAGAAAATTGATAATACTTACCGGACTGTTAAAAGCAACAAAGGCCGTGTAATCACCGGGCTCTCGATGGGTGGACATGGGGCAATGTATCTTTCGACCAGACATCCTGACTTATTCTGTGCTGCAGGCACGATGAGTGGGGCAATGGATATGAACTATACTAAATTCCGGATTAATGAAGACTTTGCCAAATCATTGAAAGACCGTTTTCAGAAGCTATTGGGCACTTCAGATACTTCCAACGATATCTACGTAAGAAACTCAATCATCAATATGGTAGATGCTATCAAGAAGAACAATATGCCAGTAATTATTGATTGTGGCGTAGATGACTTCCTGATTGAAGCCAATAGAGAATTACACCATCGTCTGGTTTATGCTAATGTACCACATGATTATACTGAAAGACCAGGTGCCCATACCTGGGAATACTGGCAGAATTCATTACCCTATCATCTGTTATTCTTTAGCAAGGTTTTGAAGAGTAATGGTTCGGCTGTAGTGGAAAAATGATTTCTTCTCAAATAGCAACCAAGCTAACGGCGAATAAAAACGGTCCGCCGTCCAGCGGTCGCCGCGCGGAATTATTTCTATGTAAGCCGGACTTAAGTCCGGCGATGTATGTAAATAGTTCCTTTGTTATTTTAGCCACCGAATTCTATTCGGTGAAACGGGCCGTCCTACAGGATGGCCTATTTCATGATATGAGGTCATATAAATAACCAAAACAATGAAACGGAATTTTATTCAATAGCATAATGTTTCTTTACTAAGCATTTTTATAATTTTGCACCACTATCAAAAAAAGGAAGGTCTTATGCTTGTTAATATTTTTAAGTCGAAAATTCATAGAGTGAAAGTGACTCAGGCAGAGTTAAACTATGTGGGAAGTATTACAATTGATGAAGATTTGCTCGATGCCGCGGGTATCATGGAAAACGAAAGAGTACAGGTAGTGAATAATAACAATGGTGAGCGTTTGGAAACATACGCTATCAAAGGCAAAAGAGGTTCGGGCATTATTTGTCTGAATGGCGCAGCTGCCCGCAAGGCAGAAGTAGGTGATATTGTGATTATCATTTCGTACGCGTGGATGTCGCCGGAAGAAGCTAAAACTCATAAACCCCTTGTCGTGTTCCCAGATGAGAATAACCGTGTAGTGAAATGATAAAAAAAGTTTTACAATACGTTATTTCTCTGGCCATAGCCGGAGGTTTATTGTGGTTTGTATTCAAAGACATTGATTTAAATGCCCTCTGGGAAAAAATAAAACAGGCCGATTATAGATGGGTAGCACTTTCGGGTGTTCTGGCGCTGGTAGCGCATTGGAGCCGGGCGTATCGCTGGGCGTTAATGTTGCAACCACTAGGCTATAATCCTTCTGTTTTCAGAACCACGCTGGCAGTGCTGGTAGGATATTTAGCCAATCTGGTTTTTCCAAGAGCAGGCGAATTTGCCCGCTGTGGTACTTTAAAGAATCTGGAAGATATTCCGTTTGAGAAATCTTTTGGAGCTGTAGTGGCTGAAAGAATAGCTGATGTACTGGTTTTATTAGTATTAATTTTTTTGAACTTAATATTAGAGTTCGACCGGTTAAGCACGTTCTTTTTCAACTTCTTCGGTGATAAATTCAAGAATCCGATTTTGCTATTGGGTTTAGGAGCAGCTTTTATCATTCTGGCTTTTATGGCCTGGATGACTTTTAAACGCCATAAAGATAAAATTTCTCAATTGCCATTATATCAGAAAGTCAGCAAAGTTATTTCGGGACTTGCCGATGGTTTTTTAAGTGTAAGAAACCTGAAAAACCCGATGGTCTTTGTTTTTCATACAGTTTTCATTTGGGTAGTTTACTACCTTACCACCTATGTACTGTGTTTCGCCTTACCTGAAACGGCTAACCTTTCGCCTTTGGCAGCTCTCACTATTTTCGTAATGGGCTCTATTGGAATGGCAGCTCCAACTCAAGGTGGTATCGGCAGTTATCACTTTCTGGTAGGAAGTATAGTAGTGCTTTATGGATTATCAGAGCAGGACGGTATCACTTTAGCTACTTTCCTACACGCGATACAAGGGTTGGTTTTAGTGGTACTTTTTGGTGTTGTCGCGTTTGCATTGACGCTTGTTTTGCCTAAGAAAAAGGTGGGAAGTGTTTGAGGGATGAATAATTTCTAAATTTAGTATTGACCTATATAATTTAAAAATAACTTCTTACAGATAAACATTTAATTATAAGGAAAAATTATGGTCCATCTCAAAATCTTGATAGTTCTCATAATGAGTACTATAGGTTTAATAAGTAAGAGCCAGAGCTCAATCGATTTAAATGAACAGATAGTATTTTATAGTGGTGGAGATACTGTTACACTAGTAAAAAATGAGTACAAGACTATAATTCGAGAAGACTCTACAGGTTTTGAATTGAAAATATTATCAGCCAATAAGCTAAATAGCATAAAACACTTATTGACCCAACTGTACAATTTACTATATATCAAAAAAGATTATGTGGAAGAGGTATAGATACACTTAGTTCAGCTGTGCCGCCAGAGGTTGATTATTTTTTTGCTCTGAATAAAGAAAAGAGAGTGATAATGTGGAAAGGTAATATTATTGATTTTTTAAATATTGAAAGACTTACTAGAAATAGTACCAAAAAATAACTAAGAACATCAAATATTTATCAGAAAACTTTTTCTTGAAGTGAGTCAATAAAAGGTATAAAGATAATTAAGATGTTTAATGGATTGAGGAAGAGAATGTAAAGATAATTTTAAATACAAAAATGACCGAATCAAAAATATTAAATAAAGAACAGGCCACCCAACAAGTAAAACAATGGCAATCTGAGGGGAAGAAAATCGTTTTTACTAATGGATGCTTTGATATTGTGCATTTAGGACACATCGATTATCTGGAGAAAGCCCGCAACCTGGGCGATAAACTCGTATTGGGTTTAAATACAGATGCCTCAGTATCAAGGCTGAAAGGCCCAAGTCGTCCGGTTGTGAATGAATATGCAAGAGCCAGAATGATGTCGGCATTTGAATTTGTAGATACTGTCATTTTGTTCGATGAACCAACGCCTAAAGAACTGATTGAGACAATATGTCCGAATATTCTCGTGAAAGGTGACGACTATACTATTGAGAACATTGTTGGAGCAGATTTTGTTATAACTAATGGAGGAGAGGTGAAAACAGTGGCATTAGTAAATGGTTATTCAACCACGGCTATCATCAAAAAAATAAAGGATTTAGACTGATACCTTTACGAGTAGTATTAAACCTACTCAACTAAAATCCGTCAAACTACAATCAGAATTTAAATGAAAAAGTAAAGCTATGATTTTTGTAATAAGTATTGTTTTTATGCTGCTTGGCTTGGCAGTTTCGTCAAGATTAAAGAGAAAATTTGCCGAGTACTCACAAGTTGGATTGTCTAATGGTATGACAGGCGCAGAAATAGCCCGTAAAATGCTGAACGATAACGGGATATATGATGTAAGAATCACGCAGGTAGAAGGGCAATTAACAGACCACTATGACCCTACTAATAAGACTGTTAATCTGAGCTACGATGTATATAATGGCAACAGTGCGGCTTCAGCGGCTGTGGCAGCACACGAATGCGGGCACGCGGTGCAACATTCAGTAGCCTATGCTCCATTGAAGATGCGTTCAGCTTTGGTACCTATTGTAAATGTAGCTACTAATGTCATGAACTTCGTGTATATGTTCGGTATTTTTGGTATATTTTATTTCCTTTCCAGAAATACTGCCCTTGCGCAAACAGTGCTTTTGGCTTTAGTAGTAGCCAATGGATTGATTGCGGCCTTTGCCTTGATTACTTTGCCGGTAGAGTATGATGCCAGCAATCGTGCCCTGGCATGGATGGAAAACAGAGGTGTAGTAAATAGTCGTGAACATGCGATGGCTAAAGATGCCTTGAAATGGGCGGCCCTTACTTATGTAGTTGCAGCCGCTGGCGCAGTAGCCAATTTGCTCTACTACCTGAGTATGTATCTGGGCAGACGCGATTAAGACCTGTCAACAAAAAAATATTGGGAAACCATCAATCAAACGAGCTTATTAATTACTTTTGTTTGATTGATGGTTTTTCTGTTTATTATTCATTTTATTAATCTTTTCTATTGTGATTTCGACCTACAACTTCCCTACTAAAATACGCTTTGGCGCTGGTGCCGTTGACGAACTGGCTGATTACCTGAAAGATAATGGTCTCTCAAAACCATTGATTGTAACCGACCCAGTAGTAGCAGGTTTACCTTTTCTAAAGCGAATTGAAGAGAATTTACGTCTTAAAGGTATTAGCGTAGAAATTTTCTCTGACATCCATAAAAATCCTGTTAAATCAGACGTTTATAAGGGCGATGAAGCCTACTATGCTACTGAAAGAGACAGTATTATAGGCATTGGCGGTGGTGCAGCAATGGACGTGGCAAGAGCGATTGTATTACGCATCAATCATAGAGAAGATTTATTTAAATATGACGATTTAATTGGCGGCGACATCTATGTTACCAACGATGTACCGCATTTTATTACCATTCCAACCACTTCGGGTACAGGTAGTGAAGTAGGAAGAAGTGCCATTATTGCCGATGACGAGACGCATCAGAAGAAAATTCTTTTTTCGCCTAAATTATTGGCAAAAATCGTTTTCGCTGACCCTCTTCTGACGATGGATTTACCACCATTCGTAACGGCAGCTACCGGAATGGACGCTTTAACTCATAACATGGAGGCTTTTCTGGCCAAAATGTACCACCCTATTTGTGAAGGTATTGCCCTTGAGGGTATTTCATTAATCCACAACTCATTAGAAAAGGCGGTTCATAGTCCTGATGTTGATTCACGTAGCAAGATGTTATTAGGCTCGATGATGGGTGCAATTGCTTTTCAGAAAGGCTTAGGTGTTGTACACTCGCTGGCGCATCCGCTTTCGTCTTTGCTTGATACGCATCATGGGTTGGCAAATGCCGTGAATATTCCTTATGGTATGAAATTCAATATTGCAGGGTTTGAAGACAAATTCCGCAGAATTGCCCGCACTTTAGACCTGAAAGACGAAACAGGTGATGCCGTAGTAACCTACTTATTCAACCTGAACAGTCGTATCAATATTCCACACCGTTTAAGAGAGATTGGTGTACGAGACGAGCATATAGAAACCTTAGCAGATTTAGCTATTGCCGACTTTGCCCACCCGAATAATCCCAAACCTGTGAGCAGGGAAGATTTCAAGGCGTTGTATCTGGAAGCGCTGTAAAACAAAGAAGTATAGACATGATAGGTTTGACGAAATAAGCATCAATGACTCTTATAATATTCAAAGATATTATAAGAAAAATACATTTTTTGTTTTTAATTTTGTTATAGATATTTATTCGTATTACTACCTATGAAAACGTTCGTACTTCTTTTCACGCTTGTGGCGTTGCCATGCTGTGTTATGGGGCAGGAGCTCTATAATCCGGCCAAAGATTACCGGTATTTTATCAGAGACGAAAAAACTGCGGATAACAATCAAACCAAGATTGTTATTAATGAAAAAGGTGATACTACGCTTGTGGCCTATTATAAAGCGCAGAATTTAGGTAGCAGGACTACCCAAGAATTTACGAAAGTCTACAAGGGCACTCCTTATTTTAAAAATGGATGGTTTAAAGGAATGATGAGTGCAGAAAATGGGAAAGATATGCATTTTCTGATGGCTTATAATATTCATAAAAATGTGGTTTATGTTGTAAAAAATTCTCAGGGCGATGCGCTGGAGGTGCGACCGGATGAGTTTACAATCGAAGGACATACATTCAGAAAATACGAAAATATATTCCTTGAGACACTTTATCTGGGGCAAAACATTTTCCTAAAAGGCTACGATTGTATTCTAAACACCAAAAGTGCTGAAAAAACAGGTTATGAAACGCAAGGAGCGGACTCTGAGTATGAGGGGGAGTTCAGAAAATACCAGAAGTACTACACTATTCAGGACGATATGCTACGGGCAGTAACATTGGGTAAGAAAGCACTTCAGTCTTTCCCAAAAGGCAAAAAACCATTACTTGAGCAATTTATAAGAAACAATAAAATCAATCTGAAAACCGAGCAAGGGTTAATTGAAGTTTTCAGATATTATGATTCGCTGAATACGTTATAATTTTTCGCCGCTCGGCCGTCGCCGGGCGGCATATTACACCAACCCTCACCAATTTTTTGAGGAGATTGTCTACACAGAATCTTTATATTAATTTTCCTCCGTTCGATAGTTACTCCTTTTTAAGGAGGCTTGGATTGCTGATGCGATAGCCTCGGCATCTTGCGTTCCGTTTTTATTTCATTTCAATTAAACTGCTTTTAATCAAATGAATAAAACATTGACATTCCTTATGCTGGTATCCATGATTCTGGCATCTTGCAAACTCAGTTCCAAACATAAACAAACCCGGACAGGTATGATAACTGAAACCAATACTTCTACCAAAAGTACTACGCTTGCCGCTGTAGAAAGATTCAACGAAGCATTCAATCGCCATGATGTAGATGCCGTGATGAATGCCATGACAGAAGATTGTATTTTTGAGAATACGAATCCAGCACCAGACGGCACGCGCTTAGTTGGTGCCGAGGCAGTAAGAGCCTACTGGACAAAATTCTTCACGAATAACCCTGACGCTTTTTTTGAAGCAGAGGATATATTTGCCGATGGCGACCGATGCGTGGTAAGATGGATTTATCGCAAAACCAAAGATGGCAAACCTTGGCATCTGAGAGGTGTAGATGTTTTCAAAGTTCGTAATGGGAAGGTAGCCGAAAAATTAGCTTATGTGAAGGGATGATAGATTTATCAAAACAAAATAATCAATACCGAGCCAATAATCATAATCACGCCGCCGATCAGTTTTTTATAAATATCCTGCTCCTGGAAAATCCGGTAGCCCAGAAAAATATTTACCAGAACCGAAAGTTGAAAAAGCGATAAGGCATAGCCTACCGGCATCAGTTGGAATATATAAGTGGTTGAAAACTGTGTAATACCGATGCATAGAATAAGCCCTAAAAATATACCCATTGTATTAAATTCAATTTTCTGAACATGCTTAAGCACATTCTCTCTATTCCATAGAATCAGAATCAATGAAAAAAGGGTACCAAACCAGCACCAGCTAAAAAAAGAATGGATATAAGAAGAAACCAGAATTACTTTCTTCCCGATGATGGCCTCGGTAGCTGTCAGAATCATTGCCCAGATTCTGAACTGGATTTCCTTTCGTTTAAAAAGTTGCCAGCTAAAACCTTCTTCGGTGGTGTTTAATACAAAATAGCTTCCGGCAATGATTAACCCCACTCCTATCAATCCCCATATACCCGGAATCTCTTGCAACAGGAAAACGCCAATAATCATACTTATAACCGCTTTATAAGCATTAATAGGCCCCAGAACTGAAAGGTCGCCAGCTTGTAGAGCTTTTACTAGAAATAGGTTTCCTAAAGCGCCTAATAAACCCATGATGATGGAGTAAATCCAGTAATCAGCAGAGATACGGCTCCAGTCTAGTTGAAAAGTAAAAGCCAGACAAACCAATCCTAAAATGAAATAAGTCAAGAAATTGACAAACAAAGGCGAAAGCCCTTGAATAGTCAGTTTTTTCTGAAAAACATTGGCAAACGGATTGGAAAAGATTCTTAGTAAAACGGCTAGGGTAAGTATCAAAGTGGCACTAGTCAAGCTTATAATAGGTTTAAGTTGCAACAATTTGCCCGGGCTTTCGGTGAATAAATTCACCGCTAAGAAAACAAAGGAATAAATTTTATTTTATATACCGACTAAAGTCGGCATTAATGTCGAAATAAACTTGCACAATTACCAGAAATTGATACTTTCGTACTTATTATCTAAACTATGCTAACAGCCATGCCCATTATTTCTTTAATTGCTGCGATGAGTGAAAACCGAGCCATCGGGCTCAATAATGCGTTACCCTGGGAACCTATTGCTGCCGATTGGGATAATCTAAAAACCGTTACTAAAGGCAAAAAGATGATTATGGGGCGGAAGAGCTATGATAATCCGCATAGGATATGGTCGGAGGTGGGTAATTATGTTATCACCCGTCAGCAGGATTATGAAGTGGAGGCCGGTTTTGAGGTGGTAGGCAGTTTAGAAGAAGCATTGACAAAATGCGCCGATCAGGAAGAAGTATTTGTATTAGGTGGTGAAGAGATATTCAGATTAGCTATACCGATGGCAGATAAAATCTATCTGACGATTGTACATCAGGTCTTCGATGCAGATGCTTTTTTCCCGGATTTTGATGAAGAAGAGTTCGATATAATAGACCGCAAAGAATTCAGAGCGGGAGAAAACACACCTTATGATATTTCTATTTTGACTTATCAATGGGAAGGATTCAGGTAGATATAATTATAAATCAATAATGGTAATGACACATTCAAGGAAGGATGAAGATATTGCTGCAATGGAGTGATTTATTTGAATAAGCTACAACATTCTGTCGCTTACTTTCTGCAAAAAGCCTTCCCGATATTTTTCTGAAATGGGTATACTCTTTTCCTGAATAATCACCTGATTATCGCTGATTTTCCTGATTTTATTGCAATTGATAATGTACGACAAATGTACTCTGACAAAATTGGGTGGCAGGGTTTCCTCTAATTCCCGCATGAGTTTATAGGTAACTACTTTCTCGTTGTCGGTTACTATGGTTACATAATCTTTCAGTCCCTCGATATACAGCATATCATCATATTCCAATTTGATAATTTCTCTGCCTGATTTTACAAAAATATGTATTTCTGCCGGGCTTGCTACTGCAGACCTGGTAGTTTCAGGGCTTTGCAAACGCTTGACGGATTTCAGAAAACGCTCAAAGGTGATGGGTTTCAACAGATAGTCGAAAGCATTTTTTTCATAACTTTCAATCGCAAACTCAGAGTAGGCTGTAGTGAATACTACTTTCTGTTTTTCGGGAAGAAAGCTTTTGAGTTGCATACCAGTGAGGTAAGGCATTTCAATATCTAGAAAAATCAGATCTACTTCGTTTTTCTCCAGAAAAGCAATGGCCTCCATGGCATTAAAACACTTGCCAGCCAATGTCAGAAATGGCACTTGTTTGATGTGGTTTTCCATCAAAGAAACAGCCAGCGGCTCATCATCTACAATCAGACAATTGAATTTAATCATACAGGGAACGATAAAGATGCATAAAAATAGCCCTCTTTGCAGTAGGCTTCGAAACCAAAGCCAGCAGGATATAGTAAATCTAATCGCTTCTGCAAATTAGCCAAACTTCTCCAAGTGCCTGCTTTCTGGTTGAATGTTTTGTTTTTTACTATATAATATAGAATACTATTTTCCAGATTTAAGGATATTTCGGCTTCGTTGTCTTTCATGGTCTTGTTTACTCCGTGCTTAAAAACATTCTCCACAAAAGGTATCAATAACATAGGTGAAACCATAAAGTGCTTGTCTGTTATGGCATTGGTAAAGGTCAATTTCAAGGGATTCACCATTCTGATTTGCTCCAATTCAATGTAGTTTTCAAGAAATTGTATTTCAGTTTCCAATAGCACCTTTTCTTTTGTAGCCTCATCCACAAAATACCGCATCATATCTGATAGCTTGGCTATCATCTCAGGAGTTCTGGGTGAATTCGAGACGCTTAGTGAATAAATATTATTGAGTGTATTGAACAAAAAATGGGGTTGCACCTGTGCTTTCAACAAGTTCAGTTCAGTAGTCAATTGTTTGTTTTTCAGTATCTCCTGTGTATGCAATAGATCTACATAATCAATTGAAATACGAAGCAGGAACCCAAAGAGAAAGGCTAAAAACTGTGTCATTAACAAAAAAGAAAAATGGGTAAAGTTCCATCCGTAAAAGGTGTGTCTGATAAATATTCTATTGAGCAATTGGTCTTCAATAAACATTCTCAGAAAAACCGTGATTAACAAAAACGTAACAGAGTACAAACCATACTCCCAATATTTCCTTTTTTGAAAGAACTTGACTATCAAATAATTAGCATTCCCATAAACTGCCGCCAAAAAGAAAACCACAAAAATATTGGCAGTTACGAATCCCATTTCCCATCTGTTTTTTTGGGTAAAATACATAATAAGCATGGTATATACCATAACCCAAAGTACTACCTGTATACCCTTGAAATTGATTCGAGTCTGATTCATATCCAAATTTCCTTTTTTTAGGCAATTATCCCTAATTATTTCGATACATCTGCTCTTTTTTTCGATGCTTTCTTATAAAGATAGGTAGGTCGAAAAAAATGAGGCAACGGTCTAATAATGTTTCTGGAGTGTTGCCACTACTCTAATATTGCATCAAAAATATATTTATGAAAAAGCTAACTCTCCTATTACTGATAGGTTTTCTATTCTGGCAAAAAGCCCATGCTCAAAAAGATACTTATGTGATTATGGACATTGTCAAGGTCAAAAACGGACTCTGGAACGAAGCCCACTACTTTTTTGAGAACAATTGGAAAGTCTTTAGAGAAGAAGCCATCAAGCAGGGTATTATCAGCTCTTATTATATGCTGGTCAACAAGGCCGATAGTGTCAGTAATAATATTGTACTGATTACTGAATATCCTGACAGTCTGACGTATCGCAAGAGTGAAGAGAATTTCCGACCGATTCTGAAAAAATTCCGCCCGGATGGTCCAGTTTTCCTCAATGAAAAACGTCGGGATGACTTTATGCAGATTGTTGTATTCAAAGTGTATAGAGTCTGGACCGATGATAAAGAAAAACGTAAAAAAATCATTCTAAATCTCAATTAATCATGCAAAAATTGATGCTTATTGTTTTCTGTCTTTTAACGCAATTATCGGTTGCATTAGCACAAAAGTCAGATCTTGAATTAGTAAAAGAGACCATTCAGAACTATCTAGATGGTGGTACTTATGGCGATACGGCAAAAATGGCTAAGGTATTTCACCCAACGGCTTTTATGAAATTTGTTGACGTAAAAACCGGAGAGTTCAGAGATGTACCTATTGCCAAATACCTAGAGGGTGGTAAGGCAAATGCAGGAAAAAAAATTGACCGTACAACCAAAATTCTGAGCATTGATATTACAGGAACTGCCGCTCAAGCTAAATTAGAATTAGATATGCCAACCACTAAACTAACCGATTATTTCAATTTACTGAAGATCAATGGGGAATGGAAAGTAGTTAGTAAAATTTTCGCCAGAGAAGACAAGAAATAAAATTTATATAGTTTGTTAGAAATTCATTAATCTATGCTAGAATTCTAGTGTAGATTTTTTTTATTGCATTTTTCCAATAATTATCCATCTAATAATCGTAATTTGTTGCACCGATTATTTTAATCCCTAAACACATGCGATACTGCCGACTCTTATTATTTCTGCTTACGCTATTAGTTTTGAGTTCCTGCGAGGAAAAATCTACCTATGATATTATCATTAAAAACGGCTTGGTCTATGATGGCAGTGGTGGTGAACCACAAAAAGCTGATATTGCTATTATGGCTGATACTATTGCCTTTATTGGTGATTTATCGGGTCAATCGGGCACCAAACAAACCATTGACGCGAATGGACTAGTGATTTCGCCGGGCTTTGTGAATATGCTAAGCTGGAGTACGGAAAGCCTGATTCAGGATGGTCGTTCTCTGGGAGAAATCAAAGAAGGGGTTACGCTTGAAGTAATGGGAGAAGGTGATTCGATGGGACCATTGAGCGATTCGGTCAAAGCCTATGCACAACGCCTGCAAGGTGATATTAAATATAAAATTGAATGGACAAGCCTGGGAGAGTATCTCAATTATCTCGAAAAAAGAGGAGTTTCTACCAATGTAGCTTCTTTTGTTGGCGCAGCTACCGTAAGAGCCAATGAATTGGGGTATGCCAATCGTCCTCCGAATAAAGAAGAACTGGAAAGAATGAGGCAACAGGTAAGAAAGGCAATGCAAGAGGGCGCTATGGGGGTTGGTTCGTCGCTTATTTATGTACCCGGCACTTATGCCAATACTTATGAGTTGACCGAATTAGCCAAAGTAGCTTCAGAATATGGCGGTATGTATATTTCACACATCAGAAGCGAGGGCAACAAACTGGAAGAGGCTGTTGATGAAATTATCAAAATAGGAAAGGATGCCAATATCCATTCTGAGATATATCATTTGAAAGCTGCCGGAAAAGATAACTGGTATAAATTAGATAAAGTGATTGCCCGAATTGACAGCGCCCGCAAGGCTGGTATCAATATCACCGCAGATATGTATAATTATATTGCCGGAGCAACCGGTCTGGATGCCGCCATGCCACCATGGGTACAAGAGGGTGGCTTGCCGCAATGGCGCAGAAGAATTAAAGAAGAGATTATCAGAAGAAGAGTTGGCGAAGAAATGCAAGCCAAACAAAAAGACTGGGAAAATCTTTGTCTGGCAGCCGGAGCAGATAAAACTTTATTGATTGGATTCAAGCAGGATTCTTTGAAAAAATATATTGGCAAAACTCTGGCAGAAGTGGCCACCATACGCCACAAAACCTGGTATGAAACGGCAATGGATCTGGTGATTGACGATGATTCAAGAGTAGAAGTAGTGTACTTCTTAATGAGTGAAGAGAATGTAAAAAAACAGATACAATTGCCCTATATGAGTTTCTGCTCTGATGCAGCTTCGATGGCACCAGAGGGCGTATTTCTTAAATCAAGCGCCCATCCGAGAGCTTACGGTAGTTTTACCCGATTAATTGGTAAATATGTGCGAGATGAAAAGGTGGTTTCTTTGCAGGAAGCCATCAGAAAATTGTCGTCTTTACCTTGCGATAACCTGAAAATCCAGAAAAGAGGGCGATTGAAGGTTGGGTATTTTGCTGATGTATTAGCCTTTGATTTGGCTAAAATGAAAGACAATGCCACTTTCGAAAAACCTCATCAATTATCCGATGGCATGGTACACGTCTTTGTAAACGGGCAACAAGTATTGAAAGACGGCACGCATACAGGTGTAAAATCAGGCAGATTCGTAAAAGGGCCAGGTTGGAAACAGTAAATTGTTATACACCTAGCACTACCTTCGCTGCATTTCTGCCCGGTATTCCGCTGACTGCACCGCCTCTGGCAGCACCAGAGCCACAGATATAGATATGGTCGTAGGGGGTTTCTACTCCCCATTTACCTATGGCGTCGGAAGTTTCAGCATAAAACCAGGATAAGCCATTATGGAAGATATTTCCCCGTGTCATGCCTAGTTCTTTTTCTAAGTCTACCGAGCTTTTGGCTTCCAGACATAGATTACCGTTTTTGTCTCTGGCCAGACAATCTTCCAGCGGTTCGGCTAAATAAGCATTAATGCCTTTCAGAAATCTGGCTACTACTTCTTTTTTAGCGGCTTCATTATCTTTGACAAATAACTCATAAGGTAAATCAAGGCCAAAAACTGTGAGTGTATGATACCCCTGTTCCTGTAATTCTTCTGAAAGTATAGAGGGGTCTGTCAAAGTATGGCAATAAATTTCACAGGCAATCGGGTCAGGAATTTTGCCTGAAGAAGCCCTGTCAAAGGTTTCTTCCATCTGCTCATACGATTGATTGATGTGGAATGTTCCGGCAAATGCCTGTTCGGGGCTTACCTGAGTATCTTTCAGTTGAGGCAGTTTTTTCAGTAGGAGATTAATCTTAAAGGCCGTTCCTTCTTCGGTTGGGTGGCTGGGCAGCGGAATATTTCCTAAGAGCTGTTCTAATACTTTAGGCGGGGCATTCAATAAAATATCTTTGGCTTTTATACTATATGTTCTTTCATTCATCTGATACATGACTTTCAACTCCTCTCCTCTTTCAATCTGCATTACTTCGGCATTTGTTTTGATTTCTACGCCCAGTTCAAGAGCCTTTTCTATCAACTGTGCTACCAGATTGCCCATACCACCCTGTGGTACCCGCCATTCGCCTGTTTTATTGCCAATAATATGATAAATAAAGGTTTTGTTCTGCAAAAGACTTAGATCGTAGGCATGGGTATAAGAGCCTATTTTGGCATCAGTCATTAATACACCTCGCAGAATATCTGATTTCACGTGGCTTTCAATCAGTTTACCAATAGGTTCTTCCACAAAACTCTTCCAGAGTTCGCTTTGCCCATGTCTTTCAAAATATGTTTTCCATTCTTCCTTATTTTTGAGCGGTTGCATAAACGAATCCCAGATCAAATCGGCAAAGGTTTGTTGTTTTTGCAGAATCGCCTGATACCCCTCCCACTCTGCTTCTCCATAGCCCAAGTCAAGAACCGATTGCTTCGAAAGATTTTCATCGATATTACTAATAATTAAACCTTTGTTGTGCCCGTATTGCTGATAAGGCGTATAAGAAGCGGTTTCTCTGCGAAGTAGATTTACATGAATATCCAGTTCCTCAAAAATCTCCTTCGGGAAAAGACTAACTAAATAAGAATAGCGTGAAAGATAAGCCTCATAGTCAGGGAAAACTTTCTGCGAGGTGGTACCTCCTCCTATATAATCGTTTTTCTCCAGAATCAATACCTTCTTACCTGCCATAGCCAGATAGCAAGCTGCTACCAAGCCATTGTGGCCTCCGCCTATGATAACTATGTCGTGAATCATTTAGTGATTTAGTGAATGAGTGATTTTAGTCTTGAACTATGCCGCGACGGCGGACCGTTTTAGCTGATTTATGTGATTGTACTGATTATAATTTTTATGAGACTAATTTGCTGAAATAATTAAGTATGAACAAAAAAGTTATTGAGGTTTATCAAAAATCAATCATAATTAGCGTCAGTGAAATCACATAAATCAGCTAAAACGGTCCGCCGTCGCGGCATAGTTTAAGACTAAACTCCTCCGCCGCCTGAATAAATACCTCTCTGATACGATTATTAAATGGATTTCCTGAATCTTCTATGCGTTCAGGGTGCCATTGTACCAGTGTCAACGAATGGTTGTTTGGGGTCTTCCATTCCAGGCCTTCTACAATACCATCTTCTGATAATGAATTGACTACCAAAGTTTCAGCAGGCATATCAACCGATTGATGATGTGCTGAATTGATTTCTCCCGCTGTTGTGCCCACAATCATTGCCAGATTTGAGTCTGGCACAACTCCTATCTGATGATAGCGGTCTTTGCCTTCGTAATACTTCGAATGATTGTTTTTCCCGATGCTCGGAATATCCCCTATCAATGTTCCACCTAAGAAAACATTGGCAAACTGTAACCCTCTGCAAATGCCCAATAGAGGTATTTTATGCGCAAAAACATATTCGCAAACCTTCCATTCAAATTCGTCACGCTGCACATCCATAAACTCAGGATTGCATAGCGGCAGGTTCTCGGGCTTGTTATAAAAGCGTGGGTGAACATCTTCTCCACCTGTTAATAATAGGCCATTGCATTGACTGATTAAGGCCAAATTGTTTTCTTTGTAGCCGAGTCTGATTATACGTATATCGTCATTATGGCTTAATATCCATTTTTCATAAATCGGATGTTTTTCACCGCAATCAGTAATGCCAATTGTTAGTTTCATCGAACAAATAGTGAATTTGGTAACAGAAAATAGTGCCTTGTATCCGTTTAATAAAAAAACTTTTGATTATTTCGGGATAGAAGATTTAACATTACAAAAAGCCTTGGATGGTATGATTTTTGAATACTAAACATTGAATTGCACTCACAAAAATTGCAATTTATCAGGCCAAAAACAAATAGTTTATTCGTTTGCTGTTCCGGCTTTTGCATACAAGATATATAACTTTTACTTAATCTTTCTAAAACCAGACGTCTGCTGCAATCTTCATTATTTTTAATGAATGTTTTACTAAAATCTGATTTTATTTATGCCAGATAAAATTATGACAAATTTTGATGGTTAAGTTTTATAAGGGATTATTAAACAATCGACATGACAGCTTTATTACCTGTTCCGGCTAATGAAAAGGAAAGACTAGAAGCCCTGAAAAAATACAATTTACTAGATACTGTAAATGAAGAGGAGTTTGACCGTCTGACCAGATTAGCTTCTATTATTTGTGGAGTCCCCATGTCTGTCATTACGCTTATTGACGAAGAAAGACAATGGTTTAAATCCAAAATCGGCCTAGATGATGATGAAACACCCCGTGAGGACTCGTTTTGCCAGTATACGATTATGGATGATGTTCTTTTAACGGTGGAAGATGCTACCCAAGACGAACGTTTTAAAGACAATCCATTGGTGTTAGGCAAACCGCATGTACGCTTCTATGCAGGTTATCCTCTGATTGACCCAGATGGATTTGCGTTGGGATCTATGTGTGTGATTGACGATAAACCACGAAAGTTAAGCAAAGATCAGGAAGAAGCGCTCAATATATTAGCTAAAGAAGTTATTTCACAGATATTAGCACGTAAAAAAAGAGAAGAACTGAAAGATTACGAGACCCTGTTTAATCTTTCGAAAGATTTGATTTGTGTGGTTGAAGATGCACATTTTAAAAAGATTAATCCGGCATTCAAGCAAACGCTTGGCTGGACAACAGAGGAATTGCTGACCAAACCAATTCAGGACTTTATTCATCCTGATGATCTAGAATATTCCAGAGACCAACTTAAAGATATTTCTAATAAAGTCGGGACTGTAAGCGTAAATAACCGATACCTGACAGTTAATGGTGATTATAAGCTGCTGCAATGGGTAGCAACAATAGACCCGAAGACAGGTAATGCTTATGCCATTGCCCGCGATATTACCGATCAGAACCGTGTAGAGCAGGAATTGGTAGAAACCAAGAATATGCTTGAATCGACCAATCGGGTGGCTAAAATCGGTACCTGGAAAGTGAATCTGGAGACGTATGAAATATGGTTCTCTGATATTATGAAAGAAATCTATGAAGTTGGCACTGATTATGTCCCTACCGTAGAAAATAATATTCTGCTTTCTAGCAGCAGCAGAGAGATGGTTGAAAGAATGGTGAATGAATCTATTCAAACTGGCTCATCATTCGATACTCAATTCCAGATTATTACGGCCAAAAATAACAGAAAATGGGTAAGAGCCGTAGGAAAAGCAGAGTTTGACAATGGTAGACCATATATTCTGTATGGAACGCTGCAAGATATTGACAAAGAAAAACAGGTAAGACTTGAATTAGACAAGGTTTACACTGAATTGAAAGCAATATTGGATGCTGATTCAGGCATTGCTATTATTACCAGCGATGATTTCGGCAATATCAGAACTTTCAATAAAGGGGCTGAAAATATGTTAGGCTACAAGGCAGAAGAAGTAGTAGGAATTCATAAAGCGAATATTTTCCACGACCCGGAAGAGATTTATGCCTATGCCGAAAAAGTAACTAAAGAACTCGACATTAAACTTCATGTACCTGATGAAGCGCTGATTGCCAAAGCCCGATTGGGTAATACTGACTCCAACGAGTGGACATATATTACCAAGGACGGAACAAAAATTACAGTTGAGTTATCCCTCACTCCTCTTACCTATAGTTCTAACGAGATTACAGGCTTTGTAGGCATTGCCAAAGATATTACTGCCAAGAAGATATGGGAGCGTAAGATTATGCTCAGCGAAGAGCGCCACAGAGGTTTTTTCGAACACTCGCAAGGCTTGATGTGTACACATGACCTGAAAGGCAGATTCCTGACTGTGAACCCTGCCGGAGCGCAATTATTGGGGTATTCTGCCGAAGAATATCTGCAAAAGACTTTGTTTGACCTCGTACCTGCTGAATACGCCAGTGTGGTAAAAGCTTATCTGCATCAGATAAAAGAGCAAGGTAGTTTCAAGGGATTGATGAAAGTGCAACATAGAGATGGGTCTTTCAAAACCTGGATGTATAACAATATTCTTTCGGAACTGATTGATGGTGAGAAGTATGTGATCGGTAATGCCGTAGACATGACCGAGCGTATTCTGATAGAAAAAGAACTCATCAAGGCCAAAGTTCAGGCCGAACAGAATGCGCATGCAAAAGACGTATTTCTGGCTAATATGAGCCATGAAATACGCACACCTATGAATGCCATTGTAGGTTTTGCCAATTTGCTGAAAGATACGCCGCTGAACGAAGAACAGTCTGAATACCTATCATATATCACTACTTCAACTGAAAATCTTTTGGGTATTATCAACGATATTCTGGATATTTCGAAAATTGAGTCTGGGCATATTGTGATTGAAGAAGTGCCATTCAGTGTGAAGGAAATTGTGCGAACAGTGAAGAACATTCTGAAAGGGAAGGCGAATGATAAAGGTCTTAAAATAGACTGCCATGTAGATGACAATGTACCTAATACACTATTAGGAGACCCGACCAGACTTAACCAGATATTGCTCAATCTTACCAATAATGCCGTTAAGTTCACAAATTCAGGCTCTGTGAATATTGTAGTAGACCAGGTAAGCAATACCGATGCTGAAAGTACTATCACATTTAAGGTAGTAGATACCGGAATTGGTATTCCTCAGGAAAAGCTGGATATGATTTTCGACCGCTTCACGCAGGCCAATTCTGATACCACCCGTAAATATGGAGGAACCGGCTTAGGCTTAAGTATCTCGAAATCGTTGATAGAATTGCAGAACGGAGAATTATGGGTGGAAAGTGTTCCTGATGAAGGCTCAACCTTTGCGTTTAAACTTACCTATAAAACAGTAAAAGAAGAGGTTGATAAGAATAAAACCAGTAATAATGTGCTGCTGATCAGCGATAAAAAAGTACATATATTACTTGTAGAGGATAATATCCTGAATCAGAAACTAGCCTTACGTGTACTTGAAAAATTTGGTTTTACAAGCGATCTGGCAGTAAATGGCAGGATTGCTACCGAAAAAGTAAGGGATAATCAATACGATATTATTCTGATGGACTTACAGATGCCAGAAATGGATGGATATCAGGCCACTACTTATATTCGTAAAGAACTGAAAGATACAACACCGATTATGGCTATGACAGCTCACTCATTAGTGGGAGAAAAAGACAAATGTATTGAAATCGGGATGAATGAATACATCACCAAACCTTTCAATCAAAGAGAGCTTTTTGATAAGATAATGAGCTTTGTCTGAAGAATTGAGTGAATGAGCGTATGAGTGATTCTTAAACAATAATTTAATCACTCAATCGCTCATTCACTCAGTGTTTTTTTAAATCCTTCCTTTTCAAGTATTTACAATTTCTTAATACACTTTCTTTCTACTATCTTCGAAACTTTCGGAATTTTGCACCATGAACACCAATATAATCATACTGTAATAACTTAAACCCAAAATCCCTTATGTTTGGCTTAGAAACCGACATTTTTCTGTTACTCTCCTTCTGCCTTTTAGCAGCCTGCGCATTCGAATTCATCAATGGTTTTCACGATACTGCCAACGCCGTTGCCACTGTTATTTATACCAATTCGCTTAAACCAACCCAAGCGGTGGTTTGGTCTGGTCTGGTTAATTTCGTGGGTGTTGTTACGGGTGGTGTCGGTGTAGGGATGAGTATTGTCAACTTACTACCAGTTGAATTATTAATCGACCAGAATGTATATCACAGTATCGCGATGGTGCTGGCCTTGTTATTCAGTGCGATAATCTGGAACTTTGGAACCTGGTACTTTGGAATACCGGCATCAAGTTCGCATACTTTAATCGGAGCGATCTTAGGTGTAGGCCTGGGATACGCATTGCTTCCCGACAATACAGCAGGAGTAGCAGCCGTAAACTGGGATAAAGCCAAAGAAATATTCTATGCTTTATTCTTGTCGCCACTAGTGGGTTTCAGTTTAGCCGTTATTCTGATGTTTACGCTTCGGAGAGCATTGAATAAAGATATCAGAAAACAGATGTTCGACGAACCTAAGAAAAACGAAGAACCTCCTTTCTGGGTAAGAGGTATTCTGATAACTACCTGTACACTGGTAAGCTTCTTCCATGGCCGCAATGACGGACAAAAAGGTATCGGTTTGGTAATGTTAATTCTGATTGGTATACTTCCGGCTTACTTTGCAATTAACAATACAATTGATTTTGATAAAATCAGACCTGATTTAGCTACAATCTCACAAAAAGTAGCCTTAATTGATACTACTAAAACATCAGATGTTGAAAAGGTGAGAATCGCCAAAATCAAAGAAAGTGTTGCATTCCTGAATGCGTTGGCAGATAGTCATAAAGTTGACAAGGCTCATGCCTTAGATGCACGTAAGGCGCTTCTTACTATTAGTGGAAACACTAAAAAACTGGTAGAAGATTCAGATGTTATTCTAAGTACTGCTGACAAAGCCGCTTTGAAAGCCGCAGCCGTACAAGAAGAAAAAGGTATCAGAAAATATACTGACCACGCACCGATGTGGGTAATCCTGATGATTTCAATGTCATTAGGTCTCGGAACGATGATTGGCTGGAAAAGAATCGTAGTAACTGTTGGTGAAAAAATCGGTAAATCTCACCTGACCTATGCCCAAGGTGCTTCTGCCGAGTTAGTAGCCGCTGCTACTATCGGAATGGCCTCATGGTTTAAATTGCCTGTAAGTACTACTCACTCTTTATCGTCGGGTATTGCAGGTTCAATGGTTGCCAGCAAAGGTATCAAAAACTTGCAGTCTGGTACTATCAAAAATATCGCTTTGGCTTGGGTGCTTACTCTACCAGTAGCCATTATCCTTTCAGCTACCTTATTCCTTTTCTTCCGCTGGATATTGTAAGGGTTGGAGAAAGGGATATGGAACAAGGAACACGTTTCTTTTTTTAATTCAGATTTATAGAAATATAAAATAAAGATTTTGGAATAGGTTTTTCTACTCCAAAATCTTTTGCATTTAGCAGAATTCAAACGATTTTGCACCCATTTTGATTTTACACCAAATATGAAACTCTTTTTTAATGTTAGTATAAGAGCAGCAGTGCTCTGTTTTTCGTGCTATTTTTCGCTATCCTATTCTTTTGCACAAGACCATGGATCTTTGACAGAGATTGATACAGTTACTGCCCGAAAACTTCTCTCTACTCTCAAGAAATACGAATATGTAGGTATTAGTGGTTATATTCAGCCACAATTCCAGTGGATAGGAACTCGTGGAGCAAAGAATTTTAATGGTGGAGATTTTCAGCCTAATGCCAGCAATCGCTTCATGATGCGCAGGGGACGTCTGCGATTTGATTATGCCCGATATTTTGAAAATGGGATGCCCAAACTTTATTTTATCTTCCAGTTTGATGGCACAGAAAGAGGTATTTTTATCCGGGACTTCTGGGGACGTATCTACGAAAATAAATTCAAATCTTTTTATCTGACCACTGGTATGTTTGCCCGACCTTTTGGCTTTGAGGTAGGCTATGGCTCACCAGACCGTGAATCGCCCGAGCGTGGCAGGATGTCTCAGATTCTGATGAAAGTTGAACGGGATTTTGGTTTTATGGGTAGCTACGAACCACGTGCTAAAACCAATTTTCTGAAATATATTAAGTTTGACTTAGGCTTATTCAACGGGCAGGGAGTTAACACTGTTGCTGATTTTGATAATCATAAAGACCTCATCACCAGGCTTTCAGTAAAGCATTTTACCTTAGCGCCTAAACTCATTGTGAGTGGAAGTGTATCCGGTTTCTTTGGCGGAATGGAGCAGTTTACCAATCAGATTTATCGGATGAATGAGGGTACCAGACATTTTGCTGTCGATTCATCGGCAAGCAATGTCGGAAAAATTGCCCCAAGAAATTACTATGGTGCTGACATACAAATCAGAATTCCAAACCGTGTGGGTGAAACTGAATTCAGAGCGGAATATATCAGAGGTACACAAACTGCCATTCAAACTACTACTGAAACACCTGCCATTATTCCTTTAGAAAACGGCAAATTAGCTCCTTTATACATTCGCAAATTTGATGGTGCTTACTTTTATTTTTTGCAACATTTAGGTAGCAAAAAACATCAGTTAATAGTGAAATACGATTGGTACGACCCTAACAAAAGTGTAAAAGGCAAAGAAATAGGGCAAGGATTTACAGGTGCCGATGTAAGATTTAATACGCTTGGCTTTGGCTACCTGACCTATATTTACGACAATGTCCGTCTGATGCTTTGGTACGAAATGCCACAGAATGAAAAAACGGCTCTGGCTGATTACAATAAAGATCTGAAAGATAATAATTTTACTTGTCGGGTGCAGTATAGATTTTAGAGAGACGCACCCCTAACTCCTAAAGGGGAACTATACAAAAACGTAGAATTAGTAAGCTCTCCTTTAGGGGCGGGGGGGCTTGATTTACGTTTGAATATCGTATTGAAATTACGCGTGTGTTGAAGACTCACGCCGTTTACTGTTACGTTGGTGTTGAAATTGTAGAAATAGTTGGGTACGTTGCGGCTATAGGCTTTCAGGCGCCAGCTACCTTCTTCGTTCAGCATCCATTCTACTTCGCCACCATAAAAGTAGTTTCCCGCAGTTTGTTCCTGATTTTGGAGGATGGTATTATTGACACTCAATTTCAGGCGGTTATTGCTGAAACGATACGAAAAATTGAGTTGCATATTATTAAACAAATTCTGGCGTACACTGCTACTCAACACACCAAGTTGCACTCCAATTTCCAGTTTTGGGTCTATTTTTGAAGCAATAGTACCCAATTGGTTGGTTAATAAGCTACTCACATTATCCAGCAATAATTGAGAATCAACGGCATCTTTGAAACTATTATCTGAAAACAACCGGTTAAAGGCTGCTACTCCTACAAAGTTATTGGCTAATAATTGTTCATCATTCCGTAGGCGCTGCTCGAAAGCAATTACCTGGGGCTGGAGATTGAGAGGCAGGCGGCGCTGGTCGAATTTAATATCGTATTTGATGGTAGGTTTCATCAATTTATCCGTCAGTATCACATAGGCACTGACCGGATAAGGGGTTTTCAATTCAGCACTATTGGTACCAGACGCAATACCGTCCGGCAGAAACACATTCGCCGTTACAATGGCATTGATACTGATGTCTGCATCATAAGGGTCTCCTGACCAGCGAATCCAGCTTCCATCAGCAATATCAAATTTCCGTACACGAGATATATTCTGTAAGCTGAAATCGTATTTACCACTTTTAATGGTATAAGGGCCTGTCATGGTAAAACCACCACGGGTATCATATTCAATGCTTATACGCCCGCTACCTACAGCCGTTAACTGATCTTTGTTAATCCTGTCAAATATTACTTCACACTCGGCATCAGGTGTAATTGTAAAGTTAAAAGCCATCGTCAGGCTACCCGATTCTTCATTCACTACCGAATCCTTTTTGGCTTGCTTATCTTGCAGATCTTTCGTATTTCTTGTCACAAAAGTAATGCCCTCTTCTTCGGTGTTCACATAGGTGGCCCCATCTAAAGGTATCGTGATTTTCGTATCTTTTTTGCTGGTAAGATTACCGGCAATGGTTACATTTTTTAGACTTCCTGTAATGTGTACATCTCCTGTAGCTACTCCTGTTCCATAAAAATCTTCGTTGTTTTTGATGGTGGTATTCATGATTCTGAATCCATCTCGGCCACGCATATAAGCATGAAGTCCCAACATGAAATTCCCGCTACCACCATTAAAAACTCCTCCCGCCAGTTCAGCTTCATTGCCTACCGCATCGCGAACTTTAAAGCCTTTCTGT
Organism: Emticicia fontis; assembly: GCF_054779675.1. Lineage (NCBI taxonomy): Bacteria > Pseudomonadati > Bacteroidota > Cytophagia > Cytophagales > Leadbetterellaceae > Emticicia > Emticicia fontis. The sequence continues at coordinate 126,418 of NZ_BAAGXU010000046.1, forward strand.
GCAACAAAACCCTCTTCATTGAAATTAATCTTATCATCAAAATACAATGGAATATTCAGCTCGTTTACTATCAGGCTACCTTTTTCAACGGCAACACTACCTCTGATAATCGGGTCACCTGGCGTGCCTCTGATGGTTAGTTTTCCTGAACCAAAGCCACCTACATTAGTAAAAATATCCTCTACAAACGACTGGAAGATTTCAAGATTAGCTCTATTTAGATTAGCTTCCAGATTCAATGGGTCATAATCGTCTTTAGGGTCATAGGTACCTGCCAACCGGAATATCTCATTATTTTCTCTGACAATATTACCATTGATATTCAGTTTCTGAATCAGATTATCCCAAAGTATGGCGCCGTCAATCGTACCTATCAAGCTGTTTTTATAATATAATTTATCAACTCCAAACTTACTTGTGATCACTCCATCGCTGTAAACATCTTTCAGCATCAGGTTGCCATTTACGGTACCTTTCAGGTCTACATTGGTAATAGGCTCAAGGGTTTGCAAATTAAAATTTTCTACATTTACATACGCTTCTTTCAGACTATCAGGCGATAAATAGCCATTCATGGAGATACTCTGATTTTTGTTAGAAATGGCTACATCCTGAAAACAAATATCAGACTGATAGAAGTTAATCAGGTTGTTCTGAGCTACCTGCCAGGTTTCGCCTAATAAATCAAGCTTGGTATTCCGATGATTAAAGTTTACATCAATTTCATCATGCAGGAAGGTCACCTGCCCGAAAACCTGTGCCCTGTTTGAGCTTTTCTGTTGTTTAATCCGGGCATCAAATTCAATCACATTGGCTTGGCCCCAGGCTCCATTCACTTCCAGTTTTTCAGTAGGAGTCATATCTCCTAACTTCTGTTTTTCTGACTCAAACACCAGAGATGTCAGAATTTTTGGCGATGAAACCTCTTTAGAAGTATTGAAGTCTAACTCATTATTATAAAAGGCAAAACTACCATGCCGGAGCGTATCAATCTTTCCGGCTAATGAAAATTCAACGGTATTTCTGATATTAAGCTGTCCATTTAATTCGGTATTGGGTGATATATAGAGGTCAGGATAGAAGTAAGCAAAGAATGGCTCCGATTTCTTGAACATGACCTTATAATCTAAACCATATCTTGGCTGATAGGCACTCACAGGCAGGTTAATATAATAAGCCATACGCGTGGCTTCGTCTTCAACGAAGTACTGCGTATATTCTTTTGAAAAACGAGTCACATCGCTTATCACCTGACTTGGAATAAATCTCCCCTTAATATCAATATTAAAGAATTCTGAAAGCAGACCTATGTGACGGGAATTACTATCTAATGCCGAGGTAACAAACACCGAATCAATACCCAGTTTGCGGTTATCATATTGCAAAACGGTATGTAAGAGCTGAGCTTTACCAATCCAGTTGTCTAATTCATTTCCCTCAAAATCGAGGCTTATTTCAGAGCGTAGCTTTACATCATTCCTGGCATAGCCCAAAGCACGAAGGTTGGCATTCTGAACGATTCCATGAATATCGAAATGATTAAGTGCAGGTTTAAAATCTACCTTCCCACCAATATTAAAAGTCAGATTGGTATCTTTTACACTGATTCGCCCATCGAATAAAGACTGGCTCATGGAACCATCCACATGGATATTTTTGAAATCATAGCCGTTAAACCAGATATGCTTTACCGTTCCATCGAAATTCAGCAGGGCATCTTTAATGGTCAATCCTTTTCCTTTTATCTCACCATTGAATGACATTTTCTGAAGTATGCTCTCCTCATTGATGAGTTTGCCTAACTCTAACTCTTCCACCATCAGCGAGCCGTTATAAGTTGGCAGCGCTTTGCCATCCGGGATTTTCATGGTAATATTTCCTGCCATCAGACCGAGTTGAGATTTCACAAAAGCATCGGTGGTGAAGTCGTTATAAAGCCCCTTAAATATTCCGGCAAAGGTGGTTATACCAAACTTCTGCACGTGTTTCTGATAAAGCGAATCACCTACATACTGACGGGCATCGATGGCATCAATCTGCGAGGGTTTCCAGTTCAAATCCATGACTGCCTGCCGCAAATCAGGCATATTTTTAAAGGCAATTTCTCCGTCGAGGTAACTATTTGTTCCAAATTTCAGATTAAAGCTTTTGACTCGAAAATCATGCACGGTTCCCCTGAAATCGCCGTTGAGCAGATAGTTTTCCCGATACTCATACATATCGGTGGCAAACCTGCCAAGGTCCTGTGCATCAATCTGGCAATCGTTCAAATCACCCACCATTTCTACTTTTTCATTGAAATCACTGAAATCTCTGGGGGTAATATAGTTGAAATGAACCGAGCGTTTGAGAGTCGAATTATTGATTTTGGCATATAAATCGTCGAACCTCATGTGCTGCCTTGAATAGAAAAACTGGGTATTTAGTTCTTTTATCTCCAGGTCACTCCTACGTTCTTTGCCTTTCAGGTCTGTCAACGCAAATTTGATGGTATCACCTTGTATGAAGAAATCTTTCAGCAAACCCTGTACTCCATTGACAGTAAAGTTGTTATAATCAAACTCCTCTTTCGGGAAACGTGGTTCTTCCGGGTCTTGCAGCGTAAATGTTCCCCCCTGAATATAAGCTTCGTCTATCGTAAATGGGATATTATGTTCTATACGCACCTTAGCTGTATCTGGTGTTGAAGTCAGCGATTCAATTTTTGCTATCCATTTATCGATATTCAGTTCTCCGTCGGGCTCGTAGATGAGTTTTACCCGAGGGTCGAGCACCATTACATAGTCGAGATTATTATCGAATGTCAGAAAGGTATTCCAATCAAAATTGAAATTGGTTTTGGAGTTTACGTACAATTCTCTCACAAAAATCATTTCACGGTTTTTGTAGTCGTAGATGGTTACGTTCTCCAGCGTGATTTCATCAAACCAAGTAAGCTTGGCCTTTTCGATTTTTACTTTTGAACCTAATTTTTCGGAAAGATATGCAGTAGCTCGTTGTAGAACACTTGTTTGAATCTCAGGAAGTTGTAGCGCATAAAACACAACCATTATTCCCATAAAAATAATGAAAATAAGATTGAGCAGGATTCTGGTCGATATTTTGGCTATCCGGCGCAAATACTTTAATGAATCAACAAAATAATTAACAAATTAATTAATTACTGAATTAGCAATAGTAATTTTGTGTTTTAATAAGTGTAATGCGGGCTTGAGTCCGCATATGTAAATAAAAAACCTTTGTTGTCTTAGACAGCGAATTCATTCGCTGGTACTTTTGAAAACACAAAATTATACTCTTTAGTTTTGAATATATTAGCTATCGAATCTTCGTGTGACGAAACGTCAGCGGCTGTTATTTCTAACGGTAAAATCTACTCCAACATTGTAGCAGGACAACTAATTCATGAGCGTTTTGGTGGAGTTGTGCCCGAACTGGCATCTCGTGCCCACCAGCAACATATCTTGCCCGTGGTTGAAAATGCCTTAGAAAAGGCAAAGATAGCAAAAAATCAGCTGGATGCCATAGCTTTTACACGTGGACCGGGTCTTTTAGGCTCTCTGCTGGTAGGTACTTCTTTTGCCAAAGCCATGGCTTTAGGGCTCAATATTCCATTGATTGAGGTCAATCATATTCAGGCACACGTGCTGGCACATTTTATTGATGAGCCTGCGCCTGCTTTCCCGTTTTTATGTCTGACTGTAAGCGGCGGACATACGCAAATTGTATTGGTAAGAGACCATCTGACGATGGAAGTAATCGGCGAAACGCAGGATGATGCCGTTGGTGAAGCTTTTGATAAAACGGCCAAATTGCTCGGTCTACCCTACCCTGGTGGCCCTTTAGTAGATAAATATGCCCAGCAGGGGAATCCCGAGGCTTATGAATTTCCGTTGTCTGAGATGCCTAAATACAATTTTTCGTTTAGTGGTATCAAGACGTCAATTTTGTACTTTTTAAAGGCAAATCAGGCAAAGAACCCGAATTTTATTGAAGAAAACATAGCTGACATCTGTGCCAGTGTACAACATACGCTGATAAAAATGTTGCTGCAAAAACTGCGCCGTGCTGCCCGTGAACTGAACATTAAAGAGGTGGCTATTGCCGGAGGGGTTTCGGCCAATTTGGGTTTGAGAAAGGCTTTGCAGGAATTGGGAGAAAAAGAAAAATGGAATGTCTATATCCCTCAATTTCAGTACTGCACCGATAATGCCGGAATGATTGCGATGGCAGCCCATTTTAAATACCTGAAAGGAGAATTTACCTCACAGGAGGTGAGTCCGTTGCCTAGGATGGAGTGGTAGGAAAATAATTTCTCTTCCGCTTTCTATACATTCGCAAAATGTATGGCATTCATTTTGTCAATATTAATTAAGCGTACCGTACTTTTAGAATATGATTCTTAAAGATGCGGTATGTTGATTTATATTTTACCAATCAAAACCTTACACTAGCTGCATTTTATGAAGACACTGCTCTCTTTAATCATTACAGTTTTATATTTTTCAAATCAACTTTCTGCACAGACTGATAAAGACCTGATGTCGGACGCGAAACATGCCATTGAAAAGACTAAAGATTTCAATCAGGCACTTGAGGCCTTAAAAAAGATTTCTCCAGCCGGAAAACAAGATCCTGATTATTTCTATAAATCGGCTCAGGCTTATGAAGGCCAGAATCATTATTTAGCTGCTGCTTTTTATTATGAAACCTATGCTAAAAAAACTTCTTTATCAACTGAAATTATGGACAGGATTAAAGAATTACGCTTAGCTGTCAAAAAAGAGCGCGAAGAAAAAGCGACCGAAGAAAATACAAGCACGGAAGAAATTGAAAAAATAGTCACTTTTGAAAAAGCAGAAGAATACAGCTATTTCCAGAGTATAGCAGACATGTCAGCGACTCCAGGAAAAAAAAGAAGACTATACTCTGCATTTGCCAAAACTTCTCAATATTATTCTGAAGAAGCTACCAGTAAATCAAGAACCTATCTAGGTTCGAGTTCTGGTTCAATGAATTCAGCTGTAAGAAATTCAATCATAACAAGCCTAATATTAACAACTATATTATTAATTTTAAGGTAGAATCCCATTTTTGGTTCGAGGGAATGCGTTCTGATGATATTATATAAAAATGCCCCGCTGATTGGCGAGGCATTTTCGTTTTATCTATTCACTATATCATTTATTCACCGCTACAGCGCTCTTCTTCCGCGTCTGGGCTACTCTTATAACTTCCTGTCCGATTTTCACACCGCATTTATTGCCTTCATTACAACCAGACCAATAGTGGATCCCACCATACATACGACTCACACTGGCATTTAAAGCTGCTTCTCTGAATGAGCTGAATGATTTTACACCATGCCCGTGTTTGTATTCGGTTGAATCGGTAAAGCTAACATTATCTCCATGTATATAACTCAATACTTCGGCGGCTGCGGCAGAGATAGTGCTGTGCCCACTGGTATATTCAGGAAAAGGAGGAGTTTGCAGGAATGGCTGCCATTTAGGATCCAATTCAGCGTTAATTACTGTTTCAGGACGAACTTTAACACTACGGTACTTTTCTCTCCAGCAACTGATAAATCCATCAAGCAAGGCAATTGAATTTAAGACATATCCTTCTACACTTTTCTGAAAAGATGCTTTCGTTTTACGACAAACCGTCATATGAATAGCCTCCCAGTGGCCATTAGGAGTCATTTTTTTATTGGCAAACATTACGTGCCCCATTACATTCATCACAAAAGGGTTATCATCCCAAAACCAAGCCGTGTTCTTTTGGTCTTCTGTCAGATTTTTACCTAATTCATATACTTCCATGGTTTCTTTCCAGAAAGCACTCTTTTTATCATGGCTATATGGCGGCGGTGGTGGCGGAGGAAACTGCCCTGCTGAATCCAATGCAAAAGCGCGAATTTTGTTCCATTCAGGCTCACAGGCATCGGCATACGCCGGAGGCGTTGGCACCCATGTACCCGGCAGATTAGTTACCGTGAAGCGGATACCGCGTGTTTGTTTATATTTGTCTTTACCCGAATAACGCATGATATGGGCAGCTACGCTATCGCCATAGGCCATTGAGCGCTCCATTACGTCTTCTGGTACGCCCATTTCTTCATATTTTTTGAAGAAAGTTTTCTCGTAATCATCAAAGAAATTGCCCGAGAAAGTGAGGTTACGAGCTACTTTCAGAAATGCCCTTGTACTCGCTAATGGGAAACAATATTCTTTACCTTTTTCAGGCTCAGGCCCTTTAGTAAATCCTTTGAGTTTTCCGCCTAGAGATTCGTATTCAGGAAATCCCGGCACCATTGCTTCATAACCTGCCAATGTAGAATAGGCATAGATACGGCTGGCAACCGGCGGCTTGAAAATATCGTGAATGATAACCTCGGTCAACAATTCAACTGATTGGTGATAAAGCTCAGGGTCGGCGGCTTTAGCGTTGTAAATTTTGGCATCACTTTTAGGCTTACAGGCATTAAATGACAAGCCAATAACAGCAACACTCAAAAAGAGGAGCGATTTTTTCAACATGGGTAGTGTATCAATCAAACTAAAAAAAACACAATTAATAAACGCAAATTTACAAAATTTACTGAATTGAAAAGATGATTTTTGTCATTTTAATATGAGGTTAATCTTATTGGCTTATCTTATAAATAAGATTTCGCTGTATAGCCAAAATGTTTCATCCTAAACAATGTATGTAAATCCATTTACTGAAATTCATCATTTTAACAATTCCTCATCGAACCAAATATCTTCATAACCATCAGCTATTAAAAAACGCCATCCAGGTGGTAAACCTAAATACCTATGTATATCTGGTATCCAGCTTTCTAAATGTTGGAGATGCAATGGCTTAAAGAAATCCTTGTCTTTTGATAGCTCTTCCCCAGCCCAAATGTACCAACCTGAGGAATCACCTTCTGGAGAAAGCCTTAATCCATTAATTGGTAATACTCCACTTTTAATATTTTCGGCAATTCCAATTTTTAAATCTAACGGAGACTCAAAAAAATCAGCCTGCCACTTTTGACAAATTTCTTTTTGAGTTTGTAGAATTCTACTGTAATCCATTTATTTTTTGTTTTTAGATTAAACATAAAGCCTTTTTATATGGATCTTAGCAATATACACTTCCTTTACGATTTAAAAAATCGTAATACACTATTCAATCTCCGATTTTTTTCTTAAAATGCTGCTTTATTTGCGCCAATTACAACTCATGCTTATTTCCAAACTTACATATCTTTTGTTAAAAAACAGAAAATCAGTAATTACATTTTTTATTCTTTCTCTTTCTTTTCAATCATTTGCGCAAGCCCCTACTCCACAACAGATTTTTAAAGAATCAATCAATTTTCTGATTAAAACCCAGTGCGATTCTACCATTACAGGCAAACAATATGCTGGCGAATGGCCTGTGTATATGAATCTGATTGAGCCTTATCTGTTCATTGGCAAAAAACAGAAAGCCCGTGATTCCAATTGTTTTAATATATCAGCCGTACATAATTTTCTCTCAGAAATTTACCTGCATGATACTACTTTGCATGAGCTGAAACCTGTGCTGGCTAAAGCCTATCAAGAGATTCAAAGCTACGAAGTAGACCATCGTTATAATTTCTGGAAATTGCTGCCTCCACCCCGAAACCACCGGATGTTCGGCAAAGACCCACATCTATTGGTAAGGCGCCCGACCAATTATCCGCTTGGTTCAAGATTTATCAATAAAACAGCCAATGTACCGGAAGATGCCGATGATACGGCGCTGGGCAATACGGCTACTTATTATCATAACCGGATTTTTAAGGATACACTCAAAGCGCTTTCTTATGTAGGTTTTGATGAATATATTGATAAAAAACGTAGAAATCGAAACTGGTATAATTTTATGCTGCCTTCTCCACATCATTCAGGGGCATATCTTACCTGGCATCATCAGGAATATGAATATAATCATTGGAACCCTATTACCACTTATTTTTCATTATTATTAATATTCACTCCCAATAGTTCGGCTTTCCCAGTTGCTTATGAACCCTGGATTCCTTTTGGGGCTAATGATGTAGATGTGGTGGTTAATAGTAATGTTTTAAATTACTTATCACTTACCAGACAAATTAATAAAAGTATGGGTAAAAGTGGTGCGGTAAAAGTGATTGAACATAGTGTACGGAAAAATCTTTGGAGCACTGGCGCAGTCTATTATCCGAACAGCTACCATTTAGATTATGCCGCAGCTAAGGCTTATCGGAATGGTGTAAAAGAATTAGATGAGGTGGCTAAAGGTATATTGAAACACCTGATTGAAACCCAGCAGGCCGATGGGAGTTTTGAAAGCAAGCCCTGGGTGAATAAAAAAGATATTGTTCAGTCGACAGCCTATGCCCTGCATGCTATGCTCGATTTGCGTGACAAAGGTGAAGCTATACCCGAAGAAAATATCAGAAAAGCTATTGATTTTTTAGTGACAAAAGCACACCGCAAAGATAACCAATGTTATTGGGATGGCGGGGTCTATTTCTCGGGTGGTACCTTGCTTCGTAATATCTTAATCTGGCAATCTGATGCTTATACTACGGCGCTGATAGCCAAGTGTTTTCAGCGATATTATCTCTGAAACTTCTTTACACCTGTGAAGTTTCCTCTTATTAAAAGGGGGTTTGCTCAACTATTTCAGAAATTTCATCCGTATTTTCAGCCTTTTCACAACCAATTACGTCTTGTTTATGTTGTTTGTGCAGAAGTGATTAATTTTTTATTAATAAATTTCCGAAAAATCAAGTATGACGTTTGCCAATAACGTTACAGGTAGCGCTCCGATGACGACCAATAAACGCAAGATATTCAATGATCCGGTTTATGGATTCGTAACAATACACTCAGATTTAATTTATGATCTCATTGAGCATCCATTTTTCCAGCGTTTACGTCGTATAAAGCAAATGGGGCTAGCAGAGATGGTTTACCCCGGTGCATTGCATACGCGTTTCCATCATGCAATGGGTGCCATGCATCTGATGCAAGAGGCATTAACTGTTCTGCAAGCGAAAGGGCAGCTCATTTCAGAACATGAAATGGAATCCGCTCAGGTAGCTATTCTGCTACATGATATTGGCCACGGGCCGTTTTCTCATGTGCTGGAATACACTATTTTGGATGAAGTGCACCATGAGCATATTTCGTCTTTATTGATGGAGCGGCTTAACCACGAGTTCGACGGAAAACTTTCGCTGGCCATTGAAATGTTTAATGGCACTTACGAAAGGGATTTTTTCCATCAGTTGATTTCCAGCCAGCTAGATATGGACAGGATGGATTATCTAAACCGGGACTGTTTTTTTACGGGTGTAGCTGAGGGGGCAATTGGTGTAGACAGAATTATCAAAATGCTCAATGTGGTGGGAAATCAGTTAGTAGTAGAAGAAAAAGGTTTGTTGAGCGTAGAAAACTTTCTGAATGCGCGCCGCCTGATGTACTGGCAGGTATATTATCATAAGACCGCTATCTGTGCCGAGGCAATGCTGATGCAGATTATCAGACGTGCCAGAGAAATAATTAATGCAGGAGAAGAATTGTTTGCTAATCCGGCATTTATGATTTTCCTGAAAGAAAATGTTAGTTTAAAAGCTTTCCAAAGCAATGAGAAGTATTTACAAGCGTTTACACTATTAGACGACTACGATATCTGGGCTTGTATCAAAAACTGGCAGTTTCATTCGGATAAAGTCTTATCAACCATTTGTAAAGATTTGCTGAACAGAAACCTGTTCAAAATCAAAATTTCTAATACGCCCATTGAAAAAGCACTCATTAGTTCATTAAAACAAGCACTCATTGACAAAGGTATTCCAGAAAATCAACTAGACTACTTTATTGCCGAAGATAGCGTGAGCAACAAAGGCTACGTACGCGGCGATGAAACCATTTACATTTGCACCAAAAATAAAGAAGTAGTAGACATTGCCGATGCATCAGATTTGCCTACTATCAAGGCATTGAGCAACATCGTGAAAAAATACTATGTATGTTGGGGCAAAAATGTATATTTGCAATGATTTTGCTATGTTGTGAATTATTTTTGTACTATTTCAAGAATATTTTCGACAAAAATTATTTTGTCGTCTAAGAATATACCTAAAATGTAATAGTATCGATATAAGCAAAATTTAAACACGCTGAAGTACCTTATGCAATTTACGATAAAGCAAATAGCTCACTTACTCAACGGGGAAGTTCGGGGTGATGATTCCTTGACTGTCAACAAGTTAGCCAAGATTGAACAAGGAAATACAGGCGATATTTCATTTCTCGCCAATCAGAAATACGAGTCATTTATCTACACTACTAAGGCTTCAGCTGTTATTGTCGGCAAAGATTTTGTCCCTAAAAAGGACATTACTGCCTCATTAATTCTGGTTGAAGACCCTTATCTTTCGTTTACAAGACTACTTGAAGAGTATCAGAAGATTTTGAATTTTTCTAAGACAGGAGTCGAACAACCAGTGTTTGTTGGCCAGGGTTCTGAAATTGGTGAAGGGGCTTATCAGGGAGCATTCTCCTACGTTGGAAAAAATACCAGAATTGGGAAAAATGTAAAAATTTACCCGCAGGTTCATATTGGTGATAATGTAGTAATCGGTGATAATACATTGATTTATGCCGGTGTAAAAATTTATAGCAATACAGTAATCGGTAATAATTGTGTATTTCATGCAGGGGCAGTGATAGGTAGCGATGGATTTGGTTTTGCTCCGCAGGAAGATGGTACATACAAAACTATTCCGCAATTGGGTAATGTCCTGATTGAGGATAATGTGAGTATCGGTGCCAATACAACTATCGATTGTGCAACGATGGGCTCAACAATTATCCGTCAGGGTGTAAAAATCGATAACCTTGTACAGATTGCCCACAATGTCGAAATCGGAAAAAATACCGTTATTGCAGCCCAGACCGGAATTGCGGGTTCAAGCACTATTGGCGAAAATTGTGTGTTGGCCGGGCAAGTAGGTATGGTTGGCCATGTGTCTATTGCAAATGGCACAAAAGTTGGTGCAAAAGCCGGTATTAGAAAAACCATAAAAAAAGAAAATACTTCGATAACAGGTACATTTGCCTTCGAGATAAACGACTATCTGCGGTCACTGACGGTCTTCAAAAAACTTCCGCAATTAGACAAACAAGTGCGCGACCTAGAGAAACGCCTTGAAGAACTGATTAATGAGGGAGTATTCGCTGAAGTATAATCCATCTAAGACTGCAAAATATAAAACTTGCCAATGAACGTTAAACAACAAACCATTAAAAGTAAAGTATCAATCACAGGCGTAGGATTGCATACAGGCGAAAATGTAACGCTCACTATACAACCTGCTCCGATTAACCATGGTTATAAGTTTCAAAGAATCGACTTGGATAACAAGCCTATTATTGAGGCCGATGTAGATTATGTAGTAGATACCTCAAGAGGCACAGTGCTGGAGAAAGAAGGAGCAAGGGTACATACAACTGAGCATATTCTGGCTGCCCTGGTTGGTTTACAGATTGACAACGTTTTGATTCAGATTGATGGCCCTGAGATACCGATTCTGGACGGAAGCGCCATTAAGTTTGTTGAATTGATAGAAGAAGCAGGTGTTGAAGAGCAGCATTCATTGCGTAATTATTATGAGGTAACAGAAGCCATACATTACCGAAACGACGAACGTAGTATTGAGCTAGCAGCACTACCGCTGAACGACTACCGTGTAACTGCAATGGTAGATTATAACTCAGCTATCCTGCATAGCCAACATGCTCAATTGCATGCTATTGAGTTGTTTAAAGAGGAAATCGCTCCTTGCCGTACGTTTGTGTTTTTACACGAACTGGAAGCGCTTTTCAAGGCCGGATTGATTAAAGGTGGAGATATTGGCAATGCGGTTGTGATTGTAGATAAAGAGGTTTCGGAAGAAGAGGTTGAAGAATTATCAAAATTACTGAATAAACCGAAAATCAACGTTGGTAAAACAGGTATTCTGAACGATGAGCCTTTGCGTTTCCCTAACGAACCTGCCCGCCATAAACTGTTAGATGTAATGGGAGACCTTGCCTTGGTAGGTCGTCCGTTAAAAGCACATATTCTGGCAGCTCGCCCAGGTCATAAACCGAATGTAGAACTGGCTAAGAAAATCAAGAAACAAATGCTTGATTCGGCCAAAGGTGCGCCGCAATATGACCCTAATACACCTCCAGTACTGAATGTCAATGATATTGCCAAATTGCTGCCTCACCGCTATCCGTTTGCTTTATTAGACAAGATTGTATACCTAGATGGGCAAACAGTTGTGGGTATTAAAAATATTACCATGAACGAGCCACAGTTTACAGGACACTTCCCTGATAATCCTGTAATGCCGGGTGTATTGCAAATTGAAGCAATTGCACAAAATGGCGGTGTGCTGGTTCTTACTTCTACGGGAAATCCTGAAGCTTACTGGCCTTATCTGGTAAGTATAGATAATTGTCGGTTCTATAGAAATGTATTACCTGGTGATACCTTGATTATCAGATGTTCATTATTGGCACCAATCAAACTGGGTGTAGCAAAAATGCACGGTGATGCGTGGGTTGGCAAAAACCTTGTGTGTGATGTAAACATGACCGCCCGATTAGTAAAAAAAGCCAAATAAGCACAACCTCAGGCTAAATCGATAGGCTTATTGACTTATGATTTAGCTTACCAAAAATAAGCAAAATCAAACAATTATGAATCAACCATTAGCATTCATACATCCGGACGCCAAAATCGCTCATAACGTTGTTGTTGAGCCCTTTGCTGTGATAAACAAAGACGTAGAAATTGGAGAAGGAACATGGATAGGCTCTCATGCAATTATCATGGAGGGCGCAAGAATTGGTAAAAACTGCCGTATATTTCCAGGAGCCGTGATTTCTGCGGTGCCTCAGGATTTGAAATTTAAAGGTGAAGATACAAAAACCATTATCGGTGATAATACCACTATCAGAGAATGTGTGACAGTCAATAGAGGAACGGTGGATAAATACCGCACCGAAATTGGCTCAAACTGCCTGATAATGGCCTATACACACATTGCTCACGACTGTATTGTGGGAGATAACGTGATTCTGGCCAACTGTGTACAATTGGCAGGACATATTACAGTAGGCGATTTCGCTAATATCGGTGGGATGTCGGCCGTTCAACAATTCGTAAAAATCGGCAAGCATACCTATATTGGCGGTTGTTCGCAAATCCGTAAAGATGTGCCTCCTTATATCAAAGCTGCGCGTGAGCCGCTTTCGTATGCGGGTATCAATTCAGTAGGCTTGAGACGCAGAGGACACACCGACGAAAAGATTGCCGAGATACAGGATATTTATCGCTATATCTACCTGAAAGGATTAAATAATAGTGATGCTATCACACAGGTAGAATTAGAGTTTCAGGCTTCACCGGAACGTGATGAGATTCTGAACTTTATTTCTAATTCTGAAAGAGGAATCATTAAAAGCCCTGCAAAAAAAGTTTCAGAAAGTGACTATTGATCTGGCTAATATAGGGAAGAAATACCGGAATGAATGGATTTTCCGTAACGCTAACCTGACTTTCTCGGCTAAAGAAAGCTATACTTTCGTAGGCCCGAATGGTAGCGGAAAATCCACTCTTCTACAAGTTATTGCTGGTGTCTTACCACAATCAGAAGGACAAATCACTTATACATCGGGTAATCAGGCAGTCAGTATTGATGATGTTTACAAGCAAATAGTGATAGCTGCGCCTTATCTTGAACTGATTGAAGAATTTACCTTGCTCGAAATGGTGGAGTTTCATCAGAAATTCAAGCCTTTCAAAAATCACATCTCTCCTACCCAACTGCTCGAAATCATGCAGTTGGCTCCGCATAAAAACAAGTCGGTCAAGAATTTTTCATCGGGCATGAAACAACGCCTGAAACTCGGCTTAGCCTTCTATTCTGACTGCCCGATTATCATGCTCGACGAACCTACCTCTAACCTTGATGCTCAGGCAGCTCAATGGTACCTGAATCAGGTAGAAGAACATACACAAGACCGTCTGCTCATCATCTGCTCCAACCAACCCAGCGAATATGCTTTTTGTAAGAATATTGTGGATGTGAGGGATTTTAAGAAGTAATTTTTTTAACGTGTAAAACCATTTTTCAAATCGTTTTACATTTATTCTCCCACAAACCCAATATTTCGTCTCAATCCTTCCAGTTTAGTACGTTTAACAGCCGAGCGGCGGAAAATTTCCTGAAAGAGTTCTTCTGTGATTTCTTCCCAGTCTTTTTTGGTAAATTCTGCCAGTTGAGGATTCAGATTGAATTCTGGCGTAGAATGCGGGCGGGCGAAGGAATTCCAGGGACAGACATCCTGACAGATGTCACAGCCAAAAATCCAGTTTTCAAATTTGCCTTTTACGTCGTCGGGAATCGCTTCTTTTAACTCAATGGTATAATAGCTGATACATTTACTACCATCTACTACATAAGGTTCTGTAATAGCATCGGTCGGGCAAGCGTCTATACAGCGGGTACAGGTGCCACAATAATCTTTAATGGCACCATCGGGCTGTAGTTCTAAATCGCAGATGATTTCACCGATAAAGAAAAAACTGCCTATTTCGCGATTAATCAAGTTGGTATGTTTTCCCATCCACCCTACTCCACTTTTTTTAGCCCATACCTTATCCATCACTGGAGCCGAATCCACAAATACTCTGCCATTCACCTCTCCTATTTCTTCCGAAATCATTTCCATTAAATCTTTCAGCTTATCTTTCATCACAAAATGATAATCTTTACCATAGGCATATTTAGAGAGTTTCAGGTCTTCCGATTCTTGTGGCAGTTGTTTTTCCGGATAATAATTGAGGATAAGCGTAATAACAGATTTAGCTCCTTCTACCAAGAGTCTGGGATCGAGGCGTTTATCGAAATAATTGGCCATATAGGCCATTTTGCCATGATAATTTTTATTGAGCCACGCTTCTAGCCGGGGAACTTCTTCTTCCAGAAATTCAGCTTTAGATATGCCACAAAAATCAAAACCCAATTCTTTGGCTTTGTTTTTGATTAAATTGGCATATGTGACTGAATAAGATTGAAGCATGGTGCAAATATACGGCTAATCATTCGTATAGATTAGGTTAAATATTTCTCTTTACTCTTTATATTGGTAAACATTATATTAAACAAATAAACAAACACGTATACTAATCATGAAAAAAAAGCTGTGTGTATCTCTCTTTCTCTTTATCTCTATCACTACTTTCGGACAGGTAATTCCTAAGGGTACGCGTTTTATTGGAGGCGATTTAAACTTTAACGTCTCTCAAGTCAAATCGAATGATGTGGTTTATGCCAACACTTTTATGTTGGGTCTTTCTCCTTCTATTACAAGTTTCACGAAAGATAATTCTGCTTTCACTGTTTCACTTGGATATTCTATTTCTACTGCAGGAGCTAAACCAATGTATAATCAACCATTGGAGAAGGCTTCATTGCATACAATGTCGGCAGGTTTTTATTTAAGCAATTACAAGATGTTTAACGAAAAATTCGGGGTGTCTATCCGATATGGAGGCGGTGTAGGCTATTTTTTTACAACTACTTCTTACGACGATAATGATGACGCCAAACTGAAAGGAACAACAGTTAGTGTGAGTGCAGGACCCGGTGTTATCTATATGCTCAATGAAAAATGGGCTCTTGAAGGCGTTACGTCTCTGGTAAACATCTCTGCTAATTTCTCCAAAATAGCAAACCAGTCTAACTTTTCAATGGGTACTGACATAAGCCTGAGTCCTGCTTTAGGTATCGGTTTCAGATATTTTTTAAAATAGTACTGGCAGCCTTTGATAAGATGAAATTGTCAAATTCTTCTTTATCTGAGATAATCACCTCGATAGGAATATAGAAAAATCTTTCAAGCTCTTGCTCATGTAGCAAGGGCTTTATTTTTACCATGTCTTTTTCAGTAGTGATGATTTGTTGTGAAGGGTTATTTTTATTAATTATCTCCTCAATCTCTTTTCTTGAAAAAGCAAAGTGATCTGGATACTCTTTTGATTGCTCTATTTTATATCTTTTACTTTTCAGGTATTGAAGAAATACTTCCGGCTTGGCAATGGCTGTTAAAACTATGGCCGGATTTTTAGCATTGAATGTTTCTGAACCTGTATAAGGCGCAATAGTTTTATAATGAATCTGAGAAAAGAAAACAGGTGTGCCTGCTAGAGCATATTGACTTATGCCCGCTTTCATTTCTTCTTTCGTTTGCTCAGAAATAATTTCCGGACATTTGCTGACAATCACGGCATGAGTCCGGTTAGCGCTCCGGCGAATATCTCTTAGCTTACCCACAGGCACCAGATAGTCTTTATAAAAAGGCGTATTATAATCGCAGAGAAGTATATTGAGATGCGGTGCGATTTTACGGTGCTGAAAAGCATCGTCCAGAATAATCAATTTATTATCCGGGGAATCAGATTGAATCCGGTTGACACCTGCTACCCTGTCTTCACAAACCACTACTTTGACTCTATCTTTAAATTTCAGGTAGTATTGCATTGGTTCATCGCCAATAGTTTGGGCTGTGGCATTATTATCGGCCAATACAAAGCCTTTTGTCTGGCGTTTATAGCCCCGGCTAAGAATACTAGTTTTATATTGATTAGCTAATAAATTAACCAGATACTCTACATGCGGGGTTTTGCCTGTTCCACCCAGGTTCAGATTACCTACATTGATTGTGAAAACATCTGGATGGGTGCTTTTCAGAATACCTTTATCATAGAGCCAGTTTCTTGTGTAAATTATACAAGAAAGCAGAAATGACAACGGGAATAAAACTATTTGTAGAATAAAAGACATAGAAAATCTCGGGTATGTATTCCGATTATGGCAGAAACATTAGATTTTTTACACTTTTTCACAAGAAAACCACACAAAATAGCTTGCTTTTGGCATAAAAAATAAAACTTTCTGTACTTTTGCAAACTTACGCATTTTTTCGATGGGGCTGAAAGCTAAATGGTTTAAACACTTACTGAAGTTCAAATTCGAGGCGGGGACTTCTCGAGGTGTTTATACCGAGAAAGAAACTTTCATTTTGCACATTGCTGATACCGAAAATTCTTCGGTGTTTGGATTGGGTGAAATGGCCCCTCTACAAGGTTTGAGCATTGATTTTGTACCTGATTTTGAACAGGTGCTGAACAATGTATGCGATACTTTCAACAGTCTTGATTTAGAGGTCTTCCCCTGGAATCTGAATATTCTTCTCTCGCAACTCATTGACGAAGCCTTCCCCTCGGTCAAGTTCGGTTTTGAAACTGCTCTGCTCGACTTTATGAACGGTGGCAAAAGGATTATTTTTGATAATGACTTTGTAGATGGCAGAAAATCTATTCCTATCAATGGCTTAATCTGGATGGGAAGTAAGGAATTTATGGTGAGTCAGGTAGAAGAAAAGCTAGCGGCTGGATTCAATACTTTAAAGCTAAAAATCGGAGCGATTAATTTTCAGGATGAACTAGCTATTCTGGCATCTATCAGAGAAAGATTCACGCCCGAACAAATCAGTCTGCGGGTAGATGCTAACGGGGCTTTTCCGGTAGACGAAGCAGAAGAGAAATTAACTCGGTTGAGTAACTATCAATTGCATAGTATCGAGCAGCCAATTAAGGCGCATCAAATCGAAGCGATGGCAAACCTGAGCGAAAAAGGTATTGTGCCAATCGCCTTAGACGAAGAATTGATTGGTGTGAGCGATTATGTGCAAAAAATGCAGTTGTTGAAGAAAATCAAGCCGCAATATATTATTCTGAAACCGACTCTATTGGGTGGTTTACAACATTGCCGCGAATGGATTGAAATTGCTTCCAGATTACAGATTGGCTGGTGGATTACTTCTGCACTTGAATCAAATATCGGCCTCAATGCCATTGCCCAGTTTACAGCCGAATATAAAAACCCGCTTCCGCAAGGATTAGGTACAGGTGCCCTATACCATAATAATATAGAGAGCCCACTTACGGTTGAAAATGGGTCTCTGAAATATGATACTGAGAAGGGTTGGGATTTGAGTCTTTTGGGCTAGCGTGTCTCAGACTATATCTTCATTCATTTTTATGAGTTTGTCATCTGAGTGCAATCATTTACTGCCAAAAATATGCGTGACACGCGCTTTTGCAGACGAGTATACGCGTGCCACACAGGCCTAGGTATTTAAATAAATTCTCTTCAATATCTCTACATCCAACTCCTGATTGATAATATATCGATAAGTCTCATCATCATAGTTATCCAGATTTTTGCCAAATACATCCCTGGTTCTGATAGTTTCTCTTAAGATAATGTCCTGCCCTAAAATCAGACGTATCTTTTCCCAGTCGTTATAAAAATATTCTTGTAGCAATGGAATGATTTTATTGAGAAATATCCGGTACAAGTCTTCTGCCGATTCAATTTCAAGAAAATAGGCATGACCTATGGTATGATTGCGGTCTAGCAAAAACTCTATGCGCTGGTTGAGCTTGATTAATAGTTTTTCTAAATCAATGCCATCTATTTCTTTTAATAAATAGGGCTTCGGCAGGAGTTCCTGGAATTCGAATCTTCGTCTTAGGGCTAAATCCAATAAGGCAATCGAGCGGTCGGTAGTATTCATAGTACCAACAATATGCAGATTAGCCGGAACCCCGAAACATTCCTGCGAATAAGGCAATGTCAACCAGAGTTCGTTTGTGTCCCCTAAGCGTTTATCTGTCTCAATCAGAGTGATTAATTCGCCAAAGACTTTTGAGATATTGGCCCGATTCAGTTCATCTATAATTAAGACATGGCTTTCAGCATTTCGAAGTTTTCTCTCGCGGTTTTCTTTATTATCATCTATACAAGCTGCAAAGCTTTTGTATCCGGCCTTTTTCAATGCTTCCAGACAGGCTTTATAAAAAATACCTTTCACTACTTCATAATGTACTTGTCCGCCTTTAGAAATGGGTCTTAAGCCTTCAATAAATTCTTCGTAGCTGTATGATTGATGGAAAGTGATAAACTCAGCCTGCGTTTTTTGAGCAATATTTTGTGCTTCAAAGGTCTTGCCAGTGCCTGGAGGACCATAATAAACCAGATTCAGCGGAATAGCCAGTTTAGCTAAATAGCCAGTATCGTCTTCATTTACGATTATTATATCTTCCACATCGGCAGAATATGGCGTTTCAGGATTATCTATTTCCCAGAAAAGCTCGTTTCTCAGGTTTTCATTTTCGGCAATTTCATAGATATAGGGGTTGTGTCGTTCTTTTCTGGCACTTGATACCGCCATTGCTTTTAGTTCGTCCAGACATTCCTGCCAAGCGCTTCTTATCTTGGTATCTTCAATTAAATGTTTCTCTTCAAAGGGAATATGTGCGTAAAAATAATCAGGATTACTCAACGGAGAGATTTCAATCGTTGTGTGTTTTGAGAATAACTGCTCATGTCGTTTACAGAATAGCATATCAAACCATACACCCTTTTTACGTCTGAAATCAAGGGCAATATAGTTATTTATGTTGGCTGTAATAGCCTTATCCTTACGTATAGAAAAAGCGATGCGAGGGTCGTCGACACCAAGGTTAGTTACTTCGATTAATTCTTGTAAAAGTACAAAAAACCTCAAAGAAGCCTCTTTATTACCAATTTCCTGTAATTTTCTTATAAGTAACTCCTTATTTGAAGATGGCGTAATCATTTTTTCGTCTATATATTTTTTATAATCATATCAACAATATTTTTTTTCGTCGCAACAAAATGAATTTTATCTATTTTTGAGTAGTACCCTAACCCTTTGTACTTAAAATAGAATACTTATTTCGATTAAAAATAAGTATTTTTTACTATTAAGCTCTACTCTAAAAAGGCAAAAAACACATACATTTCAGTAATTTCAGAATTTTATTTGGCTTTTTCCCAATTTACTAAAATATAACAAAACCTTGTACTCTATTTATAAAAAGAATAAATTAATAAAGTTTTTTATAATTTTTCTTGTATTTATTTTCTTTATTTCTAAAAAAAGTATAAGTTTATTCTGTGATGGCCAGAGATAGTTATTTTATACTTTTTTGTAAAATTAGTTATTTCTATCGCATCATGTTTTAATAAACCTAAACTAAACTGTTCATGAAAAAAACTCTACTTCTCAGTTTACTGGGAGTCTGGCTTGCTATTGCCGCAACTGCGCAAACAAGGAAGATTACCGGTAAAGTGACCTCTTCAGATGATGGCTCTTCCCTGCCGGGTGTTTCTGTTCAAGTTAAAGGTACTGCCAAAGGTACGCAAACAGATGTAGATGGCAATTATTCTATTGAAGCTACTTCTGGCGCCACCTTAGTTTTTAGTTTTGTTGGTATGAATACCAAAGAAGAAAAACTGGGCAATCAGTCTGTTCTGAATGTGTCTTTAGGTGGCGATACGAAGCAACTATCAGAAGTTGTGGTAACAGCCATTGGTATTCAACGTGAAAAACGTGCCTTGGCGTATGCCGTATCTAATGTTAAAGCAGAAGACCTGCAACAGCGCTCGGAGCCTGATGCACTCAGAGCCCTGAATGGCAAAGTGCCAGGGGTTAACATCATTGCCGGTGGCGGTGCGCCCGGGCAGGCTACCCGTATCACCATTCGTGGTAATAACTCATTTGCCGGTAATAACCAGCCTTTATTCGTTGTAGATGGTATTCCGTTTGATAACTCGGTGAATGCCATAGACGGTTTCAATATGAATACCGTTACTTCTAACCGTGCGTATGACATCGATCCTAATAACGTAGAGTCATTAACGGTATTGAAAGGTGCAGCCGCTTCAGCGCTTTATGGTTCTCGTGCAGCTAATGGCGTGGTGGTTATTACGACCAAAGCAGGTAGCAAAAATGCTAAAAAAGGCTTAGAGGTTACTTATGCTTCTTCTTATTCTACTGAGAAAATCTCTACTGTTCCTGATTATCAGAATACCTATACACAAGGGTCAAACCAGACTTATAATGGTGGTTTCATTGGTAACTGGGGAACAGTGTTTCCATCAGAAGTTGACCGGGTGAATCAGGCTTTGGGTTTTGAACGTTATTCAAAAGTAATTGATGCCAATTATCCTGCCGGACAGGTTCCTCACCCATTAGTAGGGGTTGCGTATGGAGCAGCCCGTTATACTTCTGTATTTCCGAATTTACTGGATGCCAATGGCAAACCAGTAGGTGTAGAGTTAAAACCACATGATATTATCGGAGGGTTCTTCCGCACAGGTAGCGTATTCGAAAATAGCCTGAATATCTCTTCAACTGGTGATAAAACGACCATCAGCGCAGGTGCTTCACGCATGACAAATAAAGGTATTATCCCGAACTCAACTGCCAGCCGTACTACCCTGAACTTTGGAGGGAATGCAGTTCTGGCAAATAAGATTACGATGAGTGGTAATGTAAACTACGTAAATACAGAGCAACAATCGCCACAATCTGGTGCAGGTTACTATGCTGACTACGGTGGGTTGGGCTTTGGGGGTTCTATCTACGGGCGTTTATTCTACCAACCACGTAACTACGATTTGAATGGATACCCATTCGAAAACCCTGTGGATGGTTCAAACGTTTATTTCCGTGCGTTGGATAACCCGCTCTGGACATCAAAATACAATCTATATAATAGTACTGTAAACCGTGTATTCGGTAATATGGCGCTGAATTATGATGTTACTCCATGGTTGAATCTGACTGCTAAAGGCGGTATGAATACATATAGCGAGACTCGTCGCAGTGTTTTTCGTCCGGGTGGTGCCAGTGTTCCATTGGGAAGTGTAAGCCGTCGTGATATTACTAATACTGAAATTGACTTCACGTTCCTGGCTACTGCCACTAAGGATTTCGGCGAAAAACTAAATATGCGACTGATGGTAGGTTTCAATGCCAACCAACGTTCCAAGAGTTACAGCTCTGTTACAGGTAATACAGTTATTGACCCGAACTTACCTGTAATTGGTGGTACTAATGCGCAGTTTGCTTCTGAATATCGTGAAAAAAGAAGACTTTATGGCTTCTTCGCTGAATATACTGCTGGCTATAACAATATCCTGTTCCTGACAGCAACCGTTCGTAATGACCACTCTTCTACTCTACCAAAAGCCAATAATAGTTATTTGTACCCTTCAGTAAGTGCTTCATTTGTATTCACAGAGGCGTTCAAAATACCAACTAATGTATTGAGTTTTGGTAAATTGCGTGCCAACTACGCTAAAGTAGGAAAGGATGCCGATCCATATCAGGTTTATACAGCCTATAACTTAGGAGCTACTTATTATAATGCCACTCCTATTTCGTCAGAAAGTTTACCAACTACGCTGAACAACGCCGGATTAAAACCTGAGTTTACGGCTGAGGTAGAGGTAGGTGCTGAATTGCAATTCTTCAAAAACCGTATTGGTCTGGACGTCGCTTATTTCGACCGTACTTCAACCGATTTGATTGTAACAGCTCGCGTGCCAACCTCAACAGGTTTTGATTATAAAGCGACCAATGCCGGAAAAATCAAAAATAAAGGGCTTGAAATCGGCTTGAACCTTGTGCCTGTAAAATTGAGCAATGGCTTCACCTGGAACTCTTTTGTAGCCTTTACCCGTCTGCGTTCTGAAATCGTTGATGCTGGTCCGAGTGGTGAATTATTCCTGGGTGGTACTGGTCTATCATCAACAGGTACGATGCACCGCAATGGTTATCCGTATGGGATGATTTACGGATCTAAAAACTCACGTGATGCAGATGGTAAATTATTGATCAGTCCAATCAATGGTTTGCCAATTCTGAGCCCTACTTCTGATATTATCGCCAATCCTGCTCCTAAGTTTACCGTAGGCTGGACAAACACCTTCTCATTCAAAGGCTTTACTCTGACAGCTTTGATGGATTATCGTCATGGTGGAAGTATGTTCTCGGCAACGGCTGCTTCTTTATTATTGAGAGGCCAGTTGAAAAACTCTGAAGACCGCGAAGGTATGCGCGTAATTCCGGGTGTATTGGGCGACCCTCAAACTTATAAACCATTGCTGGACGAATCAGGTAAAGAAATCAGAAATACGATTCCGATGACAGCCTTCCAATACCATTTCTCAAGCGGTTTTGGTGCTTATGGAGCAGATGAGACTAATATCTATGACATCACTACCATCCGTCTGCGTGAGGTTTCGTTGGGTTATGCAGTACCAAAGGCTTTCCTGAAGAGAATATTACCATTCTTTGGAAGCATGAGAATTTCAGGTTCAGGCAGAAATCTTTGGTTTAAAGCACCAAATATGCTACAAGGGTTGAACTTCGACCCAGAGGTATTATCAAACTTTGCCGATTCAAACGTTCAGGGTTTCGACCTGGGGGCTGCTCCTTCTACTCGTCGTTATGGAGTTAACCTTGCAGTAACATTTTAATTCCGGGAAAACCTAAACATCAGAAACAATGAAATTAAGATATATATCAAAATTAGTGCTGACAACTGGTATTGTCGGTATCATGAGTAGTTGCGATATGACGGAACTGGACATTAACCAGGATTTGAACCGCCCGTCGGTAGCTGCTGTAAAACTCTTGTTGCCAACAGCTGAAACAGCTGTGGTGAATACGCTTACTACTCTTTCTCAAAACTCATTGGGTTTTGCAGGTTTATTGAGTAGTGCTGATAATTATGATTTGAATAATCAATCGTATAACGGTACATGGAATGCGTTCTACCGTGATATGAACAATGTGCAGGCCATTATCAATGCCAGTGCTAACAGCCCGCATTATCTGGGTATCGGGCAGACACTGAAGGCTTTGGCTACTGGTAATTTTGTAGATATGTTTGGCGATGTGCCTTACTCAGAAGCATGGAAAGGAAATGCTGAAACGGCGATTCTGACACCAAAATTTGATAAGGACTCTGATATTTATGAAGACTTGATTAAGCTATGCGACCAGGCCGTAGTGAACCTTTCAAAAACAAGCCCTGTGTCAGTAGCTACCGAAGGGGGAGATTTTCTTTATAAAGGAAGTATCGCCAAATGGATTAAATTAGCTAAAACAGTAAAAATCAAGCTATTACTAACCTCTCGTAAAGGTCGCGCCAGTGGCAACGCTGATTTAAAAGCTGCTTTAGCCGCAGGTGGATACATTACAGACCCTGCCGATGATTTTATGTTTAAATTCAGTACCTCATCAGCACCAGAAGGCCGTCATCCTTGGTTTACTTCTGCTTATCTGGCAGATAATGGTTTTGCCTATCCAAGTCACCAGTTGATGTCTGAAATGATATTCAATAAAGATCCTCGTCTGGATTTCTACTTCTACCGTCAGACAGATAAAATTCTTGATCCATCGAACCCAACTGACAGAGGCACTATTCCTTACGGAGGTTCTTATCTGGTATTGAAACCAGCTTTCTGGGAAAAATGGAACACGGTATTTGGCAAACCAACCAAAGCTGATTCTAGCTATGTAGCCGGATTCTTCGGTCGCGACAGAGGAGATAATACAGGTGTGCCACAAGATGGTGCTTTACGTACGGCTCCCGGAACTTATCCTGCGGGTGGTTTATATGGTGGCCGAAGTGTAGCTGCCAAAGCCTTGACAGGTGGTAGAGGCTCAGGCAATGGTATCTGGCCTTTATTGACCAGCAATAACGTTAAGTTTTATCAGATTGAGTCTATCCTTGATGGTGGTGGTGATGGCAATGCCAGAAGCATATTTGAAGCCGCCATGAGAGAGCATATCAAACGTGTAGTTGATTTAGGTTTAAGTGTAGATGCAGCCAATGCCAAAGCTCCGGCAAGCACCGATATTGATGCCTATGTGAATAGTATGTTGAGCCTATATGATGCAGCCCCATCAAATACAGCTAAATTGAATGTAGTAATGAAACAAATGTGGTTCTGTTCGTGGGGACAAGGGAATGAAATCTGGAATGCATTGCGTCGTACGGGTTATCCGTCAACCATCAACAACCCGATTATCAAGCCTTCCCGTCAGTTTGCGTTGCGCTTGCCTTATCCATCTCAGGAGGGTAGTTTGAACTCAAATGCTACACCAAAACTAACAGAAGTGATTTTCGACAGAGACCCTGTATTCTGGGATAAAATTAAATTGAAATGGGAGTTTTAATCAATGGTTTTACAATTTAATTAATCTCAAAAATTTTAATTGATTACAACATGAAAAAAATATTAAGCCTTTCAGTCATTACATCTCTCTTGTTTGCGTTCAGTGCATGCCGGGATGAATCGCTAAATCCCCTTCCGGGTTGGGATCCGGGAGTGCATGCCTTCACGGTTTTTGATGGCATCAATTTCAATGGAAATATTCTGGCAAGACCTCAGCCTTATGAAGTAGCCAATGCAAAAAATTTCTCTAAGACTAGCCAGAACACCTCAAAAGTTGACCTGAAAACCCGTTGGGTATCCTTAGACAATAAATTGACGGTAAGCAAAATCGAAATTTATGTGCGAGTATTAGAGTCTTATAACGACCCAGATGGTAACCCCAAAGTAGCCGATCTGAGCGAAAACGGTAAAGGTAAACTGATTACTACCATCAGTACTCCTGCAGCTAACCGCCAATGGAATACTTATAGTATTTCGGCGCAACAAGTATATGAGGCATACAAAAATGCTTCGGTTGCTTATGACAAAGTAAATAAAGTGAACGTGTTTAATAACCCGGCAAGACCCCGTCCGGCGGGCGCCTGGTTCAGACCGGCCGAGACAGCCGGTTATGGCAGTGTAGGTGCTGATAGTTTTGTAGTTACGTGGGTATTAACTACCAGCGATGGTCAGGTATTCAATACCTGGAATCCTGACTCGATCTGTGCAGACCCAACTCCGGTTTCTGAGGCTAACTCGAACTGTCAGTTGACCTTTACTGTCCGTTAGGTTTATAGTTTGTTTATTAGGATAAATACCCCATTCCCTCTATTCCCTTCTCCAGATTGGCTACTTTATGCCAAACTGGAGAAGGATATGGATGGGGTTATTTTCCACCAGATATAATTGCTATTTATGCGGCAGGTTTTGTTTTTCTTTCTTCTATGCGTTAGCTCTGCCGCTTTTTCTCAATCAGCAAGCGAGATAAATTTCTACGACCATATTGCACCCATCATTCACAAAAACTGCACGCCTTGCCATCAGCCTAATCAAACAGCACCATTTAGCTTGATAAGCTACGAAGATGTGAGCAAAAGAGGAAGATTCATCGGTAAAGTCACGCAGGCGAGATATATGCCACCTTTTCCGGCAGATAGAAAATTCCAATCTTACCTGAATGAAAGAAGTCTGACTGTTGGCGAAATTGCCACTATTCAACTCTGGATTGAAGGTGGCATGAAAGAAGGGGTAAAAAAAACAGAGAAAGAATATAAACCTATTATTTCAAACAATGAAGCTGTACCCGATTTAGTGCTGAAAATGCAAAAACCTTATGGCATTGCAGGAGATAACAGCGAAGATTTCCGCTTCTTTAGTTTACCTACACACCTGCCCCAAGACCAGTACATTACCTCTATTGAGTTTTCGCCTGGCAATAAGAAATTAGTCCATCATAGTCGTCTGATGGTTGATACTACTAACCAAATACGAGAAATTGATGGCCTGGCTGAAACCGACCCTAAAGTAGTTGAGTTTCAGAAAACAGCCTTGAAGGAAGAATTTCTCTATGGTTGGGTACCTGGCAATGACCGTATTTATTTTCCACCTGGCACGGGAGTTAAATTGAATGCCCATTCTGATTTTATTCTGAATATGCATTATGCGCCCTCGCCAGTGAGTAGCATCGACCAATCAGAAATCAGGCTCTATTTTGCTAAAAACCCTGTTGAAAGAGAAGTAAAGAACTTTACCCTGCGTGAAAACGATATATCTAATAAGCCTTTTATTATTAAAGCAGGAGAAAAACCGACCTTTTATATATCAAAAAAAATAAACAAAACCGTCTCTTTGATTTCTGTTTTACCACACATGCACCTCATTGGCAAGAGTTTGAGAGCATTTACTGTCACACCCTCTGGCGAAGTAATCAATCTGGTAAAAATAGATAAATGGGATTTTAACTGGCAAATGACTTATCAGTTTAAACAACTACTCAGAATTCCGGCAGGTTCAACTTTTATTGTAGAAGCGACCTATGATAATACAGCTGACAATCCAGAAAATCCTTTTGACCCTCCAAGGGACATTACCTATGGTTGGGGAACGACTGATGAAATGTTGAATCTGGTTTTGTATTATGTGGAGGAGAGAGAGTGATTTAGTGATTGCAATTATTTACTAAATATCCGGGTTCATTAAAAGATATTTTTTAATCATTCAATCACTAACTCACACAATCACTCAATAAACTAAAGCGCACACCCAATAGCTTCATGATAATTAATTTTCACGCTTTCACCTTTTATCAAAGCTTCAATTGTATCTAGCAGATAGTTTTCTGTGGCTTGGGCTCTGTTTTTACCTAAGCTATAAAACCAGTTATCTATGGCTCCGTGATAAACGGTTACGCCCAGATTATTGAGCAAAAATACTTCGGGAGTTACACTGCCCCCGAGCCGGTGAAGCAATTCTCTTTTTTTATCGAAATAAATGGGTAATTCAAATTGAAAATCCTTTTTGAACGAATTAATGGCGTTTAAATCGATATATTTATGAGGATACACTACATAAACTCCGATACCCAGCGGGCTATATTTCTGATTGATTTCTTTGAGCAGTTTGGTATATTTTTCACAGATAGGGCAATCAATATCAAAAAAAACAATTATTGAGGCTTTATTCTGGCTGAGGTCGGAGAAATTGAATTTTGAGGTATTATCGCTTTTGAGTTTTTGCCCGTAAGAGCTAAGGGTAATAAAACCATAAAGTAAAAACATTAACAGAGATTTTGTTTGTCTCTGGTTTAGGTATTTTTGCTTTATGGTTGTTTTTGAGTTCATTTTATATTTTTTTGTAGAGACGTAATGCATTACGTTTCCATTGGCCTGCGATAGTCAAACAAATTATTTATTGTTTTTTGCCTTTAAACATCATTTGTTGGATTAGACAGGCCCATGAGACGTAATGCATTACGTCTCTACAAAAAACAATATATTTCCCATCATCCTACCTCAATTCACTAGCCTTAATCTCTTTTGTCCATAATTCTTTGCCGTCTTTATCCAATACATTGATTTTTAGCACTCTGCCAGTACGAGGGCCAGATATTTCCAATAAACCGTAATTGTGTTTGGTAACACTTGTACCTTCTACATAAGGAGCATCAGCCTCTTCTTTTACTGGTTTTGAGGGGCCTGAGGTCAAGGCTGAAATGGTTAAATCGTATAAAGGATAAGAGCCTGGACGGTCGACTTTGCAAAGGGATGTCCAGTGGCGGTCTCCACTGATAAAGATAACACCAGGAATTTTCTCTTTGGTTATCAAATCAAATAATTGATTGCGTTCTTCCTCATAATTGGCAAAGTTTTCGAATATCTTCGCCGGATTACCTACCTGTCCACCTACAATTACAAATTTAAATGGCGCATTCGAGAATTTCAAAGCGTCTACCAGCCATTGAACCTGTTTTTGTCCAAAATACTCTCTGCTGCCAGTAGTGCGTTCATTGGGTGTTCTCCACCAACGGTCGTCCATTAGAAAAAACTGACAATCTGACCATTGGAAAGAGCCCGTTACACCCTCGTCTTTAAAAGTATAATTCAGATTCCCCCAGAAAAGCTTAAAGGCATCCAGCGTTTGTTTTTTACTCACAAAACCTCTATCGGCATCATTAGGGCCGAAATCATGGTCATCCCATATGGCGTAGTTATGTATACTGCCTAGCATCGGTTGCATTTCAGGCAACGAACGGGTGTGGGTATAGCGTTTCAGAATACCCGTTTTAGTGTTCCAGTCTACTTCTCTCAGGTAGATATTATCACCGCTCCACAACATAAAATCAGGCTTTGATTGATAGATGCTAGTGAAGATTTCATATTCAGAACCATAAGGTGTACCCGGCCGATCAAAGCCATCTTCATTGATGTAAGCACAACTTCCTACTGCAAACTTGAATGCAGGTGGATCTGTGCGCCATTGCCAAAGGCTTTGCGTCTGGAACTCTAAGGGATAATTGATTGCTACTTTCTTTTTATCAACCCAAACTTCGTAGCTATATTTTTTACCCGGCAATACTTCATCAGCTACCAATTTTGCTACAAAAACATCCTCCTTAGTGGTTTTTACTTCGTCGGTTGAATATTTTATGGCTGGTTTTTCTTTGTCCCAATACACAAATTTTACCGAAGCCGCTTTTTTGGTTTGTACCCAAAGCATCACTTCACGCATTTCAGAATAACCCAGCATCGGCCCTGATTGTATCTGTGCGGAAAGCGAAGATGCACCGATTAAAACGATGAGTACTAGCAGATGTAATTTTTTTATCATAATATTAAGAAATTATTATTCGCGAATCCCGACAAAATTAACCTATTCTGAACAAACCTTGTATTAAACTTCTGTAAAATGCCTAAGAAACTTCTTTTGCTGGTTAATCCTTATTCGGGTTCGGGCAAAAGTCTAGCAGCCTGCGAATATCTCAAACGAAACTTACCAGGCTATGAATTTAACACCCTTGTGAGTCAATATAAAGGTCATTTTGTTGATTTCTTACAAAAAGAAGACTTAAGCCAATATGAGAAAATCATCATCTTTGGTGGCGATGGTACCATGCACGAAGTAACCAATGGTATTGCCGAAAAAGGCGCTACCCCTCCCCTTCTGCTATTCCCTTGCGGTGGTGGGAAAGCGCTCAATCATGATATCAATAATCTGGATTGGGAAAGTTCAATGCAGAAATTCCATCAGAATAATATCAAGCAAATAGACATCTTTAGGGTAGAATTCCCGAATGCTCCTGTTAACAAAAAAATGCTTTATGGCTTCAATATTATTGGCTGGGGTTTGGTATCGAACATTAACCTGACGGCAGAGAAACTGCGTTGGCTGGGTGGTTTGCGATATAGTCTGGCAGCCATTATCCATATCTTTAAGAATCCTAAATTTGCAGGAAAAGTAACAGTGGATGAGGAGACATTTACAGGCAATTTCTGCTTTGTTTTGGCCTGCAATACCCAGCATACCGGAAAAGCCATGAAAATAGCACCTTTGGCTGTACTAGATGATGGACTATTGGATATTCTGGTCATTAAACACGTACCATTTTTTCATCTACTTCGCTTATTTCCTTTAATTTTCTCAGGCAAGCATATTCACTCACCATTGGTAATTTATAAAAAAGCCAAACGTTTCAGCATTGAGGCTGAACCTCTTATATTAGTGATTGATGGGGAAGTAAAAGGAGAAACGCCTGTACAGGGTGAAGTATTGGGGAATAGGATTGAGATGATTGTGTGAAACACAGACCTGTTTGGCACGCATAAGTACTCAGTGAATAAAGCTACTTATCAACATATAATCCGAGTTACCAGCAATTATATAGTCCAAAGTAAGTGTGACACGCGCTTTTTCTGACGAGGATACGCGTGCCACACTTGATAGACACTTGGCCTACTCCCCAGTTATCACCAATCCCACAATACTAAACCCACCGTCTTTTTCTGCGAGGATATAATGGTTCGTTTCTCTGGATATCTGCGTATGTGCATCATCATAATTCTCCCAGAATACTTTACAGACCACGATTGTTTCTGAGACTCTTACAAGGCCAGTTCTATCAGCTTCGGCATACTTTTACTCTTTAAATAAGTATTTCAGCCATTCTCTATGAAGGTGGAGTAGTTGCTCAGGGAAACACTATTTCTTCTGAAATGTTCAATAATGCTTCTCAACGCTCGTTATTCATAAGAGTCAATCTTGCGAGAACGCTTTTATGAATAAACTTTTTACTTTTTTTTTCCTCTTACTCACTACCACCACTTTCGCACAGAATCGCTTTACTGTAAGCGGCTATATCCGTGAAAAAGGCAGTCAGGAACAATTAATCGGGGTAAATGTCTATCTACCCAATTCATCTATTGCCACTACCTCCAATACCTATGGATTTTATTCGCTTACCCTTCCCGCACAGGATTCGGTTACGGTTATTTATTCCTTTGTGGGCTATCAGCGCATCGAAAAACGAATCGGTCTGCAAAAAAATCTGGAACTGAATATTGATTTAGAACCAGCCAATCAATTGCAGGAAGTAGTGGTTTCTGCCCGAAAACAGGAAGAGAAAGTCAGTGAATCAGTGCAAATGAGCACCATAGATTTGCCTGTGAATCAGATAAAGAAAATTCCGGCTTTTCTGGGCGAAAAAGATGTGTTGAAGGTATTGCAACTGATGCCCGGTGTGCAGAAAGGCTCTGAGGGACAATCGGGGATTTATGTACGCGGCGGTGGTGCCGACCAGAATCTGATTATTCTGGATGATGCCATTGTCTATAATGCTAATCACTTGTTCGGCTTCTTTTCAACTTTCAATGGTGATGCACTCAAAAGTGTAGAGCTTACTAAAGGTGGTTTCCCTGCCCGATATGGTGGTCGCTTATCGTCGGTGATTGATTTGAATATGAAAGAAGGCAATAAAGAAAAGCTGCATGGAGAAGGTGGCATCGGGCTAATTTCTTCAAGATTGACACTCGAAGGCCCTATCAAAAAAGGAAAATCTTCTTTTCTAATATCAGGTCGACGCACTTATCTGGATGTCATTGCCCGTCCTTTTATTAAGGCTCAGGCCGAGAGTGACAGCAAAGAAAATGGGGGCTATTATTTTTACGACCTCAACGCCAAACTGAACTATGATTTCGGGCGGAAAGATAAAGTTTATCTGAGTGGCTACTTCGGACAAGACCGCTTCTATGCCGATTCAGAAAATAGTTCTGAAACCAACGAATCGAACCTGAACTGGGGGAATATTACGGCTACCGCCCGTTGGAATCATTTATTTAACGAAAAGCTTTTTGCTAATACATCTTTTATTCTAAGCCGTTATCAGTTTGGTATCGGTAGTTTTTATAGAGACAAAGTACAATCGTCGGAAGATTATACTCTGAAATACAATTCCAGAATCAATGATATTGGAATCAAAAGTGATTTTGATTACTTCCCAGACCACAGGCATTCTGTGCGTATGGGTATTGCTGCTACCCGCCATCGTTTTATTCCGTCGGCTATTGTGTTGCAAAGCAATCAGGCGAATCTGGATAAAGAAGCGACACCGATTGATGTGCTGGAATCAGGCATTTACGGTGAGGATGTCTGGAAAGTAACCGATAAATTCAAAATGAATGTAGGGATGCGCCTGAGTTATTTTCTGGCGCAACAACGTAATTATATTCGCCCGGAACCACGTTTTTCGGCTGCTTTAAAACTGGCAGAAAATCTATCAGCGAAAGCTTCTTATGCCGAAATGAATCAGTTTGTGCATCTGCTCTCAAATACTGGTATTGGTTTACCTACCGATTTATGGGTACCTACTACCAAACGGGTAGCTCCACAAAATTCGAAGCAGGTGGCAGCAGGCATCGCCAAAGATTTCCCGAAGCATGATTTGACGCTGACGGTAGAGGGATATTATAAAGTCATGAACAATATTCTGGCTTATAAAGAGGGATCAACCTTCTTAAATCTGGATGGATTGGGCGCACAGGAAGTCAATTGGGAAGATAATGTAACAGCAGGTAAAGGATGGTCTTATGGTGGTGAATTTCTCTTGCAACGCAAGGTTGGGCGTTTTTCCGGCTGGGTAGGTTATACTTTATCATGGACACAATGGCAATTTCCTGAACTAAATGGAGGTAAGAAATTCTTCCCGAAATATGACCGCCGACATGATATTTCGGTAGTAGGGATTTATGAATTAAGTCCTAGAATCACACTTTCGGGTACCTGGGTATATGGCACCGGTAATGCACTCACTTTACCTATTGCCAACTACGATGCCTATACCGATCGATTTAATAATAACCGGAGAAACCCGACATTTCTGGACCGTATCCAGTGGAGTAGCCAGCGGGTAAATGAATATGGCGAAAAGAATTCGTTCAGAGCAGAAGCATATCATCGCTTAGACTTTGGGATTCAGTTTCATAAGAAACTCAAACACCACGAACGTACCTGGGAATTCAGCTTGTATAATGCCTATAACCGCCGGAATCCGTTCTTTTACGACCTTTCAACAGAAATAACGGCGAATACCACCTCTGGGACAGAGACCAAAACAGTATTGAAAAAGTATTCATTATTCCCGATTGTGCCTGCTTTTTCCTACAATTTTAAATTTTGATTAGACATGAAACATATCATTCAAATACTATTGATAGGGATTACAGGAGGTTTATTTTCCTGTGAAAGTCTGGTGACTACCATTCCCGAAAGCAAGCTACCGAAAGGCACAGAAAAAGTGGTTTTGCACGCCTATATTACCCCGCAAGACACGGCTATACTGGTAAAGCTTACGGCATCAAGTCCTTTATTGGGCATACATAAAAACAACGGTTATGGATATGCCATTATAGGCAACGATACTGTTTATTACACAGGTGGCGTGATAGAAAATGCCACTATTATTTTATCTGACTCTAAAAAACAATCGGTTAGTATCCCTTATATCAAGCGTGAAGGACTTTATATGCTGGATGCGCGCCAGTTTCCGATTGTAGCAGGGGAAACTTATACCATTACGGCAGAAACGCCTAAGGGTAATGTTGAGGCCAGTTGTACAGTACCCAAAGATATTACTCCTGTAACCGCCTATACCATAGATACGCTCCGAGAAGGCGGTTTTAAGACTTACCGGATCAATTTCGACTGGAAAGATCTTCCCTCACAAACAAATTACTATACCATGAAGGCCAGTATAAATGCTAGAATGCTATTATTACCTACACCCGGCAATCAGTATAATATTCCAATGGAAAGAATCATTACCTATACAGGCTACTGGGATGAAGAAAACCGACAGGCACAATACCAGACCGATACGAACCGCGATGGAGCGGTGTTTTCAACTCCTACCGGAATTCTTCAATATAGCAATGAGGTTATGACTAATAACGGCGACCGATACAAAGCCTCTGTTATAGGTAAAAATGTCAATATTTATTTAGAAGTCCTGAATACCGATAAAAACTATTATGATTATCATAGGGCTGTGCGCATTAATAACAGACAGGGTGGAAACCCATTTGTGGAACCTGTGCCTATACCTACCAATGTCAGAAACGGATTGGGTTGTTTTGCGGCATCTAACAAAGCCATACAGTTAATTGTTTTCTAATCTACCTGCTTGGGGTTTTATTTATTGTTATTGCTTTGTATCTTTGCGGCCTTATTCTTTAATACTTTTAATCAAATGGAAATTACAGGTAGAATCGTACAGTTATTGCCTCTACAAACAGGTCAGGGTAAAAATGGTGTCTGGAAAAAACAGGATTTTGTGATAGAAACCGAAGGACAATATCCTAAAAAAGTTTGTATCTCGGCATGGGGAGACAAGGTTAGCGAGCAAATGCTGGTTGTAGGCAAAGAAGTAAATGTATCTTTCGATATTGAAAGCCGTGAGTTTAACGGACGTTGGTATACCGATGTAAGAGCATGGAAAGTAGAAGAAGCAGGTGGTGGCGCTCCGGTTGAACCATATTATGCAGCAGCAAACCAACAGACAAGTGCTCCATCAGCCAATAAGGCTCCGGCACCTGATTTCTTGATTACGGCTGAAGATAGCAAAGATGATTTGCCGTTTTAATCAGAAAAAATATATCTGAAGTTTATTGAAACACAGAGATTGATGAATCTCTGTGTTTCTTTGTAAATAATAGAGAGATAGTATGTGTTGTTGGCTGGGAAATAGGGGTTGATAAAAAACATAATGATATGATAATTGGTAGGGGTTCAAAATTTTGAACCCCTACCACAACAATAGAAATCCTAGTATAAATCATATCAAATGTCTGTATTTTTAAAATTATCCTATTTCCTCTCCATCATTTAATATATTTCTACAAAAATCAATTGTACTAAACACCTCATTAATTCATTCTTAAATAGCTGTTTTTACAGCAAAAGCTATGTTTTCTATTCAGAATTATACAGTTGAGTCTTTAGCCAATCAATTCGGAACACCTTTGTATGTGTATGACGGCAATAAAATTGAGGAACAAGTCGGCAAGATGCGCAAGGCATTTGCAGGTACCAACCTTAAGCTAAAATATGCCTGCAAGGCACTTACCAACATCAATATAATGAAATTGATGCGAAAGAACGGAGTAGATATTGATGTGGTTTCTACACAGGAAGCTCACCTGGCAATTCTGGCCGGATACGAGCCGCATCAGATACAATATACGCCAAGTGGTGTAGCTTTTGCCGAAGTGCAGGAAGCCGTAGCACTGGGTTTAAGAATGAACCTGGATTCGTTGCCCTTATTAGAGAAATTCGGACAAACATATGGTAATTCATTGCCTATCTGTTTACGTATCAATCCGCATATTATGGAGGGTGGTACCATCAAAATCTCTACCGGGCACAAAGATTCTAAATTCGGAATTTCGATTGAGCAAGCTGACGAAATATATGAGATTGTACAGAAATACGATTTGAGAGTAGTTGGTCTTCACCAACATACCGGCTCAGATTTCAAAAATGCGAATGTAATCATTGATGCCGCAGAGAAGCTGTTCGACTTAGCTTTCAAATACTTCCCGAATCTGGAATTCATCGATTTGGGTTCAGGCTTTAAAGTAGCCTACCGCGAAGACGACCACGTGACGGATATGGAGAAACTAGGCAAAAGCGTAGTGAAAGTATTTAATGAATTCTGTGAGAAATATGGTAGAGAAGTACAGCTATGGTTTGAGCCGGGTAAGTTTCTGGTGAGTGAGTGCGGGTATTTATTGACAAGTGCCAATGTGGTGAAACATAATCCTGCACGTAATTTTGTGGGGGTAGATTCGGGTTTAAACCATTTGATTCGCCCGATGATGTATGATGCTTATCATGAAATCATCAATGGGTCGAATCCTGAAGGAGAAGAGAAAGAGAAATATGATATTGTAGGCTATATCTGCGAGACTGATACGCTGGGGAAAGACCGTACGATTCCGACTGTAAAAGAAGGTGATATTATTGTGATAAAGAATGCCGGGGCTTATGGTTTCTCTATGGCATCAAACTATAATTCACGCTTTCGCCCGGCCGAGGTATTGATTTACAATGGCGAGGCACAATTGATCCGTAAGCGTGAAACAATGGAAGACATCCTGAAAAATCAGGTTGTGTTAGATATATAATATTAATCAGGGCATCCCGTTACACTGACCTCAAAAGTAGAATTATTAGTAGTTTCAAAACCTGCTTTTAATTCTACTTTTTTGCTGAATGCATATTTGGTATTGGCCCTTATTTTTTGAGTTGATTCAATTTTCTGGCTCTTTTTTATGCTTGTTCCGGTAATAGTACCCGATAGCACAAGCAGATTATTCGCACAATCACTTAAGGTTATAGATTTTGTCTGGCTATAATCAGACTCTGAGGTTGGGTTTATCTTCTTTATCCGGTAATAGACTTTTTCTATATTATCTGTATTTAAATTATCTGTATAAACACCACCGTTGACCCGTGCAATTTCAGCAAAACCGTTTTCAGTGCTTTTTCTTCTTTCAATAATGGTAGTATTGGCATTATTAAAAAATAGTCTCAATTGCCCTTCGGTGATATATCTGATTGAATCAATTTCTGAATTAACCAATTTATTTGCAATAGGAAACTGATAAAATGCCAGGGCTCTTAAACCTCTGCTATTTTTCAGATGAACCTGTTGCTGAGGCGGATTAAGTCTGGAATAAGATGGCAGATAAGTTAAAAATCCACCATTAATAGAAGAATTAAGTTTCAGTATAATTTTATTTCCCTGTGCCACTCCGCTTTCTACCAGATAAGTATTCGCATCGGTTGTGCTATTGACAAAGAAAGCGTTTCTCATCTGCCATAGTCTTGAATCGACCATTGTATCAGCCGGATAGCGCATTTGTTGTCCCTGTTCAAATTCGAGTGTAAGCGTGCTATCAACAGCCGAGTAAAATACCTTCTGAATATCAGGCGGGTGTAATTCAGCATTTTGTGGCGCATGATAGGTATCTCTTTGTATCATACTGAAAATCTCACTGGTTAATTGTTGATTCCCTTCTTTTGAATGATGGAATCCATCGACCAAAGCTATGCCAAGGGCAGTTGTAGTTTCAAGTCCATCAAACAAATATTTGGTTCTTCGTATATATTCACGCAATTCTCCTGCTTTTTCCAAAAAACTACATCCCTGTATCGCCAATTGTATATTATAGAATTTATCCCATCCACCAAAATCTGCTTTCATGTGATTATATAAATTCGCAAAATGTATCGGATAATTATCTATTTCTATTGGATTCCCACAGGCTTCTGATTCACCATGCCGCCATACAATTCCCTTTATTTTTCCTATGGCATTTGCGTATTTAACTCGGGCATATAATTGCCCGTAGGAAGTCCACGGAGCCATCGGGTTACTCTCTATCCTTTCGCTTAATTGTTGAATCCCCAACCCTCCTTTTGCTCCGTTAATGATACAGGTGGGAATACCGTATTTCTGCAGAATGAGTTTTTGCAGGTGCATCCCTATTCCGCCAACATGTGCAAAGGGTTGCCCGCCCGAAAACCACTTCAATTCAGATGGCTGGTAATTAGTGCCTTCATAATCGAAGTTTCTGAACAAACGATCATCAAAATCTCTATATAATTCTTCTATGCCACCCGCAGCTATCATATTCGATTGCCCATACAAAACATAGAAATCTCCGCACACGATTCGTTCTCTTCGGCAAATCTCTACTGAATCCCCTGTCGGATTGTGTAAATAAATACTGAAATTATACTCATGGGGTTGAGCGTAGATTTCGACCTGAAACTGAAAGGGAAAGGGCTGCGAAAAATTAGTGCGCAGCGGTGAGGCTTTATGAAAAAAGAAAGCATTGTCTTTTTTCACATAAACACTGATTCTCCTGAAATCGGAAGGTTCAATCATACCAGCCAGCTTGACTATTGCTTTATTGGCATTATCTCTTGCGAAGAGTTGCAAATCTTTGGGCAAATCAGTAAAATTAACCTGAGCCTGACAACAGGCATGAAAGAAAAGAATGCACAGCGACATTCGTAACACAAGCAAAAACTTCATACTTTTTTAACAACAGCAGACAGCAGCCCTGTAATTGTATATTTTTTAGATTTTGGGTACAGTTTGGTTCAGTAAAAATAGCTCTGATTTTCATCAAAACAAGGTTAATTCTGAAAATTGTTCTCAGAATTAGTGTTTGCAGGCGAAGACACCTATCGATAAATTGTAAAAAGTGATCAGGATCATTTGACTACTTTGTGAGATTGTTTACATTTGAAGCATCAACCATAAGAGTACTGACATGATCGCCTCTGAACAAAATTTCCATCGCTCAAGTAAAAAAGATGCATTTGAATCACCCGATTTTTATGGGATTGATGATTTACTGACCGAAGAGCATCTGATGATTCGCTCGGCTGTTCGTGATTTTGTGAAGCGGGAAATCTCACCCATTATTGAAGATGCCGCCCAACGTTGCGAATTTCCTGAGTTTATTGTGAAGAAATTTGGCGAATTGGGCGTTTTCGGCCCAACAATTCCGGTTGAATATGGCGGACAGGGGTTGGATTATATATCCTATGGATTGATGATGCAGGAGATTGAACGGGGAGATTCAGGGATGCGCTCTACGGCATCGGTACAGGGCTCATTGGTTATGTTTCCTATCTATAAATATGGTAGTGAGGAACAAAAACAGAAATTTCTGCCTAAGCTTGGAAATGGAGATTTCTTAGGTTGTTTTGGTTTGACGGAGCCAGATTTTGGCTCAAATCCAAGTGGCATGACCACTCATTTTGTAGAAGACGGTGACCATGTGATTCTGAATGGTTCTAAAATGTGGATTTCGAATTCACCTAAAGCAGATGTAGCTGTGGTGTGGGCAAAGAATGAACAAGGACGCATTAAGGGCTTGATAGTAGAACGCGGCATGGAAGGATTCAGCACGCCTGAAATACATGGCAAATGGTCATTGAGAGCAAGTATTACGGGTGAGTTGGTATTTGATAATGTAAGGGTTCCTAAAACCAATATCTTACCAGATGCCGATGGATTGAAAGCGCCTATGTCGTGCCTCGATAATGCCCGCTACGGCATAGCCTGGGGTGCTTTAGGTGCTGCGATGGATTGCTACGATTCTGCACGTAGATATGCCATGGAACGCATCCAGTTTGATAAACCGATTGCGGCCTTCCAGTTAACACAAAAGAAACTGGCTGAAATGCTGACTGAAATTACCAAAGCGCAACTGGTTTGCTGGCGATTGGGGAATCTGAAAAACCAAGGTAAAGCAACCTCAGCACAAATCTCGTTAGCGAAGCGAAATAATGTGGCAATGGCACTTGAAATTGCCCGTGAAGCCAGACAAATACATGGAGGGATGGGTATTACTGGTGAATATCCGATTATGCGCCACCAGATGAACCTCGAATCGGTAGTGACCTACGAGGGCACACATGATATACATTTATTGATTTTAGGCAATGCCATTACAGGGATTGCGGCGTTCAAATAATTTATTGAGTGATTTAGTGATTAATTAAACTTGTTTATTGCTATTGTACCTCCTGAAAATCACCGAATTCAGATAACTCTTTTTTATTGTTAGTCTCCAGTTGCTTGTAGTCGATTTCCCAATTAACACAGGCAGCTAGTTGATTCATCATTAGGCCTATCTGGCGGTTGGCTACTTTGGGCAAGTCGCTTTCCAGTGCTTTTTCCTGCATCAGTTTCTTGGCTTCATTCAGGATATTGGTATAGTCTTCATGGCTGAATTTATTGAGCCAGCCCTGGTCTATGTCATAAAATTTATAGTCGGTATCAATAGAGATTACTTCGGCAGCTGGAAACGCTTCTACTATCAGTTTGCGGGTGGTTTCATCTCGTCTGACTTTCATTTTACCAAAATCAAACCCTACCGAAACCTTTGCTCTTGACACTACCAATGCCTTTTTATTGATTTTGAAAAGCCCCCAGAAGTCTTTCTTGCTGCTATGGTCGTAGATCTCGGTAAAATATCCCTCGGCTACTACTACTTTGAATACTTTCTCTATTCGTTCAAGTAACAGAGTTGATTCACGTCGCAATTGCTCGCGGTTATCACGTATTTTCTTGCCGTACATCCAATTAAAAACCTGCCAGGCGGCAATTCCACCTACACCAAGCGCTAAAATAAAAAGCAGAAAGTCCATGTTTTCCAAAGCGTAATTTTTTAATTGAGACGTAAAATTCAGATAAGGGTTTCTTAATCAAATATAGAAATATTACGGTATGATGCTGTTGTCTTTAGATCATTTTGTTTTTCATAGTCCTGGGCTGTTACTTTTTTTAGCTGAAAAAAAGTAATAGCCCAGGACCATGAAAACAAAAGAACATAAGGCATATAAGAGTTCTTCATTTATAAAGATATATCATAAGCCGTTTTTCAGTATTTTTGCAGCTAAAAGCACTTTAAATAAACTTGACACAAACACCCAGTAAATACTTAATTCTATTAGTCGGCCCAACTGCCGTTGGCAAAACTGACTTGGCTATAAAATTAGCTCATCAACTGGATACTGAAATTATTTCAGCGGATTCAAGACAGTTTTACAAAGAACTCAGTATCGGTACAGCCAAACCAACTAAAGAAGAAATGGATGGCGTTGTGCATCATTTTATTGATTCGCATAGCATTGATACCTATTATAGTGCCGGAGATTTTGAGAGAGATGTCATCAGAATATTGGAAGAAGATATTTTCAAACGGAAAGACGTAGTAATCATGACCGGGGGCTCTGGCTTATTTGTGAAGGCTATCACTGATGGCTTGGATGATATGCCTGAAGCGCCATTGGCCTTGCGCGAAAACCTGATGCAAAGACTAGAGACTGAGGGTGTGGCGATATTAGCAGAAGAACTTAAAAAGCTTGACCCGGAATACGCTGCCACTGCTGATTTACAGAATTCTCAAAGAGTAGTGAGGGCTTTGGAAGTTTGTTTGAGTACGGGCAAACCATTTTCGGAATTTCATAAAAAGACTAAAGTAAAGCGAAGTTTTGAGTTCATCAAAATAGGCATTGAACGCCCACGGGAAGAACTTTACGACCGTATCAACCGACGTATGGATATGATGCTGGCTAATGGTTTAATGGACGAGGTGAAAGGCTTGACCAACTATAAAAACCATAATGCCTTACAAACGGTAGGTTATAAAGAGGTTTTTGAGTTTCTGGATGGTGTGTATGATTACCCGATGATGGTTGAATTATTGAAACGCAATTCACGAAGATATGCCAAAAGACAAATGACCTGGTTCAAGAATCAAGATAATTTTCAATGGTTTAATGCCGAGGATTCTAAGGGAGTTTATGCATATATACAATCGGAAATTAAAGCTGACACTGATTCATAGAGTCATTTATGAGAATTGTTTTTCTTATTGAAATAAGTTTCCGGTGTTTCGCCGGTAAAGACCTTGAAATCATGAATGAAATGCGCCTGATCAAAATAGCCTGCATCATATCCTAATTCTGTCAATGATTTTTCATGAGTGGATTCTTTCAACAAAGCATTGAACCGGACGATTGAGGCAAATTTTTTGGGTGATGCCCCTACTATCTTTCTGAATCGTTTTTCAAGAGGGCTTTTACTTGTATATAATTGTTTAGCCAGTTCACTAATTCGGATATTACCTTTAGCCAATTGAATCTGCTGAATAGCTGATTGTACCAGTGCATCGGCCTGGATAGGTTGTAAATGGTTGATCAGAAATTGCTCGATTATATCAATCCGCTGCCGGGCAGTCTGTGCCTCAGATAATCGTTCTTCTATTTCATTCAGTAGCGACTTCCCTGTAAAATTCTCTAAAGAAACGCTTTCTCCAAACAACTCA
Organism: Emticicia fontis; assembly: GCF_054779675.1. NCBI lineage: Bacteria > Pseudomonadati > Bacteroidota > Cytophagia > Cytophagales > Leadbetterellaceae > Emticicia > Emticicia fontis. The sequence goes on from NZ_BAAGXU010000046.1 coordinate 168,496, forward strand.
TGCATAGGTGCTTTGAAAAAGTAAGCGGCTCCTGTTTCATTGAAGAAAACCAGCACTGTACCAATATTATTTGAATTCTGAAATATTCTGAATTTATCCTGCAAGCCTGTAATTCCTGCGGTATCCAGAGGTTTTACACTGATGTCTTCAATCGTTGCCAGACGCCCTCTGTATTGAAACCCCATCACCAGCGAAGTGCCGGGCAAAACCTTATATTCTGCCTCCTGAGTAGCCTCAGAAATAGCTAATAACCTTATATAAGGTTTCAGTATATCGCTCGGAATGTAGGTAACCAGGCTCATAATAATCTATTACTCAGTATCATCAATAGCCCCACCAAAGAAAGTCTTCAATCGGTTGACAGACTTCTCAACAATGGCGTTTTCTTGCTCATTAAAGGCATAAAATGGGGCAAGCTCAACGTTTATTTTTTTATTTTTTATGGTTCTTTGCCAGGCCCCTGCAATCGTTCCGTTGATAATAATCATACGGTTAAATGGAAAACCATTTTTTTCCTGATTAATAACAACTTTATTCTTAGGCAACGAAATGGCTTCGCGGTTTTTATAAGCAATACCGTATTCGTCATAATCGGGCATCAGAAACGAATGTGTCGGGTGTTCTATTTCTTTTGGATTGGCAGGTGCATAAATGTACTCCTGCCCATTTACTTTTTTATGAATAAAGTATGGAGGGAGATTAGCTATGCCTGCTTTGGCCTCTTTCATGGTTAAACCCGACCACCAGACAAAATCCTGTGCTGTGGCTGGGCCTCTGCTGGTAAAATATCTCAATGCCAACTGGCTTAATGCTTCTTCCTGACTTAATGGTTGAGTAGCTGGCACGCGCTCATCAATCAAGGCATAGGTAAATTGCTTACCCTGACGTGGGCCGCTACAGATAATCCCATCCAGTTCGGCCTGCATCATGATACAGCTTAAAGCAATGGTATCTGTTGCAATACCAGCCTCCTGAAACGCGGTATTTAAAACAGCGCGGGTAAGCGATTTGCCACCCTCCAGGTTTTTGACCATAATATCATTGCACTTGTTAAAAACCGAGCTATCCAGACCGTTTTTTCGATATTGATAGGCATTGAAGGCATGCACTCTAGGGGCTGTCAATGCCGATAACCATCTGATGTCGGCAGGGCTTACGAAATGCCACGTTGGGCGCATGAGGTGCGTACGCAAAATCTTGCCCTCGTCGATGGCTTGCTCTATCTGGATTTCATTAACACCATTTACTCTCAATCCTATCGCCCATTTTGACATGGCGTATTCCTGCGCCTGAACCGCTACCAGCCATGAAACCACTTCTTCTGGTCTGGTCAATTGGGTTTCAGTAATCTGTTGGTTATAAAGCCTATGTGCAATGATTTCGTTATTGGTCATGTGTATTCTGCGTTTGTAATTTAATTGATAAAATTACAAACAAAGTCGCATTTTTCAATAACCTGTTATATTGACCGTTTGCCAATTAAAACCCCACCTAGAAAAGTATCTGATGCAAAGTTTTTGTTAATAGTCAAAAGTTTTATTTTGAGAGGTAAGGGTTCAAAATTTTGAACATCTCCTATACGAAACGATAGTTTGTATGAGCCTTAGATAAGCTCACCCAGTTTATTATAATCAAACCACCGTTTGATACGAAGATTGATGAACCTTGTTAGATATACATCATTGATAAAGGTATTTGACCAATTGTTGAATCGCCGGCATTGCACGCCCAGATAAAACAGGTAAATACATTCGGCCAACATAGGTAGCAAACGTTTTTCTTCGGCACTAATCGCGGTGACAGACTCGTAGCCTTTCAGGAAACTTTCTGCTTTGAGTTTATACTCGTTTTCATCTGCCTCTATGCTATGAATCTGTAAGATATAGTAGCCAATATCATAGCATTGCCAGCCATTGCCGCAGAAATCAAAATCGAACAGGGTTATTTCTTCTTCATTCAGAATATTCATATTATCAAACCAGATGTCGAGATGTATTACGCCTTTTCGCACTTGCGTTTCATCGACTTTCTTCAACTGCGCCAGCAGATGCTTTTGTGCATAGCGGATGAATTCTACTTCCGGGGCATCATCAGGTAAAAAACCAAAGAAATGTTGCGGCGACTTTATCAATAATTCTTCGGGCGTGTAGGTAACCCTATCTAAATAAAGATCCTGAGTGACACGATGAAATTTTGCCATGATTATGCCTATTTTCTCATGCACTTCGGGTGAGAAATTAAGAATCTTCTCGCCTTTGGCATAAGAAAACATCAGACCGAATCTTTCTCCTTCCGGGGCATTCAGGGTTTGAATATAATCTCCTTGGGTATCGGCTATTGGATACGACACAGGAATCTGATTTTCGTTCAGCAAGTTCAGTAGTCTGATTTCTTCTGAAATCTCTTTTTCTTTCCGCCAGTTGAGGCTATAAATTCTGAAAACAGATTTTTTCTCGCCATCACTTACCAGATAGGCATGGTTGATTCCGGCCTTTAATAATCGACAGGTGGTATTAGTGCTGAGGCCGTATTTCTCTTGTAAAAACAAGGCCAGGTGTGGCTCGGAAAGCGTAGAGGTAGTAACAGGAAAATGATTCATTGATTATAAGATGGTTAAAAAAAGTGGATAATGCTTATTGGTTTTGTTTTCAGTTGGTTTGCCTTTTCAAGAGGTGATTAATCCTGATCCGATTATATTGTTGCAGAAAAATGGGATAGATATTATAGATAATGTTAGCTATGCCGATAAAAATTGCCCAACCAAAGAGGCCAAGCAAAATGGCATAAACCATGAGGCAGAGAAAGAATACAAAAACCAGATAATGGAATTTTTCCTGCATATAAGATTTACTAATCAGCTTTTTAATAGCCTGTCGGTTCTCTACATATTTATATTGAGTGTGCCGGGTTTTGATGAATCTATTTACCCAGTCTCCATCCTGCGTATATTTCTTAATGAAGCGGATTCCGATTTTTTGATAGGCATTGCAAGATTGGCTTAGCTGAATTTTATCAAGCATAGCATTAGGCAGGAAAATAACTATGCAACTAATGCCTGTGAATAGATACAAGAGTTTTAGGGGCAGATACTGATAGCAGAAATAAACCACAGGCGCAAATGCCATTATCGACCAGAAGAAATTAATCAATTGGTTGTATAAAATAGCGGTCTGTTGGATTTTTTTCTGGTCGGCCTTCATCAGGTTATTGGTTGGTTGGGTGCTAAACAAACGAAAAACCCATTCGGTAGGAACGGGTTTTTCTATATCATCTTCAGATAGCGTTTATTCTAACTGAAGGCTATGTATCTATTAGAAATCGTAACCAAGCGAAATGTATAGCTTTGGTTTGCCTACTTCTTTGTCTTCAAGACCCCAGGCATAATCGGCTTTTACTAAATAGCCCAGAATCGTGGTTCTTACACCCATTCCATAACCAATCAGGAATGGATTTTTGAAATTGGTTACGGTTGCTCTGAACGGGTTAGCACCTCCACCAATTACTTCTGTATTCAAACTATTCTGACGGTTGAATGGCCCTTTGTTGCCATACCAGGCTGTACCGATATCACTGAATCCTACGAATTGCATATTGCGTAAGAAATTAGAAGTAAGCGAGCCTTTCGAGAAATATTGCGCTAATGGCAGGCGTAATTCGAAATTGGTTAATAAATGGCTGGTACCATATAATTTAGCAAAATTGAAACCTCTTAAGTTTCCGGCATAATCGTAGAAAAGAATATCGCGCAAATCACGTGGAATACCTGTACCTTGCCCATTTATCTGCTCAACGCTACGGTTAATGCTATTCTCAACACCACCCAGAAATGTCTCTTTTGGCGCGCTGCCCAACGAACGGCTATAAGACAAACGAGCCGCAAAAATAAAGCTGTTCAGAACTCTTTGATAATGACGGGCATCTATTACGAGACGGCTGAAATTCTCGGTACTTGAGTTAAGGCTGTAATTGCGCTCTAAACGCACTTTTGCACGCGTTCCTAACAAGACTTTGCTGAAAAGCGGTGTAGTATTATCGTAAACCAATTCAGCTTTATACCCTAGGTAATTAGAACTCAGGGTTTTACGGCCTAATTCTGCCAAATCAATATCGGTGGTTGTCATCAGATAAGGTGAAATACCTACACGCAGATTGCGGCTGAAAGGATAATTGGCATAGACCGAAAACTTGTTATAATACAAGCGTCTATCCATAGGCACAATGGCTGTTGATGGGGTAGTAATACCTAACGGACGGAACAGATATAAACTACGGGAATCTAATTCGCCCAATGAAATAGAGCGACGCATGATACCAAAGCCCCAGTCGACACGCTTAGCGTTATTGTTGTATTCTAAGAAAACATCATGATTTTTGAGTATCGGAGTCACGAAAAGCCCTAGCTTGATATTATGATTTTCTAATAAATCATTCAATACCAGATTTAGTTTTACTCCCATCCGGCGCACCGGATCCATCAGGAAATCAAACTTCATATCGTTGGCAATCATGAGATTTTCATAGGCATAAGGGCCTTTGATTTTCAATGTTTCTCTGTATCTGCCCGATTTCGGTATTGATTTATCCGTGTTATCAACCTTTGCTCTAGCTGTTTCGTTGGCCAGCGATTTAATCACATTCTCGGCATCGAACTCATAATTATCTGTGTCTACTTCTCCTTTTTCTAAAACCAGTTTTTCTTTAGGTTTTGTTAATTCTATTTTAGGCGAAACAATTGTTTTTTCTTTTGGTTCGTCAAGTTTCTCGTTGGTATTGGCATAAGCCCCACTCAGATAAAAATCTTTCCACTCTTTCATGAAGCGGTTGTAAGAGATACCCAATGTGCTGGTTATGCTCGATTCTTCGGTACGGATAATACGGGTCAGATTCAGGATATTCGAGATATTATCTTTACCATAACGCATAGCTATGTAATTCCAGATAGATTGTCCTACCAGCTCGGCATCTTTGCCTTCGAGGTGAGAAATCTTTTTATCCTTATTTTTCATTACCGCTACTTTCAGCCGATCAAGGACAGCAGGTTCTTCACTGTTTTCAGAAATATAGGCCGAAATACCCGCCATATACCATTCAGGAACGGTCAATAAAAGTGAGCTTTGGAGTACTTCTTTCAAAGACCCTCCATAGAGCATATCGTATACAAACAAACGGGATATTTGTCTGATTAATTCTTTCTTGAAAGTTTCCTCATTACCTGTATACGCAATCTGCACGCGTGACTTGGCCAGATTCAGAATACTCCCGTCGAGGTCTATAGGAGCAGTGAGTCCGATATTACTTTGGGCTAAATCTTTAGGCGAGTTATACAGGAAAATCTTCATGGTAGTGAAAGGCGTATAACCCAATAACTCGGTGATACGGTCATATTCACTTTCTGAAAGTTTGGCAGCGCTTTGGGCAATTTTATCGCCTCCACGGTAATAATTAAACTCAAAATTATTACTTCTGATAGTGAGCCACTCGAATCTTTTTTCCTGAATACGATTTTTACCAAATTCTTCTTGTGTAGACGAAAAATAATTTTGGGCAAAAGCAGTTTGTATTCCTATGAAAATAAGAGCATTAAGGGTAAATAGGCGCAAAGCGCATCGGCGATAAGTAGAGAATTTTTCCATAGCTCTCTGAATAATCCCGCTCCTTCGGTCGGGTCTCAAAACACTTAATTTCCTGGATTATGGGTTATATGCTTAGTATATAATCAAATTCTATTGTTGTGGCCGTGCAAAACTGAAAAAAGAGAGAATTAAAGGCCAAAACATTATTTTAAGATATACTTTTAATCTTATAACGAATATAACGAATAAAATCTCTGAATGTTAGAGTCTGGCATTAAATCTTTATTGTTTTCCAAAAAAAATAACATTTGCTCGGCAAAATAAGGCGCAAGCGAAACACCTTTGGTGCCCAATCCGTTAAAAACATAGACGTTGGCATAAGCCGGATGGTTGCCTAGAAAAGGGCGACGGTCTTTGGTAGTCGGGCGAATACCTGCCTGCTGATCAACGAGCTGATAAGAAGTTTTGAGGAATTTATCAATTTTGCTGGTAATGGCTTCTGTACCCTCCTGAGTTGTTTGCCAGTCCAGCTGATTCCAGACATAGGTTGAGCCAAATCTGTATTGCTGATTACCCAATGGAATAATCCACGAGCCTTGATTAACGATTTCCTTGATAGAATAGTCGTTCATGCTAGCAATCAGGGTTTCACCTTTGGCCGGATTAAAAGGAAGCCATTTGAAATAAGGATTCTGAGAAGCATAATAGCCTTCACAGAAAATGATTCTTTTTGCCTGAAAGTTTTTATAAATAATCCTCTCTTGTGAGACTTCTAATGCCTGATAATCAAATCTTTCGGCCTGATAAGCATCTGACTGGATGAATAATTGCTTCAATGCATCAATCATCAAAGGTACATCTACCCATCCGGCAAAACTGGTATATAAGCCTCCTAATGGATTTTCTACTTCCTGGTAGGAATCCGGTTTCACTAAAGAAATGTACTTATCCAAATCATATTCATCAGTCAATTGCAGAAAATGTTTGCGCTGTTGCTCATTGGCATAAGGGCGAAAGAGATTGGTTTCTTGATAAAAGTAGCTATGGGTTTCTCGTTCAAGCGAAAGATAAAACTCTTTGAAATAGGGAAAGATGGTATCAGCCAGCCAGGTTTTATCCAGATTTTTTCCGGTAATGGGATTAAAAATCCCACCGGCAACGGCTGACGAAGTGGGGATGGATTCATCATTCAGCACCAATACTTTTCTATCCGCTTTCAGAAGCTGATAGCCTAGCAAAGACCCTGCAATGCCTTGCCCGACAATGATATAATCAAATTGTTGCATGAGGTTAAGAAGCAGAATTTTTGAGTTTCTTACTCAAAACCTCTTGAGCCAGCATACAGACTATCTCCACTTGTCCATCTAATGTCATGTGGGACGTATCTACTTCAACTGCGTCTTCGGCTTTTCTTAGTGGGCTTTCTTTACGGGTAGTATCTATTAAATCGCGTTTTTTGATGTTTTCGATTATTTCCTCCAAATCTACTAAATCACCACGATCGGCTAATTCTATTTGTCGGCGATTGGCTCTGATAATCGGGTCTGCAGTCATAAAGATTTTTAATTCGGCATCCGGAAAAACCACCGTGCCGATATCCCGGCCATCCATCACTACGCCTTTATTTTTCCCCATCCGGCGTTGCTGAGCTACCATGGCATGTCTCACAGCGGCAATGGCGCTTACTTCGCTCACCTGATTGGCAATATATAATTTTCTGATTTCGTCTTCTACATTCAAGCCATTCAGAAAAGTTTCGTTCCGGCCATCATTCGGATTATGGCGGAATTCGATATGAATATTTTCGAGGGCTTTTTCTACTTCTCTATCGTTGGTAAGCGTAACCAGGTGTTGGTGGAAATAGAGTGTCACCGACCGATACATGGCGCCGGTATCAATATAGCTGTAGCCTAATTTCTTTGCCACTCTTTTGGCTGTTGTACTTTTCCCACAACTCGAATAGCCATCCACGGCAATAGTAATTTTCTGCATGCAATCTGAATTTTTTGCAAAGAAAAATCTAATTTGCGAGAGTAACAATTTGCACAGACCAGATTTCAGGATTTTTCGCAGTATTCTGTCAATTGTTCAAAAAAAAACCAGCTTGTAATTCCCTTTTTTTATGAAATCGGTTGCTATTTTTATTTTTGATGAAGTAGAGGTTTTAGACTTTACCGGCCCGTTTGAAATCTTCGGCGTAGCCGGAAAACAGGGTGGCAAAGCAGGGTATTTTGATGTATTTACAGTAGCCGAAAAGCCGAAAATTGCGGCCCGTAATAACCTGATTGTAGAAGCTACGTATACTTTTGAAGACTGCCCGACACCTGATATTCTATTGATTCCGGGAGGAGGAGGCTTTAAACCGGATGGCACGCCCTTTGGCACCAGAAGAGAAATGCACAATCAGAAACTGCTTGACTGGCTAAGAGCCATGAACGAAAAAGTGGAATTACTCCTATCAGTTTGTACAGGTTCTCTGATTCTGGCAAAAGCGGGTTTGTTGGAAGGACTATCAGCCACTACACATTTCAAAGCTATAGACCAAATGCGGGAGGCAGCACCAAATACAAATTTATATCCCGAAGAACGTTGGGTCGATAATGGGCGAATTATTCTTTCTGCTGGGGTATCAGCCGGGATTGATATGTCGTTATATGTATTGTCTAAACTTTTGGGAAAGGACGTGGCCAATGAGACTGCCGAGTATATTCAGTATGATTACTGGCGGCTCTGAAAGCATAGTAATCACTACTAAAACCACATTAAACCACTCATTGATTCTAATGCAGGAATACACTTTTAGAAAGGGAGAAATCAAGGATATTGAAAAACTTAAACTAATCGGCCTAAACTCATTTGGGAATTTTAAAAACCAGTTAACTGAAGATAATTGGGAGAAACTGAACAAATACCTGACTGGTGAAAATACTTATCCTGAATTACTAAACCAATCAACATGCTTTGTCTGTGAACATGATGGTGAAGTGGTTGGTATGGCCTTTCTTATTCCAAGAGGCAACCCGACAGAGGTTTTTCGGGAAGACTGGTCTTATTTAAGAATGGTAGGTGTCGATGCAGCCTATGCCGGAAAAGGTCTGGGCCGCCGCCTGATTGAAATATGTCTTGACTACGCAAGAGCCAATGGAGAGACCGTCATTGCCCTGCATACGTCTGAATTTATGGACGCCGCCCGTCATTTATACGAAAGCATGGGCTTCAACAGGGTTAAAGAATTACCGTCAAGGCTGGGTAAAAAATACTGGCTTTATTTGCTTGAATTATGATAAGTAACAGCGAATGAAACGGGCGCCGTTGCGATCGCCGTCTAAAATAACAAAGGAAATGTCATCTTTCTAGTGCAGACTAAAGTCTGCACTAGCATAAAAATTATTTTGAATAAACTTACAAGCCTTTTTATTGGCGAAATTAATATTAAACAAGTTCAATGTAAAAAATACCCATACCAACGAAATAGTCTTTAAGTTCCGCTTTCCAATTAAACATCATCCATAAAATTCATCAATGAAAACCATTCCATTAATCAGTTTCATCAGTGCTTTTTTCTTTAGCATTTCTTCATTCGGCCAAACCAACCGCCTTGACATTAAACATCTGACAGGAGATTTTTATGTCTACACTACTTACAATGATTACAAAGGCACGCTTTACCCGGCCAATAGTATGTATGTGGTAACAAAAGATGGGGTTGTTATGATAGACACCCCTTGGGATGAAAACCAGATGCTTCCACTACTGGATAGCATAGAAAGGCGCCATAACAAAAAAGTAGTGATGAGTATTTCAACACACTTCCACGCCGATCGTACTGCGGGGTTGAATATTCTGAAAGCTAAGGGAATTAAAACTTATTCAAGCCTACAGACCTGGGAGCTTTGTAAAAAATTTAATGAACAGGAGGCAGAATATCATTTCAGGAAAGATACTACTTTTAAAGTGGGCGAATATAGCTTTAAAACCTATTATCCGGGAGAAGGCCATGCGCCAGATAATATTATGGTATGGTTTGAAAAAGATAAGGTACTATACGGCGGATGCTTTATAAAGAGTACAGAGGCTACTGATGTGGGTAACTTATCAGATGCAAATCCGGTAGAATGGGAGAAATCATTGACCCGTTCTATCAAAAAATATCCTGCGCCGAAGTATGTAATACCGGGGCATTTATCGTGGAAAAGCAACAAAACCATGCAGTATACACTAGATATGGTGAAGAAATATAATAAGCATTAAGAGGTATGATGCTTTGCTGATACTTCTTCTATAATAAGGGTAAAATGTAAAAGAATGACAAATGAAGGATATTAAAAAACTCGCTAATAAAACATTAGCGAGTTTTTTAATATCCTTCATTTGTCATTCTAGTTGCCTTTTATTAAATTTGTCTGAGAAGTGAGCGTATATTCAGCTGTTGGTTTTGTTGCATGACTACTACATTTTTTACCTCACCCATTGTTTTGTATTCTAAAAAAGAAAACCACTTATCTACCTTAAAAAAATGAATGATTTATTATTGCAATACGCATATCTTAAATATGCCGCAGACATTCCGCATGCCAGCATTATTCAGGACCTGATTGCCAAGGGGGCTACTCCATCAGAAGCGCAACATATTCTGGACATCGCTACCATCAAGTACTGTACTAAGAGCGTGCAGGCTTCGTCGCAACCCCAACCTGCTCAAGAAGAAGAAATAAGTTTTTTTGGCGTATTGAAATTTATTGTCGGAATGATCAGTTTGATTGCGTCGGTGGCTCAGTGCATGAATTAACCCTATCCTATCTACTTATTTATATTAAAAGACATTCATTATATGGCTATAAATTTACTAAAAGGACAAACTATCGACTTACGAAAAAATGATAAGGGCGAAGTATTTGATTTAACAAAAGTAACTATCGGTTTGGGCTGGGATATTCGTCAGAAAAGCGCCTATTCGTCGGATGCAGAATATGACCTTGATGCCATTGCTTTTGTATTAAACGCCAATAATAAAATCGCGAATTTAGGCAGAACAGTACCTTACAATGGTAATAATTTCAATTTTATTGGCAGTGATATTGTTTTCTATAATAACCAGAAGCATCCGTCTGGTCAATTAAAATCAACCGGAGATAACCGTACAGGTGAGGGAGATGGTGACGATGAGCAAATCATTGTATTGCTGGATTCGCTGAGCCCGCAATATAATAGTATTGTATTTCTGGTAACGATTTATCAGGGCAAAATGAATAATCAGCACTTTGGTATGCTTCATAATGCATTCATCAGAGCCGTAGATGCCAGAGGCAAAGAGATTGCCCGTTATAATCTTTCGAGCGATAGTACGTATAACGGCATGTGTTCGATGACCTTTGCAGAAATCTATCGCAAAGACAATACCTGGAAATTCAGAGCTATCGGTGACCCAAGTCCGGCCGATAACTTTAGTGATCTACTTGGAAAATACATCAATTAATATTGATTGAGTCTTAGAAAGATATTTTCAGGAGCTATCTTTAATAGCTCCTTTTCTTTTGCCCTTCTGGTTAATCTTCCTTATTAATTACCAATAAAATATAGTTATTTTTACTTATATTTGTATTAAATCAATTTTATCACTTCATCATGAAATGGGCATATAGTATCGAGCAGAAGATGAAAGCCGCTATGGCACTCACCGTTATTTTTGTTTTTTTGTTTATCAAGAATGTCTCTGATAAAAGGCATTTTAATGAACTGGGCGATAGTTTTTCGGCTGTTTATGAAGACCGTCTGCTGGCTGAGAGCTATATATATGAAATGTCGAATCATTTATCACGCAAGAAATTGCTCGTAGATGAATGCCATACAAAGACCGACCTAAATCAGATTAGCGATAAACTAAAAGCGCATAATCACGCGATTGAAGGATTAATTGTTTCTTATGAAAAAACGAAACTCACCCCTACGGAAGAGGTTTTATTCAAAGACTTTAAGAAAAAAATAGCGAATGGATTGGCTTTAGAGAAAACACATATCCATCAATCAGATTTCATCAATGCAGCCTTAAGCAAACAGATATTAGATGAAGCTTTTTATGGGGTTTTGAATACTTTGAATCATCTTTCAAACATACAGATTACAGAAGGAGCCAAACTGAATAAAACTTCGCAGAAAATTGTACTAGGTTCAGCTTCTGATACACATTTTGAATTGACGTTGCTGATTGTATTGGGAACGATTATTCTGACTTTGATTTTTACTTCCAACTCTACTATGCCAAAGATTCCGAGGGATTCTTCTTTGAATTAGGTATTTTATTGACATAAATCACTCCATTGTTCGGCGGCTGAGCGTAGTCCAAGCCACCGAACAATCTCTGGGTTACAAACTCATAAAAAAGGCTCTGATTTCTCAGAGCCTTTCGTTTTTACTTCTTCAATCTCAACACTACGCCCCCTAATGGCGGCAGTGAGATTTCTACTGAATTATCTTTTCCGTGTAATGGGATTTTGTCGGTTTTCAAATCACCATTTACTACGCCTGAGCCCCAATATTTCTGGTTATCACTGTTGAAAATTTCTTCGTAAGTTCCCGAAGCTGGTACACCAATTCTATAAGGTGAACGTGGCATTGGCGTAAAGTTTAATATCACGACAACGGTATCTTTTTCATTGAAACCTTTGCGGGCATATACAATTACGGCATTTTCACGGTCGCTGGTGTCAATCCATTCAAAACCATCCGGCGAGAATTGCTTGTCAAATAAAGCTGCTTCTCCGCGATACAATTTGTTGAGGTCTTTCATCAACTCATTTACGCCTTTGTTTGGTTGTTGCTCCAATAAATGCCAGTCCAGACTTTCCTTAAAATTCCACTCGGCATATTGCGCAAACTCTCCACCCATAAACAAGAGTTTAGTGCCGGGGTGCGTAAACATATAGGTAAACAGCAAACGAAGGTTGGCAAACTTACGCCATTGGTCACCCGGCATTTTTTCAATCAATGAGCCTTTTCCATATACCACTTCATCATGCGAAAGTGGCAACATAAAGTTTTCAGAGAAACCATATACCACACTGAAAGTGATGTCATTCTGATGCCATTTACGATACATCGGGTCTTTGGCAAAATAGCGCAGGGTATCGTTCATCCAGCCCATCATCCATTTCATACCAAAGCCCAAGCCACCTGTATAAACCGGTCTTGAAACGCCCGGAAACGCCGTCGATTCTTCGGCAATGGTCTGTGTATCAGGGAAACTTCTGTATATTTCTTCGTTCAGTTCTTTAAATAGCGAGATTACTTCAAGGTTTTCTCTACCACCGAAAATATTCGGTATCCATTCTCCGGCATTACGTGAATAATCACGATAAAGCATAGAAGCTACGGCATCTACCCGCAAACCATCGGCATGGAAACGGTCAAGCCAGAAGATGGCATTACTGATTAAAAACGAACGCACCTCATAGCGACCATAGTTGAAAATATAGCTTTTCCAATCAGGGTGGTAACCCATTCGTGGGTCTTCGTGTTCATAAAGCGCTGTACCGTCGAAACGGTAAATACCATGCGCATCATTCGGGTAGTGCGACGGAACCCAATCCAGCAATACGCCAATACCATTGATATGCAATTGCTCAACCAGATACATAAAATCCTGTGGCGTGCCGAATCGGCTACTGGTAGAGAAATAGCCGGTAATCTGATAGCCCCACGAAGGTTCGTACGGGTGCTGCATTACAGGCATAAACTCTACGTGTGTAAAGCCCATTTCTTTCACATAAGGCACTAATGTATTGGCAATTTCACGATAAGTCAATCTGCGTTCAGGGTCGCCCGGATCACGTTGCCATGAACCTAAATGGATTTCATAGACCGAAATTGGTGCATTTAGGGCATTGTTCTGGCGGCGGGTCTGCATCCAGTCTTTATCCTGCCATTCATACCACGTATCCCAGACAATTGATGCCGTTTTAGGCGGGTGTTCCCAGTTCAAGGCGAAAGGGTCTCCTTTTTCAAGGTCTTCTCCGGTACTTGAGGCGATAAAATATTTATAGACTTCTCCGTTACCTATATTCGGAATCCATCCTTCCCAGATACCTGAACCATCCCAACGCGAATTCAGCGGGTGCGCTCCACGAGTCCATCCGTTGAACCCTCCAATAACGGCCACATAGCGGGCATTAGGTGCCCAAACGGCAAAGTATGTACCTATGACGCCCTGATTTTCTATCACGTGCGATCCCATCTTTTCATAGAGGCGATAATGCTTACCTGCCTTGAAAAGATTAATATCAAAATCGGTAAATAAACTGAAAGACTCTACGTTTTTGAAACTGGGGCGATTTTCTTCTTGAGGTTCTTCTTGTTGCTTGGTAGAAGTCGTTTTCTTTGCCATAGGTCGAAGCTAATCTGGTTTTGTTTTCGAATGGGTAAAAATAGAGGAGTGGTTCTACAATTCCAAGAAGCGCCGTATATTTGTCATTGAAAATATTTCTTGTTAAATTTCTATCGCTACTAAGATTATTTATAAATCTCATAACAACATTAAAAATGACTGCACCATTAGCCGAACGCCTGCGTCCGAAAAAATTAGATGACTATATTGGTCAGGAGCATATTCTGGGCAAAAATAAACCATTACGCAAAGCCATTGAAGCCAATCTGGTACCTTCAATGATTCTGTGGGGGCCTCCCGGAACAGGAAAAACGACTTTAGCCTTATTGATAGCCGAAACTACCAAACGGCAGTTTCATCAGTTAAATGCAGTGAGCTCAGGGGTGAAAGAATTGCGGGAAGTTATCAGCCGCCCGTCAGGTTTGTTCCCTCCCATTGTATTTATTGATGAGATTCATCGATACAATAAATCTCAACAGGATTCGCTATTAGCAGCCGTAGAAAAGGGCCAGATTACATTGATTGGTGCTACGACAGAGAACCCGTCTTTTGAGATTAATGGTGCGGTGCTTTCTCGCTGTCAGGTTTATGTATTGGAATCTTTTGGAGAAAAGGAATTAAAAGAACTGACCGATAGAGCCATTCAGGAAGATGTAGAATTACAGAAACGGGATATAAAAGTTGAATCGTATGAGGCGTTGATGCGTATTTCAGGCGGTGATGGGCGGAAGCTGTTGAATTTACTTGAAATCATTACTTTTTCCTTTCCGGTTGATACGCCGATTATCATTAACGATGATTTGGTAGAAGAAGTAGCGCAACGCAATATTGCCCGATACGATAAATCAGGCGAGCAACATTATGATATTATTTCGGCTTTTATTAAATCACTCAGGGGTTCAGACCCTAATGCGGCTTTGTACTGGATGGCGCGTATGATTGTAGCCGGAGAAGATGTAGAATTCATTGCGCGACGGATGTTGATTCTGGCCTCAGAAGATATAGGCAATGCCAACCCGACGGCTGTGATTATGGCTAATAACTGTATGCAGGCAGTCAAGACGATTGGGTATCCAGAAAGCAGAATCATTCTCTCCCAGACTGCTATTTACTTGGCTACTTCGCCCAAATCAAATGCTTCTTATATGGCTATTGAAAATGCCATTGCTTTGGCTGAAAAGACTTCTCATCTGCCTGTGCCGTTGGCTTTACGCAATGCACCTACCAAGCTGATGAAGCAGATTGGCTACGGAAAAAACTATAAATATGCCCACGACTACGAGGGCAATTTTACCAAACTCAATTTCCTACCCGACGACCTGAAAGGCACAAAACTCTACGAACCCAGCAATAATGCACGCGAAAACGAAATTCGCCGACAATTGCAGGCGTGGTGGGCTGAGTGGTATGGGTATTAAGTATCATTGTGGCGCGAACGTCCCGTTCGCAATTTTATATCTAACTGCGAACGAGACGTTCGCGCCACAAAAGTTTCGCTACCGCTGATGAGCATCCACTACCGGAAACTGCGCAATTCGCAAGGTTGTACAACCATAAGGAATCAGGGTAAGCGTTTCCAGAGGCGTACCTAGATTATTATAAGGGTGTGAGGGAAACGGGATTTTTCCTGTTGAGTTCATCGTCTTTTCCCAGAATGGGATAATTCTGCCTTTGGCCTTTACAGTGATTGGGGCATTTGCTAAATTCCAGGGGTAATCAGACACGGTTTCATTTACTTTTACGGTCATAGAGTCGGCGCTGATGTATTTTTTTGAAATACCATAATTCCAGGGAGTAGTATTGGTTACTTCATAGAAAGTATCAGGATAATCATCTGTTTTTACCTCGCTCCATTTCTCCCCGATTTTCAGGGCATAAACCAATGGGCCACGCTCAATACCTACTGATTTTTCGTACCAATAAGAGTACCTGAACTCCATGGGCAATTGTAAAATCACTTCGTCATTTTCTGACCATTGACGATTGAGAATCACAATCTTTTCACCATTATAAGCTTGCTCTTTGCCATTTACCTTTATGACTGGTTTTGTACACCATTCAGGTATTCTTAAATGTAAAGGGAACTGGGTTTTACTTTTGGTTTGATAAATGAACTTAATCTGGTCGGAGAACGGATAATTGGTTTCTTCGGCAAAGGTTACCTCTATCCCATTAGCTACTTTTGCCTTTACCGTTGACGCTGAATACACCAATGCCGCCAAGCCATTATTTGCCGTAGCATACCAGAGATTTTGCACAAATTTAGGGTAGCCTTGGTGCATGTTTGAGACACAACAAGGATAGCCTGTGGTAGTACCAAAAACCAGACGTGCTTCGCGGTCATCAGCGAAGTTTCTACCTTTATCTGTTATTTCTATCTGGTTTACTTGTTGAAAGTACTGTTTCTTAGTATACTTATCGTCGTGTTGGGTGGGTAGTACATTGAAGGCAATCTTCTCTAAGTAATCAGCGTAATAGACATCGCCTGTGATGGGTAGCACACTTTCAAACGAGTACATAAATTCTACTGCCGAACAAAGTTCTGAGCCTTGGGTAGGGTCGTTGCCGTGCAATTGTTCATCGCCGCCATACATACCATTCACAAAGCCGTGTACATCACGTAAGGCCGATAAACCCTCTTTTACAGCATAGCTATATTGCGCTTCGGGGTGTTGTTGGTAGTAAATTAAAGGCTCTTTGATACCCTGCGCTACATTCACGCAATGTAAATCAGGATAAGGATTCATTTTACGGATAGTATTGTTGGTCAGAATGGTTGTCCAGTTGAAGGATTGTTTATGGATGATTTCAGCTAAATCAAGCAGGTATTTTTCTTTGGTGATGTTGTAGAGCCAATAGACAATTTGCAGGTTATCTCCTCCCCTTTGCTCTGCCCAGAAAGTATATTTACCCAGCGGAACAGTCGGCAGCATTTTTAACTGGTATCTGAAATACTTGTCCATGAGCGTCACTACTCTTTTATCCTGCGTAGCCATATAATACTGCTGAAAGACTTTCAACATCACCATCTTAGGCCACCAGTCTTCGCTTATGGTTTGTTGCGTGCCTTTGATAGGTTTCATGGTTTTAGCATCAAACGGATACGGCCCGAAATAACCGTCAGGACGTTGGTTTTTGATGCTCCACTCTATCCATTCCTGTGCTTTGGCTTTTAGTTTGGCATCATTGAGTATATAAGCTAAGGGTACTAAGCCATCAATCCAGTAAGGCCCACGCTCCCAGCTATCGCCTGTACCTCCTAGCCAACCATTATTTTTTCCACAAACCAGTGCATAGACACTATCCAGATTTCCGGTCAATCCATCCCGTTGTGTTTCCAGCATTTTTCTTAACCAACCTTTTGGTTGAATATTGCCTAAGGGCAAAGCTGTGTAAGGTTGAGAGTATAAGGGTGATTGGTTTGTTATGTAGTGGGTGTTTCGTGGCTGGGCTTTTAGGGTGGTTGAGAGGGTGAGGAGGGTTAGTAAGGTGAGTAGGGTTGATTTCATGAGGCGATTGAGATTTTTGCAAATATAAGGAAAATACGAATCCTCAGTAGATGATAATATAATGCATCATACCCTTATCTTAGGAATATAAAAGACACTATCTAATTTAGCTTCCGGATTATATGCCTCAAATCTTATTCCGGTTATATTGTTTTCCTCAACTAAATTCTTTGCCTTTTCACTAAAATACATATTGAACCTTGCACTTAAGACGTCGTAATATTTTTTAAACTTTAATTCGAGTGGAAAAACTTTAACACTCAATCCTAAATTTTTTATTTCTTCTGATTTTTTTATATAATCTTCATTGCTCTTTATTTCTCCTATTTCTAAAAGATTAAAGAACTGTTCTATATTGAATGTCTCCTCATTAAACTCTCCAAACCAACCTACAGCAAACTGAGATTGATTAAAATCAATTTCCTGAAAATAATCCTGTAAAAAATGAAACACGTAATAATCTGTCCTTTCGGTTAATATACCTTGCAAATAGGTTGTTATGATAGCCGGATAAAACCGATGCGGTGGTAAAACTAACTGCTCCAAAATTGATTTGAATTTTTCTGAAACAATGAAAGTGTTTTTTGAGTCAAAGGTATCCATTCCACCCGACTTATGAAAATCGCCAAACTTTCTTTCATCTTCTCTACGCTCAAAAACAAGTTCTATGGGAAGCTTTTCAGAATAAAACTTTTCATCGGTAATCTTATCTACATAATAAGTATAACTCTTTCCCGTCACATCAGTAAGTGCGCTTTTAACTTGCGGGAAACTAAAATATTGTTCAATTTTATAAAAAGGTGTGTTCATAGTTTAAAAGTAAGCGTGTTGTAGTTGTTTTTTTCTTTCATCATACAGTTATCTTCGGAATATAAAAGACAGTACTTAATTCAGCCTCAGCATTATATTCTGCAAATCTTATTCCTGTTATATTATTTTCTTCTACTAATTTCTTTGCCTTTTGACTAAAATGCATGTTGAATCTTGCACTTAACACATCATAGAATTTTTTAAATTTTAACTCTAAAGGAAAAATTACAGGCCCCATTCCTAAAACTTCATCTAATTTAGCATGATAATGTTCTAAATCTATAATTTCTCCTCTTTCAAAAATCTTAAAGAACTTTTCTCTACGCTTTCCTTCTTCTTTATATTTGCTAAACCAACCCACAGCAAACTGAGAATGATTAAAGTCAATTTCCTGAAGGTAATCCTGTAAAAAATGAAAAACAAAATAGTCTGCTCTTTCGGTTAATATGCCTTGCAAATAGGTCTTTATAATCGCTGGATAAAATCGATGTGGTAGTAAAGTTAATTGCTCCAGAATTGATTTGAGCTTTTCTGAAACAATAAGAGTTTTTGTTGTTGCAAATGTCCCGCCATACCAATGAAAATCGCCAAATTTGAATCCATCTTCACTATATTCAAAAACCAGTTCTATGGGAGTCAGTTCATAATAAAGCTTTTCATCAGTAATTTTATCTATAAAAGAATTATATCTCCAGCCGCCTGTCTCACCAAGAAGTTCGCTTTTAACATATGGAAAACTTATATCAGGTTCAATTTTAAAGAAAGATGTGTTCATTTTTAAGGACAAAGTATTAATAATAAGTTTTAATCATTTTAATAAAGTAATATTAGCAAGCTCAAAAATACCATAAAACAAATAAAATACAATCCCTATTTTTGCAGCTTAATCTAATAAATATGTACTCAAAAGAATTAATTGAAAATGAACTCAATGAAAAAATCCCGCCAGGTTCTTTAATCAAAGGAACGGTAACAGCACAAGCGCCATTTGGTATCTTTTTAGACATTGGCATGGAAGACACTAATGCTGTAGTTGACATAGTAGAATTTTTAGACGAACCGCCGATGGCCTATCATCTCCATTCCTTTCCACGGCTTGGTTCTCGAATTGAAGCGGTTGTATTAGGTGTACATGCCTATGCTTATCCCACAATGCATCAATTCAAATTGAGTATTAAACCCTCTCGCTTAAAAGAAGCGCATGAGTTGCTCAGTCAAGGTACTATTAAAAGTATCGATTTGGGCACTAATAGAGAGAGATTTATTAAAAAAATTCCAATCGGCACTTTACTAACAGGTAGGGTTAATTGGATTATGCCCTCTGAAATCTCTTTATCTTTTCACCATAAGCACACTCGAGGTCAAATTGATTTTACAGAGTTCCTGGATGAGGGAGAAATGGATTATAGTTTTTATCCTATGCCTAATAGTGAAATTGAAACAGTTGTCATAGGTTATACTGATAGTGACCAGCTTAAACTAAGTGTCAGGCCATCGCTCTTAAAAAAGGCAAGAGAAAAATATTCTCAATAAGTTGCCATAAATAATATAGTTGACTATACTACAAAGCCTTGTCTATTTCCACAGATAAGGCCTTTTCATGTAATCAGAAACTCAGATTCTTAAAATATTGCATAATTTCATTCATCCAATCAGGATTTTGTTCTGCCAAACTTGTAAAAATATCATAACCCATGAATATAAGGAAAGGTACAATCAATAAGTGAATACGATTAAATTTCTGTCCTTCAATGATAAATTTTTCGGGCTCCGAATCCAGATAAATAACCTCTACCTCATTTGGTAAATCATGGTATTTTTTTTCATCATATCCTTCAATTGGTTTGCCTTTAATTTCCAGCCCTAAATATGTTCTGAATTGAACAATCGGAAAATAAGTATCACTGTTCTCTCCTTCTACTTTATCAAATCCTGAAATAATACCTTTGGACTTTAAGCCGTGCTGACTTAATTTACGGAATTTAACATACGACTTACTTACAATGTATATCCAATAGAACATACTTGATAGTATAACTAACTTAACAAGAATAGCAAGCATCTGATTTGATTGAAATTTTGATTTATCAAAAGGTTTTGTTTTTAAAATTTACCTAAAAAATGTTTGGGGTCTTCAAAGACTTTGTTGGAATGCTTTTATTATAAAAACAGAAAGCCAATAATCGCTACGTTGAATATGAAAAAAGCTATATAGCCAAATCCCTGCCCTTTAATAATAAATATCTCCGGATTTGATTCCAGATATATAATTTCTACTTCTCTGGGAGAGTAAAAATATTCACTTTCAGTATATCCACCACTGAACGGCTTCCCAATAATCTCTTCACTTGAATAAGTGAAAAATTGAATAATCGGGTGATAGGTATCAGAAGTATCTCCTACCTCTTTCTCAAATTCTTTAATTTTACCTTTTGCTTTGAGACCCGTTTTCTTTAGCTTGCGAAAAACTAAGAATTCACTAAAACTCTCATAGGTTCTAAATAAAAAAGCTACTCCGAATATTAAGAAACTAAGTATATAAATTATTTTCATTTTCTAAAAGCATTTTTAACAGTTTAATTGTTGCACAAATATCCCGTTTACGCAAATATTACACTAAATTTTTATTCATAAAAGCCTAAAAAAAAATAATAAAAAAGCCCTGTCCATTCCCACAGACAAGGCTCTTTCATATCATTAAATACCCCCTACAAATTCCCTTTCTTCAATTCCTTCACCGCATAATCAGCGGCTCTGGCTGTGAGTGCCATATAAGTCAATGATGGGTTTTGTGTTGAAGTTGAGGTCATACAGGCACCATCGGTTACGAATACGTTTTTGCATTCGTGCAGGGCATTCCATTTGTTGAGTAGAGATGTTTTAGGGTCTTTACCCATTCTTACGCCACCCATTTCGTGAATATCCAAGCCGGGCGTGCGGTTCGAATCATTGGTACGGATATTTTTGAAACCTGCTTTGGTATACATTTCTGTGAGTTGCTCGAAGAAATCTTTTACCATCTTGCGGTCATTATCGTCATAATCAACCGAGATACTTAACTGCGGGATACCCCAAGGATCAACTTTTGTTTTATCTAATCTTACATAGTTGCTTTCTTTCGGAATAGTCTCTCCCATCATGTGTGAGCCTACGCTCCATACATTGCTTAAGTATGGATTCAATAAGCCTTTTTTCAAATCTTCGCCCATCGCGCTTCTGTCGTCACGCATATATCTGCCTGCCTGAAAACCCGAAGCATAACCACGCAAGAAATCGGTTTCTTGCTTGAATACATTGCGAAAACGAGGGATATAAGGCGAGTTCGGACGGCGACCATCAGTTGTGCTATCCAGATAGCCTTCATAATCAGCGTTTATGGTAGCTGTATAATTGTGGAAAGCCACATATTTACCCAACAAACCATTATCATTACCCAAGCCATTCGGGAAACGACTGGAAATAGAGTTCAACAGAATCAGGTTCGAGTTCAATGCCGCTGCGTTTACAAAGATGATGCGCGCATAATACTCGGTCATTTGTTTGGTATTGGCATCAATCACTCTTACGCCGGTCGCTTTGCCTTTCTTTTCATCAAAAATGATAGAATGCACCACCGAATCAGGACGAAGCGTCATTTTTCCGGTCTTGGCAGCCCAAGGCAAGGTAGATGCATTGCTACTGAAATAGCCTCCAAACGGACAACCGCGCTCACAGATGGTGCGGTGCTGGCATTTAGCTCTGCCCTGTGCCAAATGTATTGCTTTAGGTTCAGTAATATGCGCACAGCGACCCATAATAATATGGCGGTCGTTATAGTTTTTGGCTACCTGCTGACTGAAATATTTCTCTACGCAGTTCATTTCGTGTGGTGGTAAGAACTCACCATCAGGCAAGCTGGCTACACCATCTTTATTTCCCGAAATCCCTGCGAATTTCTCTACATAGCTGTACCAAGGAGCAATATCATCGTAGCCAATCGGCCATTCTACAGCAAAACCGTCACGACCTGGGCCTTCAAAATCGTATTTCGACCAGCGTTGGGTTTGTCTAGCCCAAAGTAAAGATTTACCACCTGTCTGGTAGCCACGAATCCAGTCGAAAGGTTTTTCCTGTACATACGGATGCTCGGCATCTTTTACAAAAAATTGCTGGGTACCCTCATAGAAAGCATAGCATTTACTGACAATCGGGTTAGCATCGCGTACCTCTTTTTTCAATTGTCCGCGGTGTTCAAACTCCCATGGTTGCATCATGGTCGTGGGGTAATCTGTTACGTGTTTTACTTCTTTCCCACGCTCCAGAACAAGAGTACGAAGTGCTTTTCCGGTTAATTCTTTGGCAGCCCAGCCTCCACTGATACCCGAACCAATCACGATGGCATCAAAAGTTTGCGCCGCAATGGCATCTATATTAAAATATGACATGATTTTAGATTTTTGATAGGGTTAGGATATTTATTTGCCAGCCTGCGGTTTGGCAGGTACACAGCCATGATAGCGCCCCGGAATGAATTCAAAGACACGCAGGTTGGTCATCACATATTCTGAATTCAGATAGCCCTGAATCGTCAGGTTTTTCACTAGTCTGATGAACCCTTTTTCGGTATCATTGCCTGATTTATCCATTTTGTTTAATACAGCCAGTCTTTGCGCAGGCTCGACTTCTGTAAAGGCTTTATTGTAATTTTTCTTTGCGATTTCATCTGCTGCCGACAAACCTTTCTTGAATGTTTCCTGTGCTTTGGCATCGTAGCAATCGGCCACCATAAGAGTCACAAATTTATCTACATTCAGTTCTCTGGCTCCAGGTGTATCTGTTTTCGGGATGATAGTTTCTACGATTTCTGCCAATAAGGCTTCCTGTGAAGAAGAGAGAATAATATCTGACTGGCTGAGTGTTTCTTTGCTCCAGGCATTGGCCCATGATGGGAGCACAAGGGTGCTGCCAATACTCAAGGCAAAGGTTTTTAAGGCCGCTCGTCGTTGCATGATAGTGATAGGTTGAAAATTTATGCAATTTACAGATTTATCATCTGTTTTTAAAATCGTTGTTCTAGACCGATTGATTTGGGGAGATATTTTTATTGTGGTTTAAAATATAAAATGTTGTAGGGGTTCAAAATTTTGACCCCCTACTCCGTCTATAATCGATTCAATATATTTCTACTGTCCTTCGATCTTTGTCACTACCATATAAGTCTGGCGGTTGCCTTTTTCGTCATATTGTTCGGTTTTTACCAATCCTACGCCTTTAGCCAGATATTCGGTACATTTCAGGGTGCGGTTGCCCATGAATTTCATGTTCATGGTATAGGTCAGTTTGGCACACTCAAATTTGCCAGCAGGCGTTTCCACAGTTTCGTAAGCTTCTACTTTTCGGTTAGTGATATTGGCATTCATGTTCATGATGGTCATGCCGCCTTCAAATCCGGTTTTTACATTGATACTGGCATCTTTTAACGCATCTCCTACCTTTAAATCTCTTGGATATATCATCTGGTCGCCGGTAACAGTTACTTTCATATCCGGCGATTTAGGCATCATCTCACCACTGATATTGCGGATATCGGTATAATAATCTCCGCCCACACATTTGCCTGTCGATTCACTTTTCGATAGTAATTTGCCTTTGCCATCGTATACTTCGTGGGCAAATGACATGGAGATACCACCGTCAATAGGCTTATAATCAATTACTTCATATCTGGTTGTGAGTGTTAGCTTATCTTTCTTGTCGTAAGAAGTCATTTCGACTTTCATTCCTTTTTTGAAAGCAAAATAACCGCCGCAATCCTGCGCGATTGACGAATGGATATTTAAAATGAAAATAAGTGCCGAGAGAAGCGAGAGTATTTTTTTCATGGTTTATTATAGTTTAATACCCCTAATAAACTAATATCAGCGGTTTTTGGTATTAATAAAACTGAAAATTTATTAAACGTAATTAAGGTATCTTGGGTTTAGTATAGGTACATCCCAAAAATGGCCATTGCACAGTCGAAGGCGGCGCCTTAGCCTACTCCTTCGTCACAATTTCATCCAGATTCAGCATGGCATTGGCGGTTACGGCCATGGCTGCCATTTTAGGAGAAACATCTGAGCGACCGAAGAATTTATAGGCTTCTATCGGGTGTTTGGTGTATTCTTGTTCAGTTTGTCGGTAAAGTTTGGCAAGTACCTGCAATTTCCGGCTATCAATATTCCGCATCATAATCAAGTTGAAACCAGCTTGTATCTGCTCTTCCGGGGTTTTGCCTTTTTTGAGCATATTTTTAGCTAATTCCTGTGCCGCCTCTACGTAGGTAGGGTCATTGAGTGTTACTAAGGCTTGCAAAGGGGTATTGGTGCGTAAACGTCTGAGCTGGCAAAACTCACGGCTTGGGGCATCGAACGACATCATTGATGGATAAGGAGCCGTACGTTTCCAGAAAGTATAAATGGCACGACGGTATTTATCTTCTCCTTGCGAGAGTTTCCAGTTTTCTCCATTCCAAGGCGACTGCCATAATCCATCCGGCTGGTAAGGCATCACACTCTTGCCATACATTTTATGAGATAAAATGCCACTTACCAACAGTGCCTGATCTCTCACCTGCTCGGCTGTGAGGCGGATACGTGGGCCACGGGCTAAGAAACGATTGTAGGGGTCTTTCTCCAATAATTCTTTGTTCACATCAGACGATTGCTGATAGGTGCCAGAGGTCACAATTTTTTTCAGCAATTGTTTTATACTCCAGTGCATATCATCCTGAAAGGTAACCGCCAGATAATCGAGTAATTCAGGATTTGATGCGCTGAATCCTTGTGTTCCAAAATCTTCTACGGTTTCAACAATACCTGTACCGAATATCTGTTCCCAGAAACGATTGACTGCTACGCGAGCCGTAAGCGGGTTATTGCCACTAACCAACCATTTGGCCAATCCTAAACGATTATGTGGGTAATCTTTGGGCATTTTTGAGAGATACGTTGGTACATCAGCTTTTACCTCTTTGCCATGTACCAGCCAGTTACCACGCTCAAAGATATGTTGTTCACGCGCCAGATCGCCTTCTCCTTCACTCATGATAGGTGTGAAGTCGGCTTTGGCATTGAGTATTTCTTTGTATTTAAGTTCGACAGACTCATACTCTTTGCCCTCTCCAAAAGTTTTCTGGAATGAGAGCCACTTAATCTGGAACCAGTCTTTTGGCTTTTTCGGATTGATGAAAGTAAAGAATAAATCATGCTGCCCTTCCAGCTTGGGTAGCTGATAAAACATGACTGTATCGCGAGCCGCAAAAACCGGAATTGTAAGAATGATATTGCCATCTACTTTACCGTCTCTGATGTGCAGCACACCTTTTTCGGTGCCTGTATTGAAATTCATTACCAGGCGGTTTTTATCCGTCAATGTTACGCCTTTTAATCGGCCGTAACCTGTGTGTTGTAAGCCTACATACTTGGCATCTAATAAAGAAGATGTACCTGCCGATAGCGGCTCTATATCATGCGAATTAACTTTAGGTTCTAAAATCCTGACAAATTTCTCGAACTCCTTTTCGTTTTTACCCTTGGCCAGAATCCAGCTTTTCAGTTCTTCTATTTTGGTTGAATCTTCGGACTTATAAAATCTCAGGTAAGGCGTATCGCTCACCACATCTTCATCACGGGCATTGTTAAAAAATGCCATGAGTTTATAATACTCTTCATGTCTGAATGGGTCGTACGGATGGGTATGACATTGTACACAACCCATCGTAGTGCCCTGCCAAACATCAAAAGTGGTATTCACACGGTCAATGGTTGCTGCTACTCTGAATTCTTCGTCTACTGTTCCACCCTCGTCATTATTCATCGTATTCCGGTGGAAACCTGTGGCGATGAGTTGTTCATTGGTCGGGTTCGGCAATAAATCCCCGGCCAGCTGTTCTATCGTAAATTTATCGAAAGGCTTGTCTTCATTAAAGGCTTTAATCACATAATCACGGTAACGCCAGATATTGCGATACACATCTCTTTCATAACCTTTGGTATCGGCATAACGGGCCAGGTCTAGCCACATAGCTGCCCAGCGCTCGCCATAAGCTGGGGATGCCAATAGCTGGTCAACTACTTTTTCGTAGGCATTGGGAGATTTATCGTTCAGAAAGGCTTGTAACTGTTCTTCGGTTGGGGGTAAGCCTGTTAAATCCAGATAAACACGGCGTAGTAAAGTGCCTTTATCGGCAGGTTTGGAATGTTCCAATCCTTCTTCTTTGAGTTTGTGCAGAACAAAATTATCAATCTCGTTTTTGGCAAAACGGGTCTCCTCATCTTCAATCAGTCCTAAACGGGCAAAAAATCCACCGACCGATGGTACGTCGGGTTTTTCAGGTTTCTGGTAAGCCCAGTGGTCGCCCCAGGGTGCGCCCTGGTCAATCCATTTTTTCAATAAGGCAATTTCTTCTTTGTTGAGCGGATCTTTACCTTTGGGCATCCGCTCTTCGGTATCATTTGTTATCAGGCGTTTATAAAATTCAGAATGATCGGCATCACCCGGAATAATGGCTATTTTACCTGATTTGCCTTTGGTATTCAGGGCCTCCTGCGAAAACAGGAAACTCAGTTCCGCAGCTTTTTTCACGCCTCCGTGGCAAGACACACAATGCTTATTCAGAATCGGCTTGATTTCGGTATTGAAATCAACCTTATCTGAAAAAGGATTGAAACTGAAAGCCATGATAGCACCAGCGGCAACCACTATCAGAGAAAAGAGAAAAAGCTTAGAGTATCTCATAACTTGTCTATACAACAATAAATCTTTACAAATTTAAAAACTGTTTGCGGTATTCGCATTGAATTCTTCGAAGATTTTTAATTAAATTCCTTTGAAATAAAAACGAATGAAATATATGTATTTAATATTGAAGGCTATTTAGTTAATTGCCTCCGCGCGGCGTCCGCCAGCTTTAGCTGGGGGTTTACATCCGAATCGGCTTTAGCCAAATATTGAGATCAGTTTTGGCTAAAGCCAATTCGGATAATTTTCTATTGTAACCCCATTTAAAAATGGGGGCATGCATATATTGGCTTTAGTAGTTACTTTGGCACTCCGGAAACCATCGATGTCCTCTGGCAAAAAGGTAGTCACCGTAGCGACTACCTTTTCTGATGTCATTTCACTAGATGATTCTTGAATAGGCTCCAGAACTACTTGCTGATAATTATAACCAACCGCCCTTTTATATAGACTCCCTGCCACATTTGCATCGGCTAGCAATTTAGCCTTTTTAATAGCCTCCCGAAAACCCGGATATTTTTTCATCCATTTATTTAAGGTTGCACCTAGCAGACAAATCTTGTAGGCTTGCTCGTCATACTCCGGCAGATAAGTGGTGATGCCTCTGCCACCTATATTGACAATACTTTTTTCTTCTTTCATTGCAATAATTGTTATGTGGACGACCAGTTGTGGACGACCAGTTGTGGACGACTAGTTGTGGACGACTAGTTGCGGATTGTTATCTAATAAATTTCCGACTTAGAATTGTATTTTCAAATTGATTGAGGTGATTTCTGGTCAAATCATACTGTTGTTATATTCTTCGCACCTTAGTCGCTTTACCACGCGGAGCGTCGGTTCTAAATCTTACCGCCCGGCGGACCGTTTCAGTCGCTGTCTCTCGACATCTCGACTTTAAAAGGCTGAATCCCTCATTTAATAAAGATATTCAACAAAAATCCCGACGGATTTGAAAGATTTCAAAAATCATCACTAAATTTAACCATTCGACACTACTATTTACTTGTGTTGTATGATTATGATTGTACAATCTTTGCAATACCTCAACATTTGAATCAAAATTAACCAAACGGTTATAGTCACCAGTCCATTTATTATTTCATTTAAGCTAGCAAACATAGTTCAGTAAACGAAATGAGCGATATTTTCAAAACATTAAAGGGCCTTTTTGTTGTACAGACCCCATCTGAGGGCGAAACTACCGAAAGTACCGACAAGGCTACTCCGGCCAAAGCTGAAACGTCTGTCAACAGCACCGCACAAAGTTCCACACCGCCACCGCCTCCCGGAAAAGCATCAGAAAAGTTTTACGACATTCTGTTGAGTGCCATGGAGGCCAACAACCAGGAAGGCTTTGATTATTTTGAGTATAAGAAATCATTGCAGACACTGGCTAAAATGCCTATGGACGAGCAGACGCGTTATTTCTCGGCTTTTGCTGCGGCACAGGCAATGGGTGTGACATCACAGAAACTAACGGATTCGGCTACTTTTTATCTGAAAGTACTGGCATCAGAAGACGCAAAGTTTCAGGAATCGGTAGCCGCACAACGCGAAAAACAGATTGGCAACAAAGAAAAAGCCATTGCTGATATGGAGGCGACTATCAAAGGCAAAACCGAGCAGATTGCCAGGCTGACCGAAGAAATACAGAAACACCAGACCGATATGGAGAAGATGAAAGCGGAGATTTCGGATGCGGTGATAAAAATTGAAACGACACTAAGTGATTTCCATGCTACTTTCGACGAACTGACTGGGCAAATCAACAAAGACGTGGAAAACATGGGAAAATACCTGAAATAGGTAAAATTGTGAATAAGTAAAACCCTGATTCCGGAAAGAGAAAGCCCCTTTACTCTACTGGAATTATAAACATACATTATGAATTTTATAAGACTTCTCCGGGGGCGGAGGGTTACCTGATAAAATATGGAAATGCAAGAAATGAAACCCAAATCGTTTTGGGAACGCCCTGAGGGCAAAACAGGTACTCTTTTAGGCGCAGGTTTACTATTAGGTGGTGGTGTGCTTTTGTATAAAGCGCTGCCTTACCTCATTACATTGGCTTCAAACACGCTGTATCTGGCTGGTTTGCTGATAGTACTGGCGGCAGTTATCTATATGATACTTGACCCTAAAATGAGAAATCTGATTTTTTACATTTACAAAAGTATTATGCGCTGGATAACGGGGCTTTTCGTACAACTTGACCCAATCGGTATCCTGAAAACATATATAGATGAATTGAAAGGGAATCTGGGCAAAATGAATCAGCAGATTTCGACGCTGAAAGGCCAGATGTATAACCTGAAAACCATTATCGAAACCAATAAAAAACAGATTCAGAATGATTTAAATCTGGCTAGCAAAGCGAAAGACACTGATAAACAGGCTATGATGGTATTAAAAGCCCGCAAAGCCGGACGTTTACAGGAATCGAATATCAAGCTGGAAGATTTATACAAAAAGATGGAGATTCTTTACCGTGTATTAGGCAAAATGTACGAAAACTCGGAGATTATGCTTGAAGACATTAAAGATCAGGTAACGGTAAAAGAACAGGAGCGTAAAGCCATTCGTGCCAGCCACTCGGCTATGCGTTCGGCCATGAATATCCTGAACGGTAACAAAGACCAACGCCAGATGTTTGATATGGCCATGGAATCTATCGCTGATGATGTGAGCCAGAAAGTGGGCGAAATGGAGCGTTTCATGGAAATGTCGTCGAACTTTATGGATTCTATCGACCTGCAAAATGGCGTATTTGAAGAAGAAGGCTTGAAGATGCTTGAGAAATGGGAAGATGAAGGTGTATCTTTATTATTAGGCAATGATAAAAAAGCATTGATTGCCGGTAAAGATGTTTCATCAAGCAAACCGTCTGGTAATCAATACGATAAACTTTTTGAATAAGAAAAAACCGGGTATCAATACTTCTGGTAAAGATACCCGCATTAAGCATATACTAAACTTTATCATCTATCTTATATACACAAAATCTCAGTAGATTTAACACTTAACACAATGAAAACAACACTCACACCATTTGCTAGATTTATGATTACGCTTGTTATTTTGGCGGGTCTATTTTTTGGAGGCAAATATATTATAGAGAATACCAGTTGGGGCAAGTCTTTGATGAACAAAGGTAATGAGACTACCACAACAGATGCGACAACCAAAGCACCGGAAGAAGGCCCTGCTGCCGAAAGTTCTTCTACGGCCTCATCAACTAATAGTGATAATGAAGCAACGGCTACAGGCTCGTCTTCATTCAGTTTTGTAGCACCTGAGCCTGTGAATGGCAAACTGAAAGGGGTTGTAGAATTAGGCGCTAGTGGTTTCAACTCATTTATTGTGAGAATCGATAAAGACAAAAACTGGAAAAAGGAAAAATCAGAGTTCGGAAATAGCCTCGTAACTGAAAATATGGCTACTGATGAAGACATCAGAACCGGCTTGAAAAAATATATCGGTGGTATGCTTGATTTCGGTGTGAGCGGTCGTGATATCCACTTCGTAGTGAGCTCGGGCGCTGTGAAAGCCGATGTGACACAGAAAATTGTTAAGAACTTAAAAGCGCTTAACTACTTTGTAAACACGGTAACACCAGAACAGGAAGGTGCTTTAGCCTTGAAATGTACGCTACCTAAAGATTTTGAAGATGAAGCTTTTGTAACTGATATTGGCTCAGGTAATACTAAAATCTCATGGTTAAACAATGGTGGTGTTTCGGCTTTGGAAACCTATGGAGCGAAATATTTCCAGAATGGAGAAGATGATGGAAAGGTATATGATGAGGTAAAAGCAAAAGCCTCAGCTGTACCAAGCATGAAACGTAAAACCTGTTTTATTATCGGTGGTGTACCTTTCTCAATGGCGAAAAAGGTGAGAAACGGTAACGAGCGATATACAATCTTAGGTGACCCGGCTTCTTATAAAGACCTGAAAGATGCGAAAGACAGAGCAGGTATAAATATTTACAAAGCGATTAAAGATGCAACCAAAACCGAACAATTTGTTTTCGACTGGGATGCCAACTTTACGATTGGTTTCTTGTTGGGCTTGCCTAATTAATCATATTTAGTGATGGCGTGAATGAGTGATTTAGCGGCCGCCGCGCGCGGTGATTAATTTGCTAGATCACTCATTTTAATTTATATGCAATTCAAATCCTCTTTTAAGGGAGGTCAGCAGTTATGCTATACAACGAATCATTTCTCAATTCTTATAAGCAAAATAACCATTTATCTATTCGCCTGATTTCTCCTGATTTTGGGCATTTGCCTGCCGAGATTATTGATAATTATGGGCTTACACACCGCAAGCTCTACTATTTTTTCCTCTTTATGCTGAAAGGCAGCACCCACCATGGAGTCGATTTACAGCAATTTGATATAGAAGAGAATGAGCTTCTTTTTATCTTACCACATCAAATCCACCGGTTGCCGGATACCCGACATGGTACCGATTATTTTAAATTGGGGTTCGATGAAGAATGTCTTACACAATTGCCTAAGCAATACCCTTTCCTGATTAATCCTTTCAATCAGCAAAAAATACGGTTTATGCCCCCTGCTGCGACAAGGCTTACAGCCATCTTCAAAATATTACAGGATTTATTAAGTGCAGCAGATACCGATTCTGAGTTAATTCTGGCGCATCTCAATAGCTTGTTAACCGAAATCAACACAGCTTATTTTGCTGCCGACAGAAGCCTTGCAGATACTCAGATGTCTCAGTTTATCCGTTTTAAGCTTTTCATTGAAGAAAACCTCACAGACCACACCTCCATCAGCACTATTGCTAAAAAACTGGGACTTAATACCAATAGCCTCTATTATATTGTGAAGCAATATTCCGGCCTTTCCCCTAAAGAATTTATTACGAATCGCCTCATATTAGAGGCTAAACGCCGCTTGTATTACGCCGAAAGTTCAGTAAAAGAACTGGCTTATGATCTGGGTTTTAACGACCCCGAATATTTCTCCCGTTTGTTTAAAAAAGAAACTGGTAAAACCATTACGGCCTTCGTTCAGGATTTGTCAGGGAACTAATGTGTTTTGTCCAGCCCGTTTCCTTGTTTCCTGCTGACCTTTGTCTTACATAAAATGACAAGACAATGAACAGAAAATTAGGATTGAATGGCCCATTGGTATCAGCCGTAAGCCTGGGTTGTATGGGTATGTCGGGTGCTTATGGACAATCTGACGATAAGGAATCTATCGCCACTATTGAACGTGCACTTGAACTCGGACACAATTTTTTAGATACGGCCGATTATTATCGGGTAGGTCATAACGAAGAACTTATTGCTCAGGCGATTAAAGGTAAGCGTGACAAAGCTTTTCTTTCGGTGAAAACAGGCCAGTTAATTACTGCCGGGCCAAATAAATCGATGGGGCCGGGGTCGGTATGTGGTCGTCCTGATTATATTCAGAACGCTGTATTTTATAGCCTTCAACGCCTGAAAACGGATTATATCGACCTATACACACCCGCACGGGTAGACCCTGATGTGCCTATTGAAGAGACAGTTGGTGCATTGGCTGATCTGGTAGCAAAAGGGCTTATCCGTTATGTTGGTTTATCTGAAGCTTCAGCGGCATCTATTCGTAAAGCAGCGGCGGTATATCCTATTACTGCCTTGCAAATAGAATATTCTCTTTGGAGTCGTGAGATTGAGGCTGAGGTACTTCCGACAATTCGTGAATTGGGAATTGGATTGGTAGCTTATGCGCCACTCAGCCGGGGATTTTTGAGTGGTGAATTCAAAAAACCGGAAGATATAAAAGATAGCCGCATGTATATGCCACGCTATCAGGGAGAGAATTTCTACAAAAATCTGGAGCTGGTAGAAAAGATAGAGGCTATGGCTGCCGAAAAAGACTGTACTGCTTCTCAGTTAGCTATTGCCTGGGTATTGGCACAGGGCGAAGATATTATTACGATTCCGGGTACGAAACGCATAAAATATCTGGAAGAAAACATTGCCGCTGAAAACGTAAAACTGACTCAGGAAGATTTACAAAGCATTGAAGCAATTATGCCCGTAGGCATTGTATCAGGCACTCGTTATCCTGAGCGTTTTTTGGGGGCATTGGGAAGGTAATTTTACACTCATTAAGCGGTTTTATTTTAAAAAAGGGTTAATTTTATCTATTTTATAAACTGTTTGAGTTAAATTTTTAGAATCAAAATGATTCTAAAAATTTAACTCAAACAGTTTATAAAACAATACGGATATTATTTGCTTAGTCTCTATGTGCGGGCTTCTAACATCCAATTACAATTGCTTCACTGCCTCAATAATCTTCATCTGCTCTACAATCTGTTCTGGTTTGATGAATTGTTCTTTGCCTTCGGCGATAACTTCGTAAAGATTCTGAAATAAGAGTGCCCAGTTACCCGGTTCGGTGTCTACGTGTCCTTTGAAAGATACGCCATTGATTTCTGCATTCAGTATACCGCTATTGGCTTTTGATTCGATGCCATAGCCGGTCATTCCCGGCATTAATCCGGCTTTCAGGTGGTCTTCCTGTACATCAAGTCCATATTTTATAAAGGAACCTTTAGTTCCATGTAGCACATATCTCGGGCCTTCTTCTCTTACCAGAAGACTTGATTTAAGTGTTACTTTCAGTTTGCCATAATCCAGTCTGATGTCAAAAGCATCATCAATCGCCGAGCCTTCCCGTTGGATATAGGTTTCTCCCCAAACACTTTGCGGTGCACCAAATAAGGTGATGGTCTGGTCGATGATATGCGCGCCTAAATCATAAAGAATACCATTAGCCGGAATCACGGCTTCTTTCCAGGGCTTAGGGTTCAATACTGGTTTATATCTATCATAATGTGCCTCATAACTGATTAATTCGCCCAGAATACCACTGTCTACCACCTTTCTCACAGTTCTGAAATCACCATCGAAACGTCTGTTCTGGAAGATATATACCACTTTATTCTTTTCCTTCGCCAGAGCAATGATTTCTTCAGCTTCTGCTACGGTTGAGGTAAAAGGTTTTTCTACCAGAATATGTTTATTGGCATTGAGGCTTTTAATAGCCAATTCATGGTGCGTAGCACTTGGCGAACAGATGCTTACCAGATCTATTGAATCGTCGGCCAATACCTCATCTATGCTTTTGGCTACGTCTACGTTCGGAAAAATTGCCCTTGGATCCTGACTATTACAAACAATGGTTTTTAACCAGAAATTAGGGTTCAATTCAAAGAAAGGAGCTTGAAGGTATCTCCCCGACAGTCCAAAACCGACTAAGGCTACATTAATCATGGGTTTAATCAAATAAGGTTGTAAATGATGGGCTAAATTAAGTAAAAAAGCCTGGTTGCAAGTATACAAAAAGGCTTTTTTCTGGTATTTATATGCTACTTAGTATCTTTCTATTGGCAATTATTCTTTATAAGTAACCAGAATTCTGGCCGGGCGGTTGGCGATATTGGTATAGCTTGTCATTGAATTTTCGATAACTACGTGTGTTGAGGTAATAAAATAGAAATACTGAAAACCTGTAGCTGTGGTAGAGCCATAGCTTGGTGGGAAATCGTGTCCGGTTGAAGCATTAACTAGAATCGATACTGATAGTATTTTTTCTAGCGCTACTCCATGTGCCACATAGGCTACTCCCCCGGCCGTTACACTGGTATTGATAGATAGTTGTTTCATTTTTATTTTAGGTGCTCCGGTTCCTAAATTAGTATAGCCTCCTATTGAAGTATTTTTTTCTACTATTGCGTCGCCATCACCTGTTAAAATCAAAGGCGTAGCACTATTGACAGAGTTTGTCCAGTATACCAGATTGGTGCCAGCTGTAGACCCTGACAAAAAATGATTCTCCCAACTATTACCTGTGGTAGAGGTAGTTTTAATGATTGATGAGCTGGTACCTGTGCTGTTTAATTGTAAATGCGGAGAACCGCTCGAAGCCAGATGGTTGATGTGAAGTTTAGCCGTTGGACTTACATTATTAATCCCGACATTACCATTATGATCAATCATCATTCTTTCAGTAAGGCCCGTGGTATTATTAGCCGTTGTCATGAACGCTATTTTAGTACCTGCTGTGCCAGTGTTCCAGTCTTGCGATGCTCTGAAAAATATAGCTGCTTTTTCTGTGAAAATGTTCGAAGAGTTATAATATCCTCCCCCACCTATTCTGAATAATTCATCCTCTTGTAATACTGGTAATTTTGATGAGATGGTGCCGTTGAATCTTAGCGATTGAATGCCTAAGATAGCACTATTAGAAGATAACTTGATATTATCACCCCAGCTATTGTTGTCTAATACTGTTCGTTCAGGTAAAATCGTAATACTCTGTGCGAAGGCGGAGTTAGCGCTAAAAAACAGTAAAAATGCAGTCAGGTTAAAAGCCCAGGCGTAGATAAGTTTTTTCATGTCTTGAAATGTTAAATTGATAGGAGTTTATCATATTAAGTCATGAAAAATAGATAATTATCAGCCGCTCTGGTAACGGTTATACTAACCAATGAGTGAATAACAGACCTCACTTCGTGAATAACAGCAAAATTTATTAACTGGCAAAGAGTTTTTTCAGGAGTTCCTCTTTGCGGCTTCTCGAAACAGGTACTTCAGCGCCATCCTGCATAATCAGGCTACCGCCATCGCCACGCTTATAGGTAGACACAAAGCCAAAATTAACCATGTGAGATTTATGCACTCTGATAAACTTGAAAGGGTTCAGTTTCTCTTCAAACTCTGCCATCGTGCTCGATGCCATTATCTGATTCTGGTTCTGTACATAAAAAATGGTATAATTACCTGCCGCCTCAACTCTGATAATATCATCTTGCCTGAGAATAATTGTACCCTTATTAGTGGCAATGTGCAAGGTCTCATGTGGTGGAATAATCTCCTTCTCTTTAGTCTTATTGATTTCTTCAAGGAGCTTCTGGTGCTCGTTGCGTTGGGTTTCAATGGTTTGTTTCATCAGGGCAGTCCGGTGAAATAAGCCCGTAGTGAAAAATGCCATTTCTCCCAGATACGAAATCCCCCAGAGCAATTGCAGGTATTCATCCTGTTCAAGTCGGCTCAGGGTACTCAGTCGCAACAAGACCTGCTGCCCGACAAAGGCCCCTACAAACAAGAAGCATACCCCCCAGATCAGGAATTTATTCTGCTGATTATATAATCTCAGTAATCCCAGAAGCGTAATCATGCTCAGGATCATTTCTACAAACTCGAAGCCATTATGAACTGATATATAAAGCGGAACAGTATATTTTTCGACCACAAAGAAAAGCTCAACCACCATGTAAACAGCCATAAAGAGTACCTGAAACCTGATGAATTTATTAAAGGCTGGCCATCGGGCAGGGATATTGGCAAATTCGCGGATAAAAAACAGGTAGCAGATGATTGACAGGAATGAGAATGTTTGCGAGAAACGGCTGATGAAACCAACTTCCCGAAGCCCTGTAAATATGTCTTCAATTACCAAGAGACTTATGCTCATGGCTACCCTGAGCAGGATAAAAACGATATAGAGCAGGTATATGAGATAGATTCTCTCTCGAAACAGGAATAGTTGAATGGCCGTGATTATCAGAATCAATACTACTACGCCAAGAAAAATGGGTTGGGCATATTTGCTGACAAAACTATTGGACTGGTTAATTTTTCTCTCCTGATACTGGCTATAATCATATTTCAATAGAACCAGGTCATCATGCTCTATGGCGTAGTTCTTTATTTCTAATAAATATTCGCAGGTTTCATTTTGCGGGATAGATAAGTGAATGAATGAAATTTCATCACGTACCGACCTCTCGTGGTAGGGACAAGTAAAACCTGTTTTCCCAATCAGTTCAAGACCTGTTTTAGTTATCTGATAGAGTTTTACTAATCCCTGGTTATTGCAGTAGATATAGGCAATAGTATTTTTGTCGGTATTGCCTTTCAGATGAAATTTAAACCTGAGTGTAGAGAATTCAGGTAGAATCAGTTGTCTGGTTGTTTTTTTAAAGCTTAGCGTATCCTTTAAATTAAAGGGCTTTGCAGTAGTATCAGTATCAATACGATACGAACCCTCTTTTAGCAGGGACTCCTGGCTCAGACAAGGAGATGAAAGAACCAACAACAACAAAACCGTATAGATTGCTTTCATTTTTGGGATACGACAGGGCATTTTATCCCAAAATAGCAAATTACTTGCGCAATCCAACGGTTTTATTGAAATAGTTTATTCCCAGAGACTTTTATCTCTGACAAACTTTAGCAAATCAGCTTTTAAAAGCTGCTACAAGTGTCTGTTTAAACCCTTGGTAGTCTGTACTTATCCTGGTAGCTTGTTTTTCTTTATCCAATAAAGCTGACAGCCTTTCAGGAATGGCTTGTTCGCCGATTACTTCTTCTACTACATCCAGAAATTTGGCATAGTGAGCAGTCGATAAAAATACGCCTGTTACGGGTTCGTCGAGGGTTTTGATATAATCTTGTAAGCCCAAGTAAGCTACGGCTGTGTGCGGGCACATTACATAACCTGTGCGCTCGTATACTTCCCGCATGGCTGTGCGTGTTTCGGTATCAGTATAAAAATAGCCTGTCAACATTTTCTGCATTTGGGCTAAATCATTATCAAACAAAGCCTGCATACGTGGGAAGTTACTCGGATTACCCACATCCATGGCATTAGAAATGGTAGATAATGACGGGCTGATGGGTTGATAAATACCTGATTGCAGGTATTCAGGCACTACTTTATTGACATTGGTTGCTGCTATAAATTGTTTCACAGGCATACCCATGCGCCAGGCAATGATGCCGGCACTCAGGTTGCCGAAGTTGCCACTTGGTACAGCTATCACCAATTGGTTAGCCAAGCCTTTTTTCTTCAATTGTGCATAGGCATTCACATAATAGAACGCCTGTGGAATCAAACGGGCAATATTGATAGAATTGGCCGAGGCTAAAGAAAACTGAGCGGTTAAGTCTTTGTCAAGAAAAGCCTGTTTTACCAATGCCTGACAATCATCAAATGTGCCTTCAACTTCGAGCGCACTTACGTTTTTGCCAAGGGTTGTCAGCTGTTTTTCCTGAATATCACTTACTTTACCACTTGGGTATAGGATTGTAACATCAATATTGGGTGTCTGGTAGAAGCCCTGGGCCACAGCCCCGCCGGTATCACCGGAAGTGGCCACCAGAATATGAATCTGTTTTTCTGATTTTTGTAAGAAATACGACATCAGAGCCGCCATAAAACGCGCTCCGAAATCTTTGAATGCCATAGAAGGGCCATGGAACAATTCCAGGCAATAGGTATCATCTTCTACCTCAACCAATGGTGCCGGAAAATCTATGGCTTTATTGACCAAAGCCTTTAAATCATCGGCTGGTACGTCATTTCCAATTAAGGTATGGGCTATTTCGAAGGCGATTTCCTGCAAGCTCAGGTTTTCTACATTATCCCAGAAGGTTTGCGGTAATGTCGGGATGGTTGTAGGCATATACAGGCCATTATCAGGGGGTAATCCACGGAAAATGGCTTCTTCTAAGGCTACATCAGGGCTTTGGTGTCTGGTACTGTATAATTGCATAGGAATGGTTTCAGAGGTTTGGTTTATAGAGTTAACAGTTATTCGCTATTAACTACAATCCCGTAGGGATGATATATCGGTAGAAAATGTAAAGGTGGATTAAATGGAGTCCCGTAGGGACGGTATATTAATATATCGTCCCTACGGGACTTAGTGTATTGATGTTAGATGTTTTTCTACCGATATATTATCCCTAAGGGATATATTTTAATGAATTTATTCTAATCTAGGTATTTCATTATATCATCCCATTTCTCTTCTGTGAAATGAATGCCTGGTGGAGGTATAGGTTTATCATTACCAATTAATTTACTAAAAGCTTCTATACCTCCAGCTTTTATAATATCGCTTGGACTATATAAGTTTAGCTCGGGGTCTTTACTTTTTGGAATAAAGGTTTTTTTGGATCTTCTCTGGGGACGATTAGTCTTTGTCGTTTCCATCATGATTCACCTCCTTTTTTACAAATATAGGACGATTTAAAAAACCGTCCTATCAATTTATATCATCGCTTTTAATAACATACCATGCGGATATTATTTATCAAGCATTTTCACGAAATCATCAAATAAATATCTTGAATCATGCGGGCCTGGTGAGGCTTCCGGGTGGTATTGAACCGAGAAAGCTGGTTTATCTTTGCGACGAATACCTTCAATTGTATTATCGTTCAGATTCACGTGTGTCAGTTCTATATTCTCATTATTTGTAACCTGATCTGGTTTTACGGCAAAGCCATGATTCTGAGAAGTTACCTCGCAAAGGCCTGTTATCAGGTTTTTAACAGGATGGTTCAGGCCACGGTGTCCGTTTTTCATTTTATAGGTATCAATTCCGCTGGCTAGTGCCAATAGCTGATGGCCTAAGCAGATACCGAATACCGGTTTACCTTCTTCTACTACTTCTTTGATAGTCTCTACTGCATAAGGCATGGCCGATGGGTCGCCTGGGCCGTTTGATAAGAAGAAACCATCAGGACTGAATTTGTTAATTTCTTCGATGCTCGTTTTTGCATTGAAAACCTTGATGTAGCAATCTCTTGAAGTAAAGTTTTTCAGGATGCTTTTCTTCACACCGAAATCAAGCACCGCCACTTTATATTTGGCATCTTCTGCACCTAAAGTATATGGCTCTGGTGTACTTACTACCGACGAAAGTTCAAGACCTTCCATAGACGGGCATTTTTTCAATTCTACCATTAAATCTTCCGGATTAAGGATTTCAGAAGAAATAATACAGTTCATTACTCCCTTGTCGCGGATATGGCGAACAATCTGACGTGTATCTACATCGCAGATGCCCACGATACCTGCACGCTCGAAATATTCCTGCAAAGAAAAATCTGCTGTTGTGCGTGAGTAATAATGGTTGGCAAATGCATTACAAACCATACCACTGATGGTCACGCTTTTAGATTCTTCTTCTTCATCCAGCACTACTCCATAATTACCAATGTGAGAAGTAGTATTGACAACGATTTGGCCAAAATAAGACGGGTCGGTATAAATTTCCTGATAGCCGGTCATACCGGTATTAAAACAGATTTCGCCAGCCGAAGTACCAATTTTACCAAGAGCTTTACCTTTGAAAAAAGTACCATCTTCAAGAAGTAAAATGGCGTCAGAAGGTGTATGAGTCATTGAAAGGAGATTGTATATGTTCCGATAAATATGAAAATAACCTGTCTGATTCGATGCACCGGGGCATTCAGTTGCAGTACAGTATCGGAGAACAAAGTTATAAAAAAATTGGATACGTTGGGAAGAAATCTATGATAGTGCGTATTTTTTCTTTTTATAATGCAAATTAATCAAATAATATACAATTACCATCATCGAAACCACAGCGAATAGAAACGGTCCGCCGTCTAAGCAAACAAAGGTATTTTTTATCTATGCGGACTCAAGTCCGCATGATATACTAAATGTGTCTCTGGTGTTTTAAATAGCAACAACTGGGTATAATGACGAAAAAGAGTATCGTACGAATCCATTAATCAAGGTTTACCCATATTTCTGAAATACTGGTCGCGGGTTACGTTATCAGCTGGGGCAGCTTCAGCACCAGCTTTCCATGATTTATCTTTCCATGCGCCACTTTTAATTGATTTCACGAAATTCGCCCATGAGAAAGGGTTCAGTAGTGGGTTGGTTGTCAACTGTCCACGATTTTCAATTTGTTTGATATATTGGTTTTGCCCGTATTTAAAGTTATCGTAGGCAGTCATGCCATGTACGGAGGCCATTTTGGCTATGTTTTCAGCACTATAAGTTTCACGCAGAATCTGTCTTTCACGTTCATCCGGTAGCTTCATATCTACCAATGCCTGCTTGAATTCTTCTTCAGTGCTGAACGGATAAACTTTAACTTCTTTTAACAATTTAGAGTCTACCTGCAACTCCACAAATACCGAATAATCGACATCAGTTTTTCTTGGAATCACGTGAAACTGCTTTTTGAAACCCAGATAGCTGAACACTACTGTATCGCCCGGAAATACCGAAAT
The DNA here is from genome assembly GCF_054779675.1 of Emticicia fontis. NCBI lineage: Bacteria > Pseudomonadati > Bacteroidota > Cytophagia > Cytophagales > Leadbetterellaceae > Emticicia > Emticicia fontis. The sequence continues at coordinate 209,620 of NZ_BAAGXU010000046.1, forward strand.
CGCAAAATAACCTCTGCTATTAGACAAGGTTCCTCTACCAGCTTGCGGAAGGGTGATATAAGCACCCGGCAATGGTTCTTTGGTCTGTCCGTCAATGACTACACCCGAGAAAGTGATGTTCTTTATTTCGCCTTGCGCGTGGGCTAAATTACTCACTACCAAGCAAATAAAAATAAATAAATATGTAAGATTTCTTTTCATAGTATAGTCAATAAGGGTACTTGGTACAAAAATTAAAAACAGTTTTTTCAATCAGATAAGTTCAGAAAAGACTAGACAAAAATCTTCAGGAACGTTACGATAAAAGGCATCGAAAGTAAGAGTCCGTCAAATCTATCCAGAAATCCGCCGTGGCCTGGAATAATACTTCCCGAATCTTTGATAGCAATACTACGTTTAAATAATGATTCTACCAAATCTCCGAGGGTTCCGGTAACAGAAATAATCACAGCGATTCCATACCATTGCCAGGGCAAAATACAGTCGAAGTACTGTGTTAAAATAAACGCTATTACGAGCCCCAATATTGCACCTCCGAAGAACCCCTCCCAGGTCTTTTTGGGCGATACACGCTCAAACAATTTGCGTCTGCCCAGAAACCTTCCGGCAAAATAGGCACCAGTGTCGTTAGCCCACAAGATAAGCAGACAGCCTAAAATCAATTTCGGCTCGTAGCCTCTGTCGGTCAGTACCAGTTCGTTAATTAAGGCGAATGGCACGGCCACATAAGTAATTCCTAAAAAAGTGTACCCAAGGTTGGCAAAGGGTTTAGAATCTTTCTTTTTATAAAGTTTTATAAAGAATGTAGTAGTCAGCAGAGGTACAATCACATAATAAAACTTAAACGGAAGCATATCTTTTTCTATAAAGAATGTCAGGGCGTTCAAGACAATACCACAGAATGTTCCGTAAAAGGTTAGCGGAAGATTGGCGTCCAGTTTTAATAATTTATAGAACTCCCGCTGTGTGAGTACGCTGATAGCCAGAAACAGAATCCAGAATGTCCATTCATTATAGAGCACAGCGGCTAATATGATGGTTACTCCTACAACAGCAGCAATGATTCGTTGGGTTAGGTTAGATAATTGGTTGAGTTTCTGTGTCATTTTGGTTAAAAATATCAATAATCACCTTTGCAATGTTCTCCTGATGGTCGGGTACCTGTACTTCACACCATCCCAGCAGGTAATTGCGGTCTTTTTTATTTAAAACTACGGCCATCACTTCGTGATTCTGTAATTCATTCTTGAGGAGTTCGGCTTTAAAAACATCAGGGGTTTCAAAAACCTTTACCCATTTTACCATCTTTTCAATATTATTTTTTCATCAAATATAGAGGTAATTTCTTTAAATGTGTATCCTTTGTCTGATTGCACCGGGTTTTTTAATTTTTTTTTCAGCAAGCCGAAAAAAAAACTAACTTGCTTGTTATTCGCCATATATTATTTAAAATATATTCATGCGTCTCATTCTGTTGGATGACCATTACCTTTTCGGACAATCGCTTTATTCTCTGCTTATACAAATGCGAGGAGTACAGCAGATAAATGTTTTCAGAAAGGCATCAGAAGTATTAACCTATTTACAAGACAATCAGGCTGATATTATCATTTCAGACTTACAAATGCCTGAAATGAATGGTCTGGAACTTACAGCTGTGCTTCATGAAAAATATCCGGAAATAAGGGTTCTGATTTTAACTATTGACGATGAGCCTTATAAAATCAGACAGTCTGTGGCAGCGGGTGCAGCAGGTTACCTCTTAAAAGATACCGACAAGGCCGAACTGGAAGAAGCCATTGAAAGACTTCATCGGGGTTTACCTTATTATAGTGAGAAAGTATTAAAACTGATTACCAGCGAAAAAAGCAATAATGGTTTTCAGCGCAACGAACTGGCACAATTATCCAATCGTGAAATAGATGTACTCAAACTCATTGCGCAGGAATATTCTACCAACGAAATAGCCGATAAGCTTTTTGTGAGCGTCAATACCATAGAATCGCACAGGAAAAGCCTGATAAAAAAACTGGATGCCAAAAATGTAGTTGGCCTCATTAAGTTTGCAATGCGGCATAAACTGGTTGAATAATCGGGATACTGATATGGGTGAGTGTTCCGGTACCTTCGTTAGACGTAATGTCAATGATTCCTCCCATAGCCCCTACCCTCTCTTCTACAATAGTCAATCCTTTTCCTTTTGATTGAGCTTGTGTGAGATTAACAGCTATGCCTTTGCCATTATCGCGCACAAATAATTCGAGGGTATTGTTATTAAACCGAAAGGTAATTACGCCATCGGTAGCTTCGGCGTGTTTTAGAATATTATTGATCAACTCTAAACAGATTGAATACAGGTGAAAACTTGCGGTTTTATCAAGGGTAACCTCTTTTAAGCCTTTCGTGTTGAGGGTAAATTCTATTTTTGTAGAAAAATTCAGCCTTTCTATCATTTTCTCAAGGGCTTTTTCGAGACCAAATTTTTCAAGTTCTTCAGGCAAAAGATTATGTGAGATTAAACGTACTTCCTTGCAGGCATCCTCTACCATCTGTTGTATCTGCCTATAAATTTTCAGATCCTGATTTGGTAGTTTTTCACTGTCAAGGGTTAATAAACTTACCCGCACTGCCGAAAGTAACGAGCCTACATTATCATGTAGTTCGGATGCTACGCGTTTGCGCTCAATGGTCTGTCCTTTCAATAAAGCTTCCTGAATCTCCCGGTTTTTGATTTTTAATTGTTTGTTTTTTTTCTGTAAAACCAGACTATAAATAATGGCGAAAATGCCAAGAATTGAAATCAAACCCATGATAAAGCCCAGAGAAGTCCGTTTTTGCTGTTCCAGAGTCAGCTTACTGCCTAGTTCGTTGAGTTTTATTTGTTTATGCAGTTTTTCCTGCTCATGCTTCTGTCTTTCTGCCTGAATCTTCAATTGTTCGGTAGTAGCAAGTGCCTCTTCTTTTTTTAGTTCTTCACTCACGGCTGTCAGCTTATATTCCTGCATCAGTTTTTCGCTTTTCAGACTGGCCAGTTCGTATTGCTTCTGCATCGAATTTACCCGGTAATCTTCAATGATTTTTTCTTTCTCCCGCTGAATTTTTGCCTGATTCAATTCGTACAGCCGCCTCACATCGCCCAAATCAATGAGTCTCTTTTTGAGGTCTATACTGTCTTTTAATTGCCAGTATTTCTGGTTGGCTCTCAGGGCTTCCAGTTCATTCCCCAGAGCTTTCTGAGCTTGATAAATAATATCATAAGTCAGGGGCTGTAGCAAGACTAACTTATTTCTGACTGAATAAGCCAAAGCTTTTCCGGCAAATTCTAATGCCTTTTGGTTATTATTCAGATTCAGGTTTGCCAACGCAATACTGTTATAAACAGTAGCGATGCCCTCTTCATTATTTTTTGCGAAATTGATACGCAAAGCTTCATCAAAATAAGGTAAGGCTTTGGTGGAGTTTCCGTTGGAATTATAAAAATCGCCCAGTTCTTCGTTGGCATTGGCTATGGCTAGCTCCCACTTGGCGCTTTTCATCATTTCCAGTTGCTGCATATAAGCCTTTTCAGCTTCTTCATTTTTTTTCCATCGGCTATAAATCTTTGCCAGAGTACCCTGCAAAACACCTTTATTGATTAGTAGCGTTGTTTTTACATTGCTGGCAGGGTCGTTGATGCTGTTGAATGCTTGCAGGATATATTTTTCGGCATTGGCATAGTCTCTTGAGTACATAAAAACATTGCCCATAATCTGCTCGATTTTCCAGCGTTGCCCACAGTCTTTACCCAGTTGATCGCATAAATCAATGGCTTCAAAACATAGTTTCAATGATTCAGAATATTCATGCAGGCGGTTATGTCTGATTTCTTTTCTGAAAAGCGCATCCATCATCAGACGCTTCTTATCATATTTTCTGGCATATTTATAAAGCTGGTCTGCATAAGCTGAGGCTGTATCAAGATTATAACGGTTGGCATCTACATAGACCTCGCTCATCATCCAGAAAAGTGCAATGCGTAAAGAATCGTAGGTCCATGTCTGGGGTTTGTCTGCCAGTGCTATTTCCAGTTGTTTACCCACCCGTTTCAGGCTGTCTTCATAGGCTTGCTCTCCATTCCGGCTTTGTTTAAATCTTGGAATCTGAATTTTTGATGATTGCGCATAAGCGGGCGGTATCAGCAGAAGAAGTATCCCTGACAATAGAAAACGTAAGAATAAATGAGAGCCGTTTTTCATTTAGTGGTTCGGTTTCATGGATATGCAATTGTTCATAAAATTAATTGAATCTACTAATATACAAGTGATTTCGTTTAAAATTCACGGTTTTCCGTGAGGTAAATAACGGATTTCCGTAATTGATTTCTATCCTGCAAAGTCTGAATTTTGTTGACACGATTTCAGACAAATTTAAACTTTAGTAACCCATGAAAAAACTTATATTATTTATCCTGATTTCTGCCTCTGCTCTGGGGCAATCTGTAGAAATCAGACCCGATGCATCCGGGCTTCAGGCTAATACTTTTATCACAAAAACCGGAAAGGGATTTGAGCAAACAGATGCCACCGGTACGGTTAAGTTAGGTACTTTTGTCAACAACAGTTTAGCTTATATTCAGACTTACACCAATCATGCGCTAAGATTTGGTACCAATAGTATTGGTCAGCAGTTTATTCTTAATACTGATGGAAAAATCGGTATAGGTTCTGATATTCCTGCTTATTGGCTGGATGTAAAAGGAAGAAGCAGAATAAGACACCTGAGCAATGAAACTGCGGGTATCTGGTACAATAAAGCGAATAATACAGAAGGGGCATTTGTTGGTATGTACAACGACGATATTTTTGGGCTTTTTGGCATGGGTGCTGTCTCAAACTGGAAATTCGGGTTTGACATGACCAATACCAAAATGGGTATAGGAACGATGACACCAAAGCACCCGCTGACATTCCCGAATGCTGTGGGTGATAAAATTTCGCTCTGGGGAGGCAATACTGCTACTACAGACAATCATTATGGCATTGGTATACAGGGAGCTGCCTTTCAATTATTTGTACCTACAACTACCGACAACATTGTTCTTGGTGTAGGTAGAAGTGCCGCTTTTGCTGAAAAAATGAGAATTACCGGAAACGGCAACATACAAAGCCAGGGGTCTGATGCCGGCTACCTTTTTTATGACAGAAGCAATGTTGCCAAGGGCTATCAATGGTATGCAAACAACGGGAATGCCTATCTTTTCAAGCAACACGCCAGCTCAGGAAATGTGATGACTATCCTCGACAACGGTAATGTAGGGATAGGCTTTAATACAACCCCTACCTATAAATTACAGGTAAATACCATTGGCAACAGCGCAGGGATAGTTCATGCCAATAATGTCGGGATTCAGGTAGGAACTTTTGTCGGTTATTCGGCGGGTTGGTTTGGCACTATCTCTAATCACCCATTGGCTTTATTTGTAAATAATGGTCAACCTGCACTTACGATTACTACCGACGAGCGTTTTCAGTTTGGCGGTTCTACCATTCCGGCTGGCTATAAAATGAGTGTAGATGGCAAGGTTATCTGCACCGAACTGGAGGTATTAGTTACCCCTTGGCCTGATTATGTTTTTAAACCCAACTATCGATTAAAACCATTGCCTGAGGTAGAGAATTTTATACTGACTAACGGGCATTTGCCAAATATACCGAAGGCAGAAGAAATTGAGAATAAAGCATTGGCAGTGGGGAATATGAGTAAACTACAAATGGAAAAGATTGAGGAACTGACGCTTTATTTAATCGAAATCAATAAACGATTGAAAAAAGTAGAGGATGAAAACGTGGCCCTGAAGAAAGAATTAGCTAGTATAAAATCTCAGAATTAATCAGACCATGAAAAAACTACGCTTATTCTTTCTGCTTCTGGCAGGTGTGGCTGCTCAGGCACAAACCAAGATATGTGGAACCTATGGCAAAGGAAAACCTATCATTTTCTCACAGCAAACAAAAGATAGCCTTAAGCTCACTAATGCCATTAATACTCCTTATACCGTAAAGGTTTATATCACTGTTTTCGCTGATGATAATGGCGGTAACAGGGCTGATACTGATGCTCGTATTGCAGGGTATATGCAGGTGATGTCGAATGTTTTTCAATCGCATAATATCTGTTTTCTGATGGCTGGTATGAAGCAGGTAAATAATACGGATCTGAATACCCAGAATGTAGACACAGAAGAGAGCGAGCTGGCACCATATATGGAATCGGGTTTTCTGAATATTTTTGTCCACCGCTCTTTACCCGGTTATTCAGGATATGCCTATGCTATTCCGAATACTTATCTGAGCATTGTGGGGAATCTTGGGGTTGATGCAATTCTGGCACATGAAATGGGGCATTGTCTGGGCTTATATCATACGTTTGAACCCTGGAATGATAATAACGGGAATCCTACCAATAAGGAAAATGTAGCTCGCTCGGGTAATTGTGAAAACTGTACTACTGCCGGAGACGTGCTATGTGATACTCCCGCTGATGATAATGGAGGCGTGAATGCCCTTTGTGTTTATACGGGTATTGGCAAAGATGCCTGTAATGCCTCGTATTCTCCGATGACCAACAACGTGATGGGGTATGGAAATTTTGCCTGTAATGATACTTTTACGGCCGGGCAAGGTGATAGAATGCGAACATTTCTGACAACCAATAATTCTCTCAAAGCTTTCACTTTACATGATATTCTTTATACGCCGGTATTTGGCAATGTTACTATTTCAAGCGGCACAGGTTATACTCTAGCCCGGGATTTGGTGTATATATCAGATGGTAATTCGAATCTTACGGTTAATGGAACGGCAAAGCAGTTTTATCAGGCGAAGAAAGTTCTGGTAAAATCAGGCACAAAGTTTTCGCCTGCTGCCAGTGGAAAGGTGTCTGTTAAATCTAATCCTTATTGTAATTAATCAGGGATTAAGGGCATATCAGCCATACGAAGTACCCCGCGGCTTTCAAAAGCCACCTACAGGTTTTCCTGTATGAATAAATCACGGTTTACCGTGATTGACACGCACGGTTTAATCCGCGACTTTTGTTGCGTACCAATATCTGTACTTCGAATAGCCGCTCAAATCAGATTCAGACTCGTAAACTATCATAAAGTAAAAAACTATTTATAAGCCAAAAGCCCCTTTTTAAATCATGAAAACTAGAAATGACGTATTTCCCGAAACCAACCTCATATGGTTTAATCACCGAAAAAAATGTATTCGCGCCGATGACGTGGTGTATCTGAAAAGTTTTGAGAACTACACCAGGTTTTATCTGAACAATGGCCGACAGTTTCTATCGTCGCACACAATGAAAATTTATGAACAGATTTTATTAAGCAAAGGAGAATTCACGCGTATTCACAGAGGCACATTGTTGAACCTGAAATACCTGAAACGATTTGAAAAAAATGTGGAAGGTAACTGGGCGTATCTGTCGACAGGCGAAAGAATTTTTGTATCGAGAAGAAAAATCAAGAAATTTGAGGAAGAAGCCCCCCTCAAACGTCTCCAGTAACTAGGCCAATGCCTTTCGCATGAGTCTTAGCCAGTTTTTATGAAATATATTCTCAATATCAGCATTTGAATAGCCTCTTTTGGCAAGCAGGTGCTGATATTTTTGTAAATCAGCAATGGTATCCAGATCATACGGCGATTGTTCAGTGCCGAAAGTACCATCTAAATCGCTACCAATGGCAATGTGCAGGCTATTGCCTGTTATCTGGCAGATATGGTCGTAGTGGTCTATCAATACTTCCAGATTCGCTCCAATTTCACGTGGGTTTATCAGTCTTTGTGTTAAGCCGGGTTTCAGCATCCATACATCCAGACAGCCACCGATAACAGCGTCTCTTTCTACCAGTCTTTTAATTTGTTCGTCATTCAACTGGCGTTGGTGAGGTACTAAGGTGCGGCAATTATGATGGCTCGCCCACACTTGTCCCTGAAATAAATCCAGAGCTTCATCAAAGCCCTCATCGGTCAGGTGAGTAGCATCCAGCACCATGCCGAGTCTATCCATTTCTTTTACGAGTTCTCTCCCTTCTCTGGTCAGTCCGCCTGTCATACCTGTGCCGGGCGCATATCTTCCCGGGCCATAGTGGGCAGGGCCAATGGCGCGTAAACCATAGGCATAGGCTTTTTCGAGATAAGATAGATTGACTAAAGAATCGGCTCCCTCCAGGCTCAGAATAAAACCAACGGGTTTGGTAACGTCGTCAATGGCGGTATTTTCCCATAAGGCAATATGGTTATCTAATTGCGCTGTTGTGGTAATCTGCACCATTTCGCCAGCCTCAGCCATTGCCTGATACCAGGATACCTGTGCCTGTGTCATGGCCCATGCCTGATGAGGGGAGTTCCAGCCTGAGCCGGGCATATTGCCGTTGCTTTCGCTGTATCGTGCCAGTTGGGTAGCTACAACCACCGCAACTTTGCCTTTGCGTAAATCAGGCAATGATACCACGCCTTTGGCACGATCTATTTTATCAGTCATGTCTTTCTCCATCCTCCGAATTTCTTCTACCGGGCGTCGGTAGTCTCTGTTCCATTCAATGGCATTCATGGCCATGTCCAGGTGGGCGTCGATGATTAGCATATTTAATTCATTTAGTGATTAATTGCGAATTAGCGAATAGTAAATTAGTGAATATTTTAATTCTGAATTAGCTGACAAATTATTTTTTACAACTATATACTCAAAAGCAAAGGGATGCTTAGTAAATGGATCATAATTATTCACTAATTCGCTATTCGTTAATTCGCAATTCTCAGCTCCATCTCATCATTCGTAGCTTTAAAGCCAAATTTCTCATAGATAGGTCTGCCATCTTCTGTGGCGTGAAGTATTACTCTTTTGTAATTTCTTTCCTTAGCAGCTTCAAGAATATGATGAAAGACCTGTCTGCCAATACCTTTTTTGCGCCAGTCGGGTAAAGTATAAATATTCATGATATAGGCCACACGACCATCTAATAACGTAAAGCCTGGCATGATTGTAGAAAAACATAGGCCACTGGTAGACACCACTTCACCATCGGCGAGGGCTATCCATGCCACTATTTCGTCGTTTTCTATGTGTTGCTGAAAGAATTCCTGCAGAATCTCATTTAGTTGAGTTTCATTCACTAAATAGGTTTCCGGGTTCTGGACTTCTTTCAGAAACTCAACCCTGAGCCTTGCCAACTCTGGTATATCGGCAAGGGTGGCTTTACGGTAGGTGATATTCATACTTTATAAGGCAGTTTATCAGGCTTCAACAGGATATAAACCGTTTTCGTGCAATTTTCTCAGGGCTTCGGTAACGGTTGGTTTGTCTTCCGGATAAGTTACACCAAACCATTCAGATTCGTTTGAGAATACTTTACATTTGCCCAAATCATTCTTAATCAGATAAGTCATGACGGTTGGGATATAAAACTCTGCTTTAGGTGAATTGATATTTTTGGCAGAATATTCTTTAAACATCTCATTGATTATCGGGAATACAGATGGCATAAAGCCCCAGAAATTCATCGATACGATGGTATCCTCTTCCAGTTCGGTCAGAATATCGCTTTCTTCAAATACGATTTGTCCGGTTGGCTGGCGGTAGATTTTGGTGCGTTCGGTTACTACTTCCAGAAAACCGTCTTTATCCAGTTCGCAAACGCCTCTTGATACCGAACCGTTTTCTGACAAGGTATTTTTAATCTGATAGCCTACCATTGCCTGACAGGTTTCGTCGGTATTAGTCGACAGGAAATCGGCCATGATTTTGAAGCCTTCGTAGCCATAAAAATCATCAGCGTTGATTACTGCAAACGGGGTGCTGGTTTGTTCCCAGGCACACAACACGGCGTGGCCTGTTCCCCAGGGCTTGGTGCGTTCTATCGTGCCCAATTCGGCTGGCACATAGCTTTGTACGCTCTGAATAGCAAAATCGTACTCAATTTTGCCTTCCAGTTTCGGGCCGAATATCTCCTGAAAATCTTGTCTGAGTTCTTCTCTGATAATGAATACTATTTTACCGAATCCGGCTTTGATAGCATCATTTAATGAATAATCGATAATTGTTTCGCCATTTGGCCCAAACTTATCTAATTGTTTAATTCCTCCATAGCGGCTTCCCATTCCGGCCGCCAAAATCAATAATGTTGGTTTTGACATAAAATGCTTTGGTTTCATGAATTCTCAACAAAAGTACAAAACTGTTTTATTAACCATCAAAAAGTTTTTTCGATTTTAATTGTAAAAAATACAGTTAATCGCCTAGTTTTGTACAAAGAACTCTAACACATTCAACCATGACCCTACGTTCGCTGTCCATTTTCGGGGCATTACTTCTTTGTTTTCAGGCATTTGCACAAGAATTTCCATTGAATCAGCTAGCTACTGATAACTGGGATTCGGGCAATTGGAAACAAGCCGAAACCGTAGATAATCCTTTCGGTAAAAAGGCCGGATTCACTGCCGGTAATAAAATATTATTCTCAAACACCCCTGGCAAAGCCTCTTCAAAACTCATAACAGCCGATGCCAAAGTCAGATTTGAATTTATGTTGGGCAATAACAGCGACGGCGTTTTCTACATTCAGGGTCGCCATGGCATTGTGTTGAGCAATACCCGTGCAATGGGTGCAATCATCAGACCTGATGGGACATTGCAATTGCCGGAGCAAAATGCAGGCAAGGCTGTAGGTTTATGGCAAAGTCTGGAAGTGACTTTCTCGGATGCGCCTTTTGGTGGAGCATTGGTGATAGAAAATGTAACATTGAATGGTGTGGTGATTCATCAGGGATATGTGATTCCTACTACAAGCACCAACGAAGGCCCGCTGGCTTTTGAAAACAAGAGTGGAACAGTGGCTGTAAGAAACGTACAATATCTGAAATACGGCAAAGATAAACCTTTGAAACTGACTGACCTGGCCTATGAAATGTATGAAACCTGGGATTGGAACCAGCAGTTTGCACCAAAGAGCGAAAAGCCAAACAGCCAAGGTACAGCTACAACCTTAACCAAAGATTTCGGTGCAGGTTTCAATCGTTTCCTATTGGTTTTCAGAGGAAATATTGATGTAGATAAAGATGGTAGTTATGCGTTGATTGCTGATTATGCCGGAAAAGGGTCTTTGACTGTTGATGGAAAAGATTTATTGCCGATGGAGCCTGAAAGCTATAGAAAACCAAGAGCGGCTTTTATAGACCTGAAAAAAGGCAAGCATCCGTTCGAACTACGTTATAATAAAGTATGGTGGAAAGCTGAACTAGGCTTATTTGCTGCAGGGCCGGAAATCAGACCTTATGCACTTCATGCCGAAACTTCTCTTCCTTCGCCACAGGCTGTGGGTGAGATTGATATTACGCCGAGCAGCCAGGTAGAATTGATTCGTTCGTTTGTGATGTTTGATGGAAAGAAACGTACACACGTGATTTCGGTGGGTACTCCGGCAGGCACGCATTATACGTATGATTTAGATCAGGGCGCTCCGCTTTATGCATGGCGTGGAGATTTTGCTGATGTAACCGAAATGTTCTATCAACGTGGTGAGCCACAATTATTAAGACCAAGAGGTGTAAAAACTACTTTCTCTGGCAAACCAACCGTTGCGATGCTGACTGATGCCAATGGTATAATGCCTGATACACTGGATGATTATAAAGACCTGATATTTAAAGGGTATTCATTGGATGGCGAAGGTTTGCCTACTTTCAAATACCAATATAAAGGTGCTGAACTGACAGAAAAACTGGTACCATCAACGGATGGTGGTATTTCTACCACTATTACAGCTAATGGCGGTAGTAACCTTTATGTGAAACTGGGTGAAGCCAAAACCATTACAATGGTTAATAAAGGCTATTACCTTTTGGAAAGCCCATCTAACGATACTTATATTCAGCTTGACCCGAAACTAAAAGCCGTTGTAAGAAGCACCAAAGCCGGACAAGAGATTATTCTGCCGTTATCGGGTAGTGTGAGTTATACTACTATGTGGTAGGAGGTTATTATAGATTATTATGATAGAAGCCGATTTGAATTTTAGATTCAGATCGGCTTTTTTGTTGAAATATCTTTTACAATAAAAGGGTACTCGGTAGGGGTTCAAAATTTTGAACCCCTACGAATTTTGATATATCTGGAATCTGCCTCCCAGTAAATTTATCAGTATTTTATTGCTCCTTTCCATTGCCTCCCCTTCAAACCTTTGTAATTTTCCTTCGATAATCATCTGAAACGTTTATCAACCTAAAACTATTTGGTATGAAAAAATATGCCGCACTCTTACTATTGCTTATAAGTTTTGGAAATATTTACGCACAAAAAGCTGCTACCTCCCCTACTCCGCCAGTCCCTTGTCAGGATCAAGCCGAAGCAGACAGGCTGCCAGGAAAATATACTGACCATACACAGCCAAAATACCCTTTTAATCTTAAAGGTACGGCAACGGAAAAGGCTGCTATGACCAAAAACTTAATTGTGCTGGAAAAACTGGAAGAAGCCAGCCGCAAAGATTTTACACTCACAGGTTGTGTGGCCAGAGTCAGTTTTGCCAATTGGGGTAAGACCACCTACCGAAATGAGACTTATACCAGATACGGGTATCAGTTGGGCGTTTATATGAATGTATGCCATGTAACTGAACACGTAGTAAAGACAGTGGATGAATACCGGACAGTGCTACGGGTAGATATCAATCCGACGTTTGCCGATGGACAGGTGGTTCCAGGTGGTACAGGCAGTTTTTATTTATCAGATAGAAATACAGCTCATTACGAGATTCCGATTGATGCGAAGATGGGGCCTACTTATGACAAAGACAGAATAACTAACCCGAGCCGTATCTCCAGATATATATCAGAGGCAGTAGTCTTAACAAGTCGGTCGAACAACTATAAAGACTTTCATACCGATTTCTTGAAACTCATTAATGGTGAGGGTGCTGTTGAAAACTGGATGTCGGGGTCCAGGTATGATAAACCTAATCCTAAAGCGTATCATTGGATAGATAAACATTGGCTGATTACCAAACCGGGGGTTCCTTTGTTAATACCTATCACCCGAAAGCAATACCTAGAAGACCTGTTGGAATATTATGAAATAGAAAAAGCCAATTTCTTCTACAGCCACGCAGAGCAAATCAAGAGCCTAGCGGGCAATACTTCTGACTTCGCAAAAAAAAGATTAGCCGTGCTGGAAGCCGACAAAGGATTATATCTGTCTTTATACGAAGCTCAAAGAGCCAAAGTGCAGCAAATATTGGCAACCGAAAAAGCCGATTTCCTACAAAAACCAGCCGTAGTAGCTTCCTACGGCAGAAATATTACTGATGGCAATCAACGAGTGGCTGATCTTGGCAAATTCTTTGAGCAAGAGGGCGAAAAAACCATTGCCTTGTATCAATATAATCCTCAATATTTTAAACAAGCCGCAGGAGACCCTACCAAGCCCTTACTATTTGAAGTGCAGTTCCGGTATGAGATAAGCCCTGAACGGGGGTTTTCAGAAAGGTTGTTTAATAATTTTATGGCACATTATGATTTTGAGGCGTTGAGAAAAATGTTGGAGTGATGTCAAAAAACGTACCCGCCCGATAAGATTATCATTTATTATAAACTATAATCATTTTTTTTCCTTTCTTTAGTATTACTAAATCTACTATTGTAAAAATACTATTGATATTTTTCACACTGACTCCACCCTATAAGATTATCCGCAACGAGATAAGAGTATACCCAAGCAATAAAAAAATGGCTTAATTTTTGCATTGGCTTTAATACCTAGTAATTGAAGACAGTTTTTAGGTACCAAAATGCTGTTAAAGATTATGTGTGTATTATTACCAATTAACTTTTGTTGAATTTTTAAAAACTAAAAAAATGAGAAAACTGTCTCTCCTTGCGTCTTTGCTTGGTCTGAGTATCGGTGCTTATGCACAAACAGACACTAAAACCGACAATCACACGATTACCGTGAACATTCCCGAAGTTGCGCTTCTTGACATCGAAACCGCCGGCACCAGAAATTTTACCATTACCTTTGAAGCCCCTGATGATGCGGGTGATGCCCTAAAGAGTATATCAAACAATACTGACCTTTGGCTAAACTGGACTTCTATTGTAACTGATGGAGCAGGCACAGACCCATCGCGTGCCATTAAGGTAAAAATGAATGCCACTATTTCAGGCTTAGACGTTAAAGTACAACCTGGTGCGCTTAGTGCCGATGGGGAGGGTACTAAAGGCACAATTGTGGGTTCAGCACTAACACTTTCTACAACTGATCAGGATTTGGTTACAGCTATCGGAAGTTGTTATACTGGAAATGGGTCATCTAAAGGGAGTAACCTGACTTATTCGTTTGCACCTACCAGCGGTAGTTATGGCGATTTGAAGAAAACCGCCACTACACTTACTATTACGTATACACTTACGGATAACTAGTACCTGTAACAGGGTAATAGGCAATTGGTAATGGGCTTTGCCTGTTACCCTGACATACTTTTGCTAATATTAACTAAAAAATAACTTTTACTGTGAAATTAAAAATCTACTTCCGTTTACTGAGACTTCAGTTGATTGGCCTTTTCATTATTCCTATCGCCTCTTTTGCCGGAATACAGGTACAAAATGGCCTTACACATACACATTCGGGCATAGCCGGAAATGTAATGACAGGCAAAATAAGGGTGAAAAATCTGAGCAAAAATGAAGAACGTATATTGGTATACAAACAAGACCTGAGCTTGTCTTGCAGCAGTGCTGTGGAGTATAGCGAGCTTGGCAACAACACCCGTTCTTCAGGAAATTGGATACAGACCAATATAGACGAAAAACTAATGGCTGCGGGCGAAGAATACGATATTTTGTATACAATTACGATTCCCAATTCGGCCGATTTATCGGGCACTTACTGGAATATTATCATGGTTGAAGGCGCCGACCCCGTGAAAGAAGATGATAAGGAAGGCGTAAAAATATCATCGAGGGTAAGATATGCTGTGCAGATGATTGTAGATGTAGGCACGTTTCAGAGTCCGCAACTGGCATTTGAAAACTTTGTCTATCAGAAGAATCAGGCTGGAAACCAGACTATTCATGTGCTATTGGCCAATAAAGGCGACTATGCCTCTAAAACTAAACTGACACTGGAAGTATATGGTGCCAATGGTGAAAAACTGAAAGTAATTGAAAGTCAGGCCAAAAGGCTGTATCCTAAAAAATGTAATGACTTTGATCTGGAACTCAAAGGCTTGCCTGTGGGCAAATATGACGGAATTGTGGTAGCAGATAACGGGAAAGAGCTCTTCGGGGCCAATATTACCATCAGCATTCAGTGAAAAAGCTTGCATTTTCTATATCGTTCATTGGAAGTTTTTATATAGGACTTGCACAGGAAAACTTAAGTATCCGGTTACTTAATGTCCCGTCTTCTATTAACCCGCATACTCATTTCAGTCTGTTTTTCGAAGTTCAGAGTCTCAGCCCTTTTATTGATTCTGCCAGCATTCGGCTGACCTTACCAAACGGCTGGAATACGTTGATTGTCAAAAATCCGCAGACCATAGTCGGGCAATCAGCCATACGGTATATTTATACAGTAGCTACTGCGCCTATTACACCTTCTGGCAATTATCCGGTTATAATCACGGTATATCAGAATGGCATTGAACAGCTACAAAAGATTATTACGGTTCATGTGATTGAGGAACGAAAAATAGAAGTGACACCCATTTCAGTGCCTGAGTATTTACAGGAAGGCGATTCATTAAAAATAGAGTATCTCATTCAGAATTTGGGGAATAATACAGAAAAAGTTTGGGTTGAAACCATAAGCGGGAAACGCAACCATAAGGGTGATTCGCTGACAATACTACCCGGAGAGAATATCAAAGTGAATGCAGCTCAGAAAGTACCGGAAGGTGATGGCAGTTCGTGGTCTATTTCGCCTACAATTAAGGTATTTATGAGTAACTCTGCCGACCCTATTATGCAGATACTCTCGGTTCCGGTTTATTCAAAAAAGAATAAGAAAAACGACCCCTATCTGCGCTTCCCTTTGGAAGTGGGTTTGGGTTATAGCCGGTTTGTGAATAGTGATTATCAGGTGGGGGCTTATCAGTATGATGTGAAAGGCAGAGGTTTTCTGGATTTCAAGCAAAAACACTACCTCGACTTTCTGATTCATGGGCCCAACCAGCTGAATATGCCCATGATGAGCAGTTTCAGTCAATATTCGCTGGCTTATACCTATAAAAAGAATACAACTGTTCAGATAGGTGATTATTCGCTGTCTTTTAATAACCTGATGGAATTCGGGAGATTTGGCAGAGGAGTGAAATTTGACCAGCACTTTACCAAAACCAGTTTTTCGGTTTTCTATTTACAGCCCCGGTTTTATTTTTCTCAGAAAAGTACTTTTGGTGGCCGGTTTACCTATTTTCCAAAAGATAAATTAGCTGTTTCGTTCAATTATCTGACTAAAAATGTACAGATACGGAACCAATGGTTATGGGCCAGTTTTGCGGGTACATCGCTTCACCTGAAAACTGAAACGCTTACACTGGAAACAGAAGTGGCGCTAAGTGCTGCCAATGCAAAAATCGATTTCGGGGCATTTAACCGATTGAGTTTTCAATATAAGAAATTCCTGTTCAGCAATAATCTGATTTATGCCGGAAAGAGTTTCTATGGCTTTTTCAATAATAGCTGGCAATTGGTCAATTCGGTCAATTATTTTTTATCGAAGAAAATCAGTCTAGGACTGATGAACAATGTGACGCGTGTCAATCCGGGCTTTGATTTATTGTTTTCAACTACGTCTCCCTACTATTCCAATCACACGGCATTGCTGTCGTTCTCGCCCAATAACAAGCATCAGCTGGTTCTGAGTTATAATATACAAGAGAAAGAAGACAGGCAGATGCCCAAAGCATTTTATTACCGGGAGAACTATGCCCGATTAAATTATTACCTGAATACCGAAAAATTCAATCTGGTATATGATGGTCGATACGGCTATGCTGAAAACTTATTGGATCATGTAGATAAAAATGTTCGCGGCAAGAGTATCTCAAACATGGTTCAGCCGCAGATACAGCTTCTAAAGAAGGTCTGGATAGGTGCTTTTACGGAACATCAGTATACCCATAAGTTTTCGACCAATAATCAGCCTATGAGTTATATATTTTATGGAGGGTCTATGCGGGCCAATGTCAACAAGCATTTCAATGCGTATTTTATGTACAGAAACCGATATGCGCCCGACGAACTGGTGCAACGGCGTACTTTTATGGATTTAACAGTCAACTGGAATATCGGTAATAGCAGATTAAGCCTGACGGGCAGCAGGGTATTTATCCCTAACTATACCGAGTTTAATCAGAATACGCTATTTTTTCTGCTGAAATATACGCTTGTGTTGAATACCCCTTTGGCAAAAAACAGAAACCTCGGGCATATCAGAGGGCAAGTTTCCGGGCTTACAGAATCTGTAAAAAAGGAAGGCGTTATGATTCAGTTGGGGAATAAGAAATATGTAACCGATGCCAACGGTGTCTTTTATTTTAATGATTTGATACCGGATAAATATTATCTGACACTCGACAAATCATCTCTGAGTTCGGGAGCAATTTCTGCTATCAAAACTCCGATTGAGATCAATGTAACAGCAGATAGTACCCGAATTGTGACTATTCCTCTGCTTAAATCGGGCGGTTTAGAAGGCAAATTGAATTTTGCTATGACGGATGAAGAAAAGGCAAAAAAACAAAATCCTGTGATATTGATTAAGATTTCTAATGAGAATGAGAGTTTTCTGACAAAAGCTAACGATAAAAATGCTTTTTCGTTCAAAGAAATTAAACCCGGTAGCTGGAAAATCAAAGCATGGTTTCCTAATGAACAGAATCAGCTGACGATTGAGAATGCAGAGCAGAATATTGTAATTAAAGAAGGAGTGATTAACAACATGGCGTTTAATGTGTTGGCGACACAACGTAAAATCCATTTTTCTAATAAAAGCTATCAGGTAGTGATGCAACCATGAGATGGGCGTGCAGTATATTGTTTTGTTTGCTTACACAATTGGTTTTGGGGCAAACCAGTGCAAGCGTGAGTGTCACGTTGCCGGCCATTGCTCTATTGGATTTGAATAATAACTCGGCTATTACCATGGCCTTTCAGTCGCCCACCGAAGCTGGGTCACCTATTACTGCTCCGGCAAGCAATAGTACCAAATGGATTAATCTTACTTCGGCGGTGGCCTCTGGTGCTACCCGTAGAATCACGGCGCAGGTGGTTTCGGGGAGTGTTCCGAATGGTGTGCGGTTAAAATTAGAAACCGGAGTGGCTTCTGGTATCGGAAGCGGCACTTTTGGCTCAGTTACAAGCCCGGTCTATCTTACAACCAGTGCCACAACTATTATCAATGGCATTGGCGGGGCCTTCACAGGCAATGACAATAATGGGTATAATCTGACGTATACACTTGAAATACAGAATTATAGCCAATTGCTGAAAGCGAGTGCGTCGTTTAGTGTTATTTATACTTTGATTGATAATTAATGAAAAAGTATCTGCCAGTCCTGTTATTTTTATTGGTTCATGCACAAAGTTTTGCTCAGTTGCCAAACGTCTCTGGTGCGTGGTCAAGCAGTATTCCTGCCAGTACTATTACCGAAGCCGGTGAAAACTATACCAGCAACTGGACGAGCCTTACCAATCAGACTATTATTTCTTTAGCCTGGCTTACCAGTTATACGGTCTATGTAAAAAAAACAGATGTAAGCTGGAACTCGAATCTTAGCTTGTGGATTCATAAAACAGGCGAAACCATAGGTGCCTTAGGAAATGTTTCACCCGCCGGGAATTCTAACTATTTTCAGTTGACGGCAAGCAATCAACTTTTTTTTACGGCTTCTACGGGTATTGTACTTTCTTTATCTGCGGCCACTATTAACGTACAATATGAAATCAGAGGGCTATCTGTGCTGATACCTGCGCAATCTTATTCTACTACGGTGGTTTATACGATTTCTAGTCCTTGACTTAAATGTGGCGCGAGCTTCCAGCTCGCGGTTTCATTGATTACCAGACACATTGTGTTTATACCAACTGCGAGCTGGAAGCTAGCGCCACAATTATTTATCCGTGTCATTATTACAATTTTTAATGATAATCTATGCACATTTTTCCTACATTTGTACAGGAAAGCCTATTACCTGTCATTTTGACATTTATAGCTTTTCAGATATTCAACCAACCCATTAGAAATGAAAAAAATATTCATTTTATTCCTGTTTACTGTTTCTGGTGTTTTTGCACAGAATCGTCCTTTAGTTGAAGAAGATTTTTATCGTATCGTCACACTTCCTGTGCCGGAAGGCATCCAGTTAGAAGTAGGTGGATTAACTGTTTTACCGGATGGCCGCCTGGGGGTTTGTACCCGTCGTGGCGATGTATGGTTAGTGTCAAATCCTTACATGAAAAATGGCACTACGCCAACTTACAAGAAATTTGCTTCTGGTCTGCACGAGCCATTGGGCTTAAATTATATCAACGGTAACCTTTGGGCTACGCAAAGAGGTGAACTGACGATTCTGAAGGATACCGATGGCAATGGCGTTGCTGACGATTATAGTGCCTTCTATAAATTCCCGCTTTCGGGTAATTATCACGAATATTCTTATGGCCCTGTTTTATTGCCAAACAACGATATGTTGATTACGCTCAATCTGGGCTGGATTGGTCATGGAGCTAGTTTATCTAAATGGCGTGGTTGGATGTTGCGCCTGACACCTGATGGAAAAATGACTCCCTGGGCAACAGGTTTACGCTCTCCGGCTGGATTTGCCGTATTGAAAAACGGAGATATTTATTATACCGAAAACCAGGGCGACTGGGTAGGTTCTGGACGTATGACGCAACTGGAAGAAGGTGATTTCGCCGGAAATCCTGAGGGTTTAATCTGGACATCAGAGCCTAATTCGCCATTGAAACTGAAAGCTTCGAATGTATTGGATACAGGCGAGCCGATGTATGACATTGCACCGAAAGTACCTAATCTGAAAGTGCCTGCGGTTTGGTTTCCGCATACCTTAATGGGTATTTCTACTTCTGATATTGCCGAAGATTTATCAGCTGGTAAATTCGGGCCGTTTGAAGGACAGCTTTTTGTGGGTGATCAAGGGCATAGCAAGATTATGCGTGTGTTTCTGGAGAAAGTAAAAGGCAAAAGCCAGGGTGCTTGTTTCCCATTCCGTGAGGGTTTCCAATCGGGTATTCTGCGTATGAAATGGGGTCTGGATAACTCAATGTTTGTGGGTATGACCAGCCGTGGTTGGTCATCAACAGGGAAAGATGAGTTTGGTTTACAACGTCTGGAATGGACAGGCCGAACGCCTTTCGAAATGAAAACTATCAAATCAATGCCTGATGGGTTCCTGATTGAGTTTACGCAACCTGTCAATAAAGACATTGCCAAAGACATTGAGTCATACAAAGCCAATAGCTTTACTTATAAATATCATCACAATTACGGTAGCCCGATTATCAATGCCAAAGCTTTGAAAATCAAGGCGATTCAGGTGGCAGAAGATGGTATGAGTGTTCGTCTGGCGATTGATTCTTTACGTTTAGGATATATTCATGAATTGCGTTTAGAAGGTATCAGAAGTGCAGAAGACCGCCCGTTATTGCATAATTTCGGGTATTATACGCTGAATAATATCAACGATGCCGCACCTGCGATGGATGTGAAGAAATATGCAGTAGTTGAGAAAAAAGCAGCCGAAGAGCACGCAGGGCATAGCATGAGCAATATGCCTAAAACTGAAATGAAAGCCAGTGCCAAACGTGTAATAGAAATGCCGGAAAGCTGGGGAGGAAAAGCAGACCAGACGATCACGATAGCCACTAAACCGGGTTTGAAATTTGACATTGCCAACATTCAGGTAAAAGCAGGTAGCAAAATCCAGATTGTGTTTAATAATAACGATGATATGCTACACAATTTTGTAGTGGTAAAACCAGGCACCGTAGGTAAAGTGGGAGAAGCAGCCTTTAAAATGGGATTGGACGGAGAGAGCAAAGCCTATGTACCGGATTTACCGGAGGTAATTGCCCATACAGCCTTGATGCAACCAGAGGCATCGGAATCTATCTATTTTGTAGCGCCCACTGCACCGGGTAATTATACCTTTGTATGTACCTATCCAGGGCATTATACAGTGATGCAGGGGACTTTGAAAGTGGTAAAGTAAGAGATTATATATATTATATAATTGAAGAGCGGCTTTTTATTGATTCAGCGTATAGCTAAACAATAAGAAGCCGCTCTTGTTTTAATTGATAAAATGAAAACTTATGTCTACAACTAAAAATTCAAGAGATATCAGGGCTTCTGTCGAGGTGCTTTATCAAGCTTTTACCGACCCAAAAGCCTTGGAAGTCTGGATGGCACCGGGTGAGATGACAGGAAAAGTGCATCAATTTGACCTTAGAGAAGGTGGAGGCTATGAGATGTCGTTGTATTATCCTGAATCAGAAAAAAGTCCAGAAGGGCAATCTTATGGAAAAACCAGTAATAATGAAGATAAATATAGTGCTCGATTTATTGAACTGAAACCAAATGAAAAGGTTGTTTGTGCTATTGTTTTTGACTCTACCGATGAGAATAATACAGGTGAAATGATTATGGATGTGACATTGACGCCCAAAGGCAAAGACACAACTGTTACCATTGTATTTAAAAATATTCCACTTGGTATTAAACCGGAAGATAATGAAAAAGGCACTGAAATGAGTTTAGAGAAATTGGCGAAGTATGTGGAGTGATGGAGATAATTGTATTGTAATACACATATTTCATCATTTTATTCAATAATCGTAGAGACGATCGGCGAACCGATCGTCTCTACGGAACAAAAATCTTAATCCACATCAAACCGGAATATGCGAGCAGGCCGCAATAAAGGTCTCAACCAGTTTGGCACATTCATTCGGGCGTTCGAACATTCCTGCGTGGGCTACACCGCTTAGTACATCGGTATACCCTTTTTTCAATAGTTTTATCTGTTCCTTGGCGGCATCTACTGCTACAAATTTATCTTCTTCGCCTGCAATAATCATCACCGGATAACTTGCTTGCTTCAATACCTTTGTGGTATCCTTGCGATTCCGCATGGCTAGCTGGGCATTTTTTAAAGAGCGTTTTGAGAAAACAATGTAGCGTTCGATATGGCTTTCGATGAGCGCTTTATTTTTTTTCTTGAAATCATCAGTAAACATTTTTGGATAAAAATCTTTGATGAATTCTTCTGAACCGTGTTTTTCTATAAATTCTATGGTTTTCAGGCGGGTGGCTTTTCTTTCTTCATCGTCAGGATAAGCAGATGAATGGAAAAGCCCCAAACCATGTACCATTTCGTGGTGTTTTTCGGCAAAAGATAAGGCAATATATCCACCCATTGAGTGGCCTATCAATACGCATCGTTCAATATCTCTTTCTCTCAGAAATTCCTTGAGCCATTTTACATAGTCGTCTATCGATTCACAATCGGTAAAAGTGGCGTAATCTGGGGTGTAGTATGTGTGCTTTTTGGGAAGATAATTCATAAATTCTTTCCATACGAAATGGTCTTCACCAAAGCCGTGTATCAGAATAATATCCATGGGCTCTTTTGGTAATGAGTGATTGAGTGAATTAGCGAATGAGTGATTGAGTGAATAATACCGCTTTGCGGTATGAACAACATTGGCTATCAATTATTTATGATAGCAATAATCACTGATTGATTCTTATCGGTTTCTACTCAGGTTAATAATGATTACAACTAAAATAATTTTCTCAATCCTATAATAATAAAGAAGGCGGATAATAAAGTGAAGACAATGGCTATCAGATTGATGTGAAGCAACGCAAAAACTACGGCAATTCCTAATAGTACCAACCCTATTTTTAATCGTTCGTTGAAAGCGTGTCCAAAACCTTTATGCTTTTTGTTTGATTTCTTCTGCTCAAAAATCCCTCTCCTCTCCTGTTTCTGAAAAAGCCCGCCTTTTTTATCGTTCGATAAAAAACGTCTCTTTTTCTTGAATAACCATTTAGGGAACAAATCTGTTTTTTCTTTTACCTGATTATTTCCTAATGGGATACTTTCGCTGATGCCTGCCTCCACATTTTCTATCTCAGGCTCGGTTAAAAGCGGTATTTCTTCTATCTCTTCAGGTTTGCTTAAATCTTCTTTCTGAGCCACTAATGGCTTCAGTGCTTGCTTTTTTGGTTGATGATAATTTTCGGTAGCAGTTTTCTGAAAGTGTGCATACTCACGTTTGCAACCAAAGGCCAAGCATATTACGCTGGCAAGCATTAGGAATTTAAGCATTTTAGTAATACCCTGAGATAGCGAAAAAAAGGTTATAAAAAAGTGGAAAAGGTCGCTAAAAGGGCAATAAAAAACCCTATAAAACGTGGCTAGCTTTATAGGGTCTTGTATATTTTTACCACTTGCTTATGCTACCATTTTCAATTGATAGAACGCCGAGCGCTCAAATTTATTTTGTGCGTAGTCAAGTGTTAGCGTAAAGTGCTTAATCTCTTTATTAGAAGGCATTTCGTACATGATGTCGGTCATGATGGCTTCGCAGATAGAGCGCAGTCCTCTGGCACCTAATTTAAACTCCATAGCCCGGTCAACTATGTACTCTATTACCTCCGGTGAGAAGTCTAAAGTGACGTCTTCCATCGAGAAAAGTTTTTTGTATTGTTTTACCAAAGCATTTTTAGGCTCAATCAGGATACGTCTCAGGGCATCGCGGTCAAGCGGGTTCAGGTAAGTCAATAATGGTAAACGACCAATTAACTCAGGAATCAAACCATAAGATTTTAAATCCTGCTGGGTTACAAAACGAAGCAAGTTTGTCTGATCCCACAATTCAAGGCGTTTCGCATCATTTGAGAAGCCGATCGGGCGGGTATTGATACGTTTGGCAATGTGGCGGTCGATACCATCAAATGCACCACCACAAATAAACAGGATATTCTCGGTATTTATCTGAACCAGTTTTTGCTCAGGGTGTTTTCTACCTCCCTGTGGTGGTACGTTTACCATAGACCCTTCCAACAATTTCAATAATCCTTGCTGAACGCCTTCGCCGCTCACATCACGGGTGATAGATGGGTTATCGCTTTTGCGCGCAATTTTATCTATTTCGTCAATGTAAACAATGCCTCTTTCGGCCAGTTCTGTATTATAATCAGCGGCTTGAAGCAAGCGACTCAGGATACTTTCTACGTCTTCGCCCACATAACCGGCTTCTGTAAGCACGGTGGCATCGGCAATGGCAAACGGTACTTGTAATACTTTGGCAATGGTACGCGCCAGATAGGTTTTACCGGTTCCGGTCTCTCCTACCATGATGATATTCGATTTTTCAATCGTTACATCATCTTCTCTTTTAGGCTGCATCAGGCGTTTGTAGTGGTTGTATACTGCTACGCTTAATACTTTCTTGGCTTCGTCCTGCCCGATTACATATTGATCTAAATGGCCTTTCAATTCGGCCGGAGGTTTTAATTCAAATCTTGGTGAATCACTCTTTTTCTTCTTCTCTTTCTTCACAACTCCATACAACTCCTGTTGTACAAGCTGATGGCCTTGTTCTACGCAGTAGTTACAGATATTTGCCTCTGTTCCTGATATCAGAAGTTCAACTTCGTTTTTTCTTCTACCACAAAAAGAGCAATAAGGTTGCTGTCCAAAATCCATTATTTGTGCTTGTTCTTAAATTTTCTTACAAAAGTAAGAATAAATGTTTGGTATACAATTATAAAAGCCTGAGAGCTTTATTGAATGGCTTTCAGGCTTTAACAGATTTTTTATATAAAAAAGTTTACTCAGGGCTGCTTATCGCCTTCCATGGTAGAGCCCTGCATGGTTAGTTTTACCTTGGTTACCATTTTAGTTTCGTTTCTTACAAATTCAATTTTGCCGTCGTAGCCAACTACTTCAAACACATCAGCATCTTTAGTAGGGGCTAATTCTGCTGAGCCTTGTCCTACGGCTTCGCCGTTTAGTTTGCCGTCTTTGAGTGTAACAATTATTTCTTCAAAAGGTGAATCTTTCATTTTATATTTACCCACATAACTCTTTGCAGCAACCGTATCTAATGCCATTGTGGTAGAGGCCGCTTGTGCAGATACTTCAAAAGTGCAGGCGAATAAGCCTATAAATAATAGTACGAATAGTTTTTTCATTTAAATTAAGCGTTTGAGTTTGAAAATAGATAATCCTTTAAATTTGAAATGCAAGATAAGTATTTTAAACATACTGCAAACAAAAAATCAATTAGGTTTTGATTAAAAATGAATTATTATCTTTAAAATCAATTTAAATCCGATATAAATACTACACAACTGAAACATTACAGATAATTTACCTAAAAAAATTTGCATTAATAAATAATATATCTATTTTTGCCGAACAAAAAAGATATATTTTCACAGCAAGACAATGGCAAAAGTAACTGAGCATCTGAGTAATACCCAAGGGAAGCCCGTTTTTTCGATCGAAATCATACCTCCGGTGAAGGGAAGTAATATTGATGATTTGTTGAAATCGATTGAGCCGATGATGGAGCTGAAACCGCCATTTATTGATGTAACTTTTCACAGAGAAGAATATATTCTGAAAAACCTGCCTGATGGTGGCACCAAAGAAATAAAAATACGTAAGCGTCCGGGTACAGTCGGGATTTGTGCATCAATCTTACATAAATTTAAAATAGACCCTGTGCCACACGTTTTGTGCGGGGGATTCACGAAAGAAGAAACTGAAGATTTACTGATAGACCTGAATTACCTGGGCATTGAAAATGTGCTGGCACTAAGAGGTGATTATGCCCGACCTTATAATTCGTTTAAAGCCAAGAAAGACGGGCATTTTTATGCCAATGAGCTGGTTGGGCAGATAAAGGATATGAACAATGGGAAATATCTGCACGAAGAGGCAGAATACCTGAATGCCAGCGATTTTTGTATTGGTGTGGCGGCGTATCCTGAAAAACACTTTGAAGCAACGGATTTAGACCAGGATATTGAAAACCTGAAACGCAAAGTGGCGGCCGGTGCCGACTATGTGGTGACACAGATGTTTTTTGATAACCAGAAATATTTTGATTTTGTGAATCGCTGCCGGGCAGAGGGAATCACGATTCCGATTATTCCGGGTTTGAAGGTATTGGCTACCAAAAAGCAACTGGATGTATTGCCAAGACTGTTCTATCTGGATATGCCAGAGGCGTTCAGAAAAGAGGTTGTTGCCTGCGAAACAGATAAACAAGCCAAGCAACTCGGTATAGAATGGTGTGTGCAACAATGCCGTGAGTTGATGGATTTTGGTGTACCTGCCCTGCATTTTTATACCATGAGCAAATCAGACACAACACTGGCAGTTGCCAAGCAAATATTTTAATTTTGGAGTTTGATTAAGAGCATGTTTAGAAATTATGATTCGACCTACAAAACTCAAATTTTTCGGTCAGAATAAAAAAATTTAAACATGCTCTAAAACAAAAGCGGCACAAACATTTTGCGCCGCTTTTTTAATGTTTTTGTTTTCGTACTGGCTTATGCTTCGTAAACAGATTCTTTACCGAATTTTACTACTAATAAAGCATAGAACACCGCACGGTATTTGTTACGATTAGAAGTACCTAATTTTTGTACTACTTCGTCAATAGCTTCATCTAATGCCGGGCCATCTTCTAAACCTAATTTACCAATAAGGAAATTGTTTTTTACACGTGCTAGTTCTTCTGGATCAGAAGATGATACTTTTGAAGAATCGGCATTATAAATAGATGGACCTAAGCCTTTAGCTACGGCTGTTAGTAATTCTTCACTAATGCCTAAACCTAGTTCTGCTACTTGTGCTTTGTAATCTTCAACTGCTTCTACGAATTTGCTCATTTGATTATAAATTATAGGTGAGTGTTTACTTTGTAAATATTCTATAAAAACTTATACTTTCCAAATATCGGGAGGTTTATTCCCTTTTTGGCTCATTAAAAAAATATTATTTTTATTTTAAACGCTAATCTTTCTGCGTCTGCCCAATACCTGCCAAACCTGGTCAACACGCTGGTTTTCAACTACATAGGCTTCATCGTATAGATTCACCGTTGGGCATACGTGGAACGGAACACCGTATAAGACATCTCCTACTTTGAGGGCATCCCAGTCTTTTACTTTTATTACGCCATGCTCTTCGCTTTGCCCCATTAGCTCATAATCTTCCAGATTCAGGAAGCGGATACGCTTGTCAATCGGATTTTCGGCTGATACGGCTTTGTGCCCCATATCTACTGTTACGATTCCTTTTTGCGGTTTTGAGATGATACGCGTCAATACCAAAGCGGCGTATTCAAATGGTTGTTCGGTTAGTCTGTCGCCATAACCCCAATCCCACAACACGCACGTCCCCGGACTGCAATAGGTTTCTTCGCGCAAGGCGTGCGACGTAAAGGCGGGTGTTCCTCCGGCAATAACCATTGGTTTAGGGAAGCCTGCTGCTTCAATGGCCTCCAGAAAATGCTTCACATCTACAAATCCGGTATCAATTTCATTCTTACGGCTTTCAAAATCATCGGATCTGATGTGTCCGTCATATACGTGCAAGCCATATAATTTAATATCTGCTTGCGACGAAAGATAACGGTACAAGTCCATGATATTTTCGTCTAACGGATGCCCCGACCGATCCATACCGCTATTCACATCTATGAAAACATGGGAAATCATTCCGTTAGCGCCGAAGGCTTGATTGTGCTCTTTCGCAGTATCTAAATTATCAATCAGCGAGGCAAACGTAACGTCAGGATATAGTTTCGACAACTGGATTAACCGCTCAATTTTAGGCCCTACCAGTTGGTGGGATATCAGCACAAATTTTGCTCCTGCCATAGCTGTTATTTCGGCTTCGGCAATGGTAGCACATTTGAATTTGGTAATGCCTTCTTCCAACATCATTTTCACAATCTCGGGCATTTTGTTGGTTTTTACGTGCGTAAAAAGGCGCTCAGCGCTTCCCGCGATTTCAATCATTTTTTTGATATTCTCACGTACGCGCTCTTTGTAGATGACCAATGACGGAGAATCCAGTTCGTTTTCGTTGGTTATTTTGTACCAGGACATAGTTTGTTGATTATTTTAATATTTTGATGAGGTATACAAATTTCACCAGCTGTCTTAACCTCTGACAAATATTCTTTTAAATATTTTTGATTTCGTAGAGACGTAACGGTTCGCCGCGCGATTGCTATACGTCTCCAAGGGTTTGTGTATACCATACTCCCTTTAAAGGCCATTTTGGGTAAACACATTCATTGAATTACATAGGCCAATGGAGACGTAACGCATCGCGCGGCGAACCGTTACGTCTCTACGAAAAACACCCTCTCTTAACCCTCATAAAATTCAATCGGCAAATCGTCTGGGTCGGCAAAGAAAGTAAATTTTTTACCTGTGAATTCGTCTATTCTGATAGGCTCTACTTCTACACCTTTGGCTTCGATGGCTGCTTTGGCTGCTTCTACATCGGCCACTTCAAAGGCTAAATGTCTTAACCCACAAGACTCTGGTCTTGAAGGGCGTGGGGGTGGATTCGGAAATGAAAACAACTCTATCACGTAGTTATCATCTATCGCCAGATCCAGTTTATATGAATCACGTGCCTCACGGTATACTTCTCTGATGATACGCAAGCCTAACACTTCGGTATAGAAGTGTTTTGATCTGGCGTAGTCGGAGCCGATGATGGCGACGTGATGAACTTTATTGATTTTCAACATTTTTCAATCTTCATTTATTTCAAACATTGCTTCAATCTCAACCGGAATATTATCAGGCAATGTACCCATGCCTACTGCTGAGCGTACGCCAATACCGTTTTCAGTTCCCCACACTTCGGCAAATAATTCGCTACAACCATTAATTACATATGGGTGTTTTTCAAAGCTGCTATTGCCATTTACCATACCCAATACTTTTATGACACGTTTAATTTTATCAAGACTACCCAATTTTGCTTTTATGGTAGTAAGAATTGTTAAACCTACCTGACGGGCAGCCAATTTTGCTGCTTCAATGTCCATATCGTCTCCAACGCGACCAATTATAAGCGAGCCATCAGTCTGTACAGGGCCGTGTCCTGATACATACAAAAATTTATCAACAATAACGGCTGGTTTATACACGCCTTTGGGTGCTGGAGCTGGTGGTAATGCTAAATTCAATTTTGCGAAATTCTCTTCGGCTGTCATTGTAAAAATGATTTTCTTTAGGTTGATTATGAATAAAAATTAGGTTCTTATAATAGATAAAATATAGGTTTTGAGGTATTGTGATACCCCCACCTTCAAAATATGTTTTGTGCATTTGAATACATATTTATTAGGTTTCAAGAAATAACGTTCTTAGGCTCTTGCTTAATCGGGCCTTCGACTGGCACCGATTCGAGAGGCATCTGTTTTTTTACTAGCCGGTGCCTGAGCGGAGCGGACGTCGCACGGTCGAAGGCGCATATGTGATGGCCATTTTGGGGTTGGGTCTATGCTAAAGCCGATAAAATTTTAATGAATGCTTATTTCTTGAAACCCAGTTAATACGTCTCTACATTAGAAATCCGATCTACACAAATAAATTCAAAATCAAAACCCCTATCAGACCGACTACCGAAACGATGGTTTCCATGACAGACCAGGTTTTGAGGGTATCTTTGATAGAAAGATTGAAATATTCTTTAAATAACCAGAATCCGCCATCGTTCAGGTGTGAGAATACCAAACTTCCGGCACCGATTGATAATACCATCAATTCTGGTTTTACGCCTGTCTGGTTCTGAATGAGTGGAGCGAGGATGCCTACGGCTGTTAAACCAGCCACAGTAGCTGAGCCTACACATAGGCGTAATACGGCGGCAATCAACCAGCCAAGTATTAGTGGATTAATATCAAAACCCTGTAATTGTGCGCCGATATAGTCGCTGGTACCACTGTCTTTTAATATCTGTTTTAATGCTCCGGCTCCGGCAATAATCAATAAGATTACCGAACAGCTTTTGAAGGCTTCTTCCAATTGCTTGCTTACTTGTTTGATACTATTCCCTTGTTTGATACCTAATAGATACATGGCTATCAACAGGGAAATCAGCATACCTACATAAGGCTCAGCAATTAATAAGACTACCTGGTTGTCAGGAAAATACCCCTTAATAACGGAGGTCAATGTTAATAATACTACCGGCATGAGCGCTACTAAAAGGCTTTCTGTCAGGCTTGGTTGTTTTTCTTTTGGAATAGGCTTTAAATTGAAAAGCGTGCCATCTATCTGTGGTTTATATTTTTTGAGTGTGCTTCCAAAAATTGGCCCGGCAATGGCAATAGCCGGAATGGCTACAATGATGCCGTACATTAAAGTCTTGCCTACATTCGCATTGAGTTGAGAAGCAATGGCTGCGGGTGAAGGATGTGGCGGCAAGTATCCATGTGCTACCGATAAAGCCGAAAGCATCGGGATGCCCACATAGAGGATTGGCATACCCGTTGAGATAGCAATCGAGAAAATCAGGGGTACTACGATGATAAACCCTGCATTATAAAACAACGGAATACCGATAATAAAGCCCGCCAGAGCCAGCCCCCATTGCAGGTATTTTTTACCAAAAATAGTGATAAGGGTATCTGTGATGCGTTGGGCTGCGCCACTTTCAGCTACTAGTTTGCCTAGCATGGCTCCGAAACCGATAATCAGAATCAGGTCACCGAGGGTGCCGCCGATGCCTGTCTGGATAGCCTTACCAATGGCCGGGATTTCCATGCCTGATGCCAGACCCAGAGAAATAGCTATGAGAATGAATGAAATAAAGGTATCGAGTTTTACAAAAGCTACCAATACTACAAGCGCTATGATAGCAATCAGGGTAAGTAAAATAGGCATCGGTTAGATTAGATTGAAGGTTGGATGTGCAAGATAAATAAAAATGTCTAGTTTAAAACACCTCTACTCATAAGTTCTCATAACAATATGCGCTTCACTTCTGCTTCGCCGTCATTCATGAGGTCGAAAGGTATCACATGAAGTACCAAATCTTCGCCGTAATCGAATACCTCCAGCGCTTGTTGAAAGTTTTCGTTGGCGGGATAAATCAGGAAGAGTTTTCTGGCCTGATATTTTTTGCCATAGGCATACATCTGGTAGAGGTCGGCTTGTTCGATGCCGTAGTTTTGTTTAGGTTTTGAGCCGTCAATGAGCTTCCATTTGGTGTCGAAAATCCAGATTTCTCCGGCATTGTTTTCTACGACAATATCAGGAATGAGTCTGAACCGGGCATTTTCTCTGTGCTTTGATACTAAATGTTTACGCCTGTCCTGTAATCGTACCTGATAATCTGAGGGGGCATGTTTACAGAAGAGTTTGCCGACATAGTTTTCAAACAAGACTTCCATCGGGAAGAGCAAGGATATCTGGGAATAATTGCCTGAAAATGGCAGGAACGATTGCTCATGCAGAAATACCCATGCCCATTGCAGGAGGTTTTCGTATCGCTCAAAATGCGGGCTGGCGGTCGTGCTCTTGCTAAAATCCTGCGGGAGATTGGTTGACAAGCTTATTTCGTCAAATACTGATAGATTCTGCCAGATGCGTTGTCGGGTAAGGTTAGCAAATGCATATTTTTTTAGTCGATGCAGACAGGTTTTCAGGATCCTGTTTTGCGGAATATCATGTCTGAAATCATCGTAAGTAATGAATACGGTATGCTGTTTCAATAGGTTCTGATGGATGTTGTCGGCAACCAAGACCTTGCCTTTGATAAAGGTTTCGTTGGCTTCTATGGATTCGTAGTTTCTGCCTAAACCCGTGCTGATGAGTCTTTCGAGTTCGTCTATGAAAACCTTTACGTAGATTTCCAGCAAAGGCAGATTACTAATGGCTAAATGTGCTTTGGCCAGCGATTGATACGACGGGATTTTCTGCAACATTTTCAGCAATATCCGGCGGGCTTCTTTGGGCGATTCGGCTGTTGATTTAGGCAGAATTTCTATCTGGATGGTGTCAGAAATAGGAATTAAGCCTACATAGTTTTTGACTTTTATCTGTTCTTTGCCTCGTTGCGCTGAATAAGTAAAGAGTGAATCGTTGGCATAGGCAAATACCAGTTCTTTGATGCGCAGAAAAACCTTATCTGTTACGAAGATTTCAGCAAAAGAATCAATGGGCGAGTCATAATCACTTGCTTTTTTTATGGTGCCGAACTCTGAAATTACTATGGTTTTTATCAAAATCTATACCTCCGGAATTGTTGTCTGTTTTACTAATATACAGAATAATTTTCAATCGGCAAAGCCAATAACTTCTACACGCATTTTTACCTGTCAAAATTCCAATAGTTTTTCTTCTCCTGCTACAGATTCGTATATTGCATTATGTTTTGTATATTGACTCATACTCCTGTATATCTCTGACACAATACATCGCCTATTTTATTTAAAACCTAAACTCTAATGAAATTTTATGCAGTTTCTTAAAAAGTACGTTCGTCTAGTAATCGCTACTGTTTTACTGATTATATTATTGATCTTCCCTCCAGTATATCTCTATGAGTTTTACCCTTTTATCACTTGTGCCGTCATCGCCATAGTGTTGGGCTACCTGATTGTTTCAGGTTTCGAAAGCCCCCCTGCCGTGGCACGTGTCAATCAGTATGGAGAGGTGATTGAACCTCCAAAAGACAATTTTACTATTTTTGGCACCTTTATTGCATCCGTTATTATAGGCATTTTTGTTGCCGTGTGGTGTCATTACCGGCTCGAATCGTTATTCAAAAACGAAGGGATTCTTATTAAAGATGCCCAGATTACAGACGGACGAGGCGTAACACATGGTGGTGCAGCTAGCAAAAGTGGTGATTATAATATTGAACTCACTTATAAACTCAAGAGCGGTACCCGGTATAATCCGGTTCTGAAAGTCGAATCCGAGATTTTTGAAAGTGTATATAAGGACCAGAACATTGATTTGCTGTATTTGCCGGGCCATCCTGATATCATCCGGTTATTATTAGGGTCGAATGTAAAAAAATACCTAAAGAGAGAACATAGAGCCATTGAGGCGACAGATATTGATAGCATTTTTAAGTATAATGACCTTGAACTTTTAAAATTCCTGAATCGTACGAGTTATAGATGGCATGCGGATACTCTACGTGGCCAGACGATTTATAACAATAATCTGACTATTGAAAATGTTGGAAAATTTCCTGACCGGATTGTCTATAGCCGCACAGGACTAATAAGTGGAGAGGACTATCTGAGCGAATTAAAGCCCAAAAAGAAAGAATCACCGCCTCCTGCCCTAACAGGCGCTAATGGTAATATAAGCTCAACTTTACACGAGACAGAAAAATACATGGTACAGACGGAATATATCCGTGAGCAAGACAATCATTATACAACTGTGATGATTTTTGAGAAAAAGTAGAAAGCTTGTGTTTAGAAATAATAATTGATTGAGGAGATTCAATGGTCCGTTATTATAGAAATCCTGATACAATCTACCTTTTCTAACTACCTACGCTTTGACAAAATAGTTTTATGCAATTAATAAAAAAATACGGTCTACTGGCCTTTGGAGTTGTTTTGTTTCTTTTCTTATGGTTATTTCCGCCGATATACTTCTTCGAATTTTATCCTTATGGTGTTTGTGGGTATGCGGGCTTTATTTTAGGTTTTGCGATTCCTGTGGGTATCAGGCGTGCTTTTTTTCCTGTTGGTCAGAAGAGCAAATGGGGTAAGTCGATATACACTGTACTTTTTATCTTTACCATCAGCTTTTCTATGATTTTTATGGGTCTGTTCACAGCCTTATGGTGTCAGTATAAAACCCATATGTTGTTTAAAACTGAGGGCATTCTTGTACGAGATGCACTGATTAGAAATGGCAGTGAGATGGATAGGGAGACTCGAAGCACTACCTCTGATAATTATGAAATAGAGTTAACCTATCAGTTAAAAAATGGCCAGAAGCATGATACCCGTACTACGATAGAAGCCGATATTTTTTACCATATATTTAAAGACCAGAAAGTAGACATTCTGTACTTGCCGGATTACCCGGATGTAGTCAGGTTAATGGTACGAGATAATGTTATTACGTATCTGAACAGACCAAATAGCCGGATTCTGGCAACTGATATTGACCGTATTTTTAAAAGCCGGGATACAGAGCTTTTGAAAATCCTGAATGAGATTGGTTATAGATGGCATACAGAGATTGAAGACGGGATAACCGTTTATGAAAATCATATCACCTTAGAAAAAGTGGCGAAGGTTGCAGGTGGGCTTGTATATATCCGTTTTGGTAAAACCTATGGACAAGAATATTTAAAGCCTTTGAAAATAATAGGAAAACCTGAAGAAACAGAAGAACAGGCAGAGTTTTATCTTACCGAAAAATATAGAGTGGGTCTGAAGCGTCTCCATGAGAAAGGAAACACCTATACCTTATTCTTTTTCACCAAAAGAAATCAATCAGATAGCAGGGCAATTCCGGAGATATATTTATAGCAGGTTTTTTCCGGCCTCAATTTGATTTCGACAAAAGGTCAGAGTCAGGAGATTTATTAAGATCAAAAATCCTGAAATAGGTTTGTGTAAACCTATTTCAGGACTAACTATTTTTCTGGGATGTTTTACAACCTCCCGGCATACTTCGCAATCTTCTGGTGTAGTTCTTTCGGATTGAAAGGTTTGGTTACGTAGTCGTTCATCCCTACCGAGAAGGCTCTGTCCTGATTGTTGAGGGTAGCTGAGGCCGTGAGCGCAATGATTGGTATCTCTGCACCTGTTTCGCGTATTTTTTCTACGGCTGTGTAGCCGTCCATTTCAGGCATCAACAAGTCCATCAGAATCAAATCATATTCGTTGTTTTTGAACTTATCAATGGCTACCAGTCCATTATCTGCTGTATCGAAGTTGATTTTCCATTTTTCGAGGAATTTCGAGGCTACTTTGATATTGACGAAATAATCATCTACCAGTAATAATTTTACGCCTTCCAGACTCACATCTTGATTCTCAGTTTCCGACAAGGCCATGGCCATCTGGTGTTTCACAGTACTTCCGATCCGTAAATCAATTGTAAATGAGAATTGGGCGCCTTTGCCCTCTTCACTTTCCAGTTCTATATCGCTACCATGCAATTGCACCAGTTTTTTACTAATAACCAGCCCTAAACCTGTACCACCAAATTTGCGGGTGGTTTCAGAATTGGCTTGGGTGAATCTTTCGAAAATGAGTTTCTGTTTTTCCGGCGAAATTCCGATTCCGGTGTCTTTTACGGAGAAGTAGATACTGGCCTGCTCGGCATTTTTCTTCATTACCGACACCTCAATTGTTACGCTACCATTCATGGTAAACTTCACGGCATTGGATACAAGGTTGGTTAATACCTGCCCGATTCTTAGAGAATCCCCTATCAGTGTATGCGGAATATCATCGTCGAACATCAGTTTAATTTTATTACCTTTCTCCTCTGCCTTTACCTGATTGGCTCTCTTCACGTTTGATACGAGCAATTTCAAATCGAAAGGAATTTCTTCGAGGTCTACTTTCCCGGCTTCAATTTTACTGAAATCAAGGATATCATTAATGAGTAAATGCAGATTTTCGGCTGAAAAATGTAAGGTTTTCAGGTTTTCCATCACCGATGGCGTTTGTTCTTCCTGTTGCATCAGGTAGGTGAGGCCGATGATGGCGTTCAGTGGTGTTCTGATTTCGTGGCTCATCATCGAAAGGAACTCAGACTTGGCCTGTGTGGCGTTTTCGGCCACTTCTTTGGCATTAATCAGCTCAGATTCAATCTGTTTTCTTACCTGTATCTGGCGTTGAAGCAAATCAACCAACGACGACAAATCGTTATCGCTTACCTCGGTCAGGTCATCGCTTTCGGGGGTTTCTAATAAGTATATCGCCTCAATCAGTTTTTCTACTGACTGGCGACGCTGGGCTATCTCACCTTTTAATTTCTGATTTATCTCATAATATTCAATCTCGTTCAAAGACGCTGAGTGTTCAGACAGTTCTTTGTCGCGGTCGAAACTATGGTAAGAGTCGTTGACAACTTTTATAAAACTCTGAAAAGCTTCGTTTTTCTGGCATTCCTCAGATAGATATTTCTTTAATTGTTTAGCAAGTAGTTTATGTAAATTCTCAGGCTCCATTTTTTAATTTTCGGAAAAGGTAGTGATTGTCATGGTCTGGTTATGCAATTCGCATTGGGCGCTCGGATGAAGCGGCGAGATTTCGCCATACGAATAGAAACCAGTCATGACAGTATCTTTACCGAAAACTTCTCTGGCGGCTTCTACTTCTTCTTCCGTGCGTTGTCCTAAAACCAATTTCCGACCTACGCAACTCACCAATAAGGCTAGTTCGGGCGATTTGTCCATATTCTTAATTGAATTCTGGGCTGCTGTAGAGGACGCATCAACCAAATGGTCGAAATTGGCTTTCATAAATCTTACCATCGCGCCTTTAGGGAGCTCTCCGGCAAAAGTCATACTTTTTTTGTCTTCATCAATGGTCAGAATCGTTCTTACGATTGGTTCTGAATCTGGTTTAACCCGCATTGAGAGAGGGAATAACAAGGCTGCACCGGGTAATTCTTTGGCATATTTACCCAGATATTCTTTGTATAAATCAAGGGCAGCTTTGTCTCCTATTTTATATAATACATTATATTCTGATTCGGTTACTTCTCTTTCAGGGCCGAAAACATCCCAGCCACCCATAGTACCATGACCAATTTTCAGGTCTTTGCCATAGAGGCCAATACCAATAATACGCCCTTCGACTGGCTGCTCGTTCAAGCCTACCAGCGTCTTTTCAAAACGTCCGGCATCACCTGCCAGGCCACCAGAAATCGGTATTTCGTGATTGGTAGCAATATTCAGGGCTTCTATCAGTTTACTACCGTTTACTTTACCGCCATCTGAAATGACCAGAATGGCCGCTAAACCATCTCCTTTCAAAGTATGTGCAATGGCTTCTCCGGCACGGAAACTCTCGGTATGGTCTTGAATATCTATTTTGGTTGTTTTTACAGCAGTCTTGTCGAATTCTATGGCGGTTACAATGATTGTATCGTCATGTACGGTATCGTCGTAGATTTCGCCAGAGGTAGAATTCATTATAATTTCAGCAGAAGGATATTCCTGGTGTAAGTATGGATAAGGATTATTTGATTCCAATAATTTTCGCTCACCGAAAGCTAATACTAATTGCGCTTTTGATGCCGAGAAATTTTCTTCACTCGATAATTCTTTCCAGTTATTACCCACAAATTTAGTTTGACGTATTTTCATCTGACAATAGTTTTTTATACACCATTTACTAGCAAAAACCATACTATTTTTTAAGAATACCCCAAAATTAACGATAATCAGGCAAGAAAATCAACATTTATATTCAAATAACTACCTATTAGTCATTACGGCTATATGATTAAGCGGATACAAGTGTGTTTTTTAATTCAAATAAACCTATGCCAATCTTTCGGAATAAAAAAATATTCTTCTAAAGTTTTATGGTACCCTCATCAATTTTAATCACATAGCTTTTGCCACCTGCCGCATCCATGGCACGGGCTACACGCTCAGGGTCTTTGGGTGCATAGACGAAAAGGCAGCCTCCCCCACCCGAGCCGTTTATCTTTCCGCCGAGTGCGCCTGCTTCTTTAGCAGCAGCTAGCATACGCTCTATCTTGGGGGTTGATATTTGTAATAAATCGCGCAGAATGCTATGATGTTCTGATAATAATGCACCTACTTTTTCATCGGTCATTGCCTGATTTCTGAATAGTTCTAAGGCTTCACGCAGAATATCGCGGTTTCTGAGAGTGCCGCTTAGCAATTCATATTCATCTGTACTTAGTACTTCTTTCAGCTGCTGTTTATGTGGTGTTTGAAAGGTATGCAAA
Source organism: Emticicia fontis (assembly GCF_054779675.1). Taxonomy (NCBI): domain Bacteria; kingdom Pseudomonadati; phylum Bacteroidota; class Cytophagia; order Cytophagales; family Leadbetterellaceae; genus Emticicia; species Emticicia fontis. Next base: position 247,666 of record NZ_BAAGXU010000046.1, read on the forward strand.
GAGAAATCAGGCTGAGATTGCTTGATTTTCTCTATCAGATCCAGACGGGCAAATTTGGCGCGTTTCAATACGCCAATCGTATCTTTAGGTTCAAGCGAATCTGCCAAGACAAATGCGCCCAGATTGGGTTGGAGCGCTTCGGCTGTTACCTTTGGCTCAAACTCCAGATAGACAGCATTGCCGATGGCTGTTGAGAGGTGGTCCATCATGCCTCCGGGCTCATTAAACTCCACGATTTCAGCCTTAAATGCTAGTTCTCCTAATTCCTGTGGTGTATATTGACGAGGATTATCGGCCATTCTTGATAAGAAGTGAAGCCAGCTAACTAACAAAGCTGACGAGCTGGATGTGCCCGAATTGATGGGTATATTGCCATTAACAGTGCATTCCAAACCCTTTGAAAAGCGTAGCCCTTCATCTAATAATACGTTATAGCCACTTCTGAAATAATCGCGTTTTTCGAGATAAGGCAGACGGGTGTCTGATACTTCCATCTCTAATTCAGAGGCAATATCCGGCAGGTAAATGACAATTTTCTTATCGTTCCGGTATTCTCCTTTGATTTGTACTCGCCGGGAAATAGCCGCTGCAATCACCGGTAAGCCTAAATAATCCTGATGTTCACCAAAAAGGCAAATTCTGCCGGGGGTGGAAATAGTTAGCATTTTTTATTGTGGTGGGGTTGATGTTTTAATCCGTAGAGACGGCAATTGTAATAAAATAGGTCAAAAATCTGAATTAAGGACAAAAATAGAGTTTGTCAACTCAAATTTATTGAAATAAGAAATAAATATTCAAATATTTGGAAGTTTCTAAAACAATGACGTATATTTACGACATAGTTTAAAAAAAGCAGTAATGACTTACGCCAAAACAGAACTTTTTCAGGCAGACCAACAGGAGATTGCTAAAATTGCCAAAGTACTTTCGCATCCGGCACGGATTGCTATTATCCAGTTTTTAGCCAGGAAGCAAGTTTGCATTTCTGGTGATATTTCTAATGAGCTTCCCTTAAGCCGCACAACAGTATCGCAGCATTTAAGTGAGCTGAAAGAATCAGGGATAGTTCAGGGTGAAGTAAGTGGCTTGAATGTCTGCTATTGTCTTGATTTAAAAGTATTGGAGCAAATCCAGAATCTATTCGGAAATTTCTTTGAAACTACCATGAAAGTGCCATCAGGGGGGTGTTGTTAAATTTTTTGGCCTTTTATGACGTATGTTTACGTTATACGAAATTGATATTATTAACTATAAACAGATAGAATGATGACAACCAACGAACAAGAATTAAAAGAGATTGTAAGGCAGAAATACAGCGAAATTGCCCTGCAAGACCCAGCAACCAACGCTGCTTCGTGCTGTGGCTCTGGTGGATGCTCAACAGAGGTTTACAATATCATGTCAGACGATTATACTGAATTAAACGGATATGCCACTGATGCCGATTTAGGCTTGGGCTGTGGTCTGCCTACCAAATTTGCCAAAATCAAGAAAGGAGATACGGTGGTAGATTTAGGCTCAGGTGCGGGCAATGATTGCTTTGTAGCCAGAGCCGAAACTGGTGATACCGGACATGTGTACGGCATTGATTTCACCGAAGCTATGATTGAAAAAGCAAAGGCAAATGCCCAGAAACTGGGTTTTACAAATGTAGAATTCAGATTTGGTGATATTGAAGATATACCACTTAAAGATAATCTGGCCGATGTGGTGGTGAGTAATTGTGTATTGAATCTTGTGCCGAACAAAAAAGGTGTATTTACTGAAATAAACAGAATATTGAAACCAAACGGGCATTTCAGCATTTCTGATATTGTGTTAGTGGGTGAGTTGCCCAATAAAATCAAAGAAGTAGCAGAGATGTATGCAGGTTGTGTGGCAGGGGCTATTCAAAAGACAGATTATCTGAATCTTATTATAGATACTGGATTCCAGAACATAACTTTGCAGAAAGAAAAACAAATTGTTATTCCTGACGATATACTTGGCAATTATTTGAATCCAGAAGAGATTGAAGCATTCAGAAATCAGGAAGGCGGGATTTTCAGCGTAACAGTTTATGCTCAGAAAGCAGGTTTAAACAAATCAAATTGTTGTCCACCCGAATCGGGATGTTGTTAATATGATGAAAAACATTTTAGTTTTATGCACAGGCAATTCGTGCAGAAGTCAGATTGCCGAAGGTTATCTAAAATATTTTGCAGATAATAAGGCGAAAGTGTATAGTGCCGGGGTTGAAACACATGGAGTAAACCCCAGGGCCATTGCCACCATGCAGGAAGATGGTATTGATATTTCAAAGCATACCTCAAACCATGTAGACGAGTATCGGCATATTGATTTCGATTTTGTAATAACCGTTTGTGATAATGCCAGAGAACGTTGCCCTTACTTCCCGGCGGGCGCCAAGAAATTTCATTATAATTTTCCTGACCCTGCCAAATTCCAAGGGAATGAAACTGACACGGTAGCAAAATTCGGGCGTGTCAGAGATATGATAAAGGCCTATTGTAAAAAGTTTGTCAATGAGCAATTGTAAACGTTGAGGGGTTGAAAATTCTGAACCCCCTCAAATTTTCTTTCTATTCTCCCGCATTCTCTACACAATTGAGGAATCTTCACCACGAATTTTTAACGTTATATCTTCTGTTTTGAATAAAAAGGGGTTGCTTGACTAATAATCTGGTGGCTGGCATGGTATTTTTACAGGTATATACGAAATATCCAATATAGGCTACAGCCACAGACAGAAACGAAAGCCTATTATCATTTTTTAAACAACTAAATTCAAACACAATGGGAAATTTACTGTATTTAATCGCCGTGATCCTGATTATCGGATGGGTATTAGGATTCTTTGTTTATAGCGCGGGTGGTCTTATCCATATCCTGCTAGTTATTGCCGTGATAGCTATTCTTTTAAGACTTATTTCAGGCAACAGGGTGATAAAGTAACCTTGGCTGGTAAATGCCAGCCACGCGCTGGCATACATTTTATTTAAGAGTATTCAGTAATCAGGGTTGCAACAGTTATTTATTTAAATATTAAAAAAAAGCTGGCTATTACAGCGCTTACGTGATCCACAAACTTTATTACAAAACACATGAAAAAGGCATTTTTTATTACAGCAGCGGTGGCGCTTTTTGCCATTAGTTCTTACGGGCAAGACGCAGGTCAGAAAATTCAATTAGGGATAAAAGCAGGTCTGAATTATTCAAACATTTATGATTCTAAGAGTGACCAATACGATGCGAAAGGAAAATATGGTGGAGCAGCAGGCGTATTTCTGGCTATTCCAATCGGTAGATTTCTGGGGATTCAACCTGAAGTAATGTATTCTCAGAAAGGATATAAACAATCAGGTAGTGTGTTAGGAGCTAATTATGATTTTACCCGTACTTCTCATTATCTCGATGTTCCGCTATTACTATCTATCAAACCAACCAGTGTGCTGACTGTGCAGGTTGGGCCGCAGTTTTCTTATCTGATGAGACAAAAAACGGTGATTAATACAGGCTTAGGTACGGTTATCACTGATAATGATTTTGATAACGATAATATACGCAAAAATACTTTAGGTGCGGTTGTGGGGCTTGATTTCAATTTCGATAGAGTCGTTTTTGGTACAAGAGCCGGCTGGGATTTGCAGAATAATAATGGAGATGGCTCTTCGTATAATCCAAGATATAAGAATGTAGTAGTACAAGCCACGCTAGGTTTCAGACTGTTTTAAATGCTTACAATAGCATCTTTATTTGACATCAAATATATATAGCAAAGGCAGGGAGTTCAGGATTCTGGACTCCCTGCCTTTTTATTATAGTAACTAAATGACAGGAAATTCAGGAAAATCTAATTAACAAAGAAGCAAGCCCATCGGTTGACGAGCCTGCTTCTCTAAGACAATATCATACGCTTGTTTTACCTATCGCCTGTGATATCGAATACTAAAATTGTAAATTTGTAAGTAAGTAGTTTTATTTATACTCCTTACAGCAAAAGTCATTCAGAAAATCATCGGCTAGTTAAATTCAATGGTTTTTCAGAAATTTCAGTTTTCAGTTTGACAAAAGCAAAAAATCGGGATTAGAATTTATTTAGAATTATTTACAGGTACCCCATAAAAAAAGTAGGGGTTCAAAATTTTGAACCCCTACCCAAATATTTCTTTCAATTATATCTTTAGAAAGATTACAATTTAACGGCTACGTTAGTACTTTTTCTGTTTTTCATGTAGAAATACAAACCTGTAAATGCTACAATCAGAATAACAGGAAATAAGACCATTGTGCTAAGGGTTGCTTGTCCGGCGGCTAATTCCAGTTCATTGCCTGTAAGGCCCTGAGCTGCTTTATCTGCATGTGCTTTGTCAATCCAGCCACCGATAATTGGCTGGAAAAGTGAGCTTGAAAACATACCTACACCACCAATTACTGACATACCCAAGGCACCACTGGCAGGAATTTTATCAGCTGTAAAACCTACCATGTTTGGCCAGAAATAAGCGATACCACAAGCATAAATGATAGCGGCACCATATAATACAGGGCCGGTCATTGAGCTATACATATAAAGACCGATAGCCGCCAATACTGCTGAACCTAATAATACACCGGTTTGATCGAATCTATGAACGATAGGCCCTGCAAAGTATCTGGCTACCGCCATAGTACCGGTAGTTAAGGCTAATAACAACATTGGGTTAGCACCACTGCTTCCCAGAATCAGACCAACCCATTGTTGAGGGCCGAATTCTGAGATGGCCGTTAAAGACATACATACGAATATAAACAGGAATAGACCACCAAATAGTAAATAAATACCGATAAGCATGGTTACTACCGCGATTATGAAGTAAATATTTGTCGTTGAATCGCCTAAGATTGTACTGATGCCAAAAGTATCAGCAAATGAATATAAGATAAAAAATACTAAAGCCGCTGCTAAAAATGGCGTACTTGATTTATAATTAACCCCTGAACCTGTATTAGCAACAGATTTTGATTGAGGGAATGTTTGACCCCAGAATAAATAGGCATATACCAATGTAGGGATCATAATAACCCAAATCTGCGCCTGCCAAGGTAAAGAGGCATCGGTCATGAATTTTGAAATCAAAGAACCGATTACGATACCACCCGGGAACCACATATGGAAGCGGTTCAGCATGGTACTCATTTTGTTACCTTCGTAAGCATCGGCAATCATTGGATTACAAGCGGCTTCTGTACAACCATTGCCTAAACCAATGAAAAGGGTTGAGATAAGAAGAATAACATAACTACCCCCTGAGAAAATAGTCAACAAGATACCTAAAGTGTGTGCAACAAAGGCAAACTGCATAATTTTTTTACCGCCTATTGACTGATAAATCAGGCCACCAATAATCATGGCAATAGGAAACCCTAAAAACCACATTTGATTGATAACACCTAATTGTTTCGCAGTAAAGCCATATTCTGTACCTAATTGATTAAGAATACCTGCACGGATACTAAATGAAAAGGCTGTAGTAATTAGAGCCAAACAACTTCCAAGAAAAAGGCGCGATTGGTTAATCGACTGGTTGGTCATAGTGTTTAATTTTTTAGGGTTTAATAAATTTTATAAACGTAAAAGTACTTTTTTTAATATTATTTCAAAAGAAAATGATATTTATAATTGTAATTTCTACAATTAACTTGCTATTTAGCGCGCATTCTTAAAAAAGGTATAATAAACAACGCCTATGATAGTGCCAATCAGGAATTGGTTGAGGATAAACGAAACGAAGATTTTTATTACTGTGAGCCATAGTTTTTCTTCATAAAACTGCTTGGCCGCCCAACTGACATAGATTAAAAACAAAAAGAAATAGATATAAAGAATGGTATTGTAATGCTCGCGAAAAAGGTTGACGAAAATAACGAATATCAGCACAAAGAACACGAACCTGAAACCGCCCAAAAACAAGTGAAAGATGATATTTTCGGCAAAATTATACTTCTTTTTGCGGAAAAACAGCCAGGTAAAAAAAGCCTGTATGGGTACTGATGCCACGAAGATCCAGTTGACGTATTTGGTGACGATATTTGAGACCGGATTGGTTGATTTGAGGTTGATGTCGAATAAATGAAAATAGGCCGACAAGAACGCCGAAATGGCAACTGTAATGAGGAAGAAATTGAAGGGATTGTAGTATTTTTTTCTGGCTCCGGCTACGTATTCTTTTACTACCTCGCCCGGGCGAAGCGCCAGCTCTTTGAAGAGAAATAAAAACCCGGTATCGGCGTGGGTAAAGGCATGAATCACCTCATGAATCATGAAATGTGTATTTATGCGATGAACGCTTGCTTTCTGCCCACAATTAGGGCAAAATTGGTTAGTTTGCTCATTTGGCTGATGGCAATTAAGGCAGGTTTTCATAAAAAGTGGGAGTAAAATAGAGAAATAAAAGGAATTGTTGATTGTAAAAACCAATGAAACCTTTTTATTTTACACAAAGTTAGAATTTTGCCTCACATTTGCAAATTCATGCGTTTAATGATATTGTAAAGTGTTTTTTAGGAGTTCGGGATTGGGTTTTAAGGGGTGTATTTTAAGAAATAAATGTTCTTTTAAAATCCAGCAATCAATGAATGAATACCCTATCGTTTTTCATTAACAGATTTTATGAAAGGCGGTTTTAATTTATAGATTAATTATTATTTCAACCCTTTAGTCTACAATATGCAACGAAAAATCCGAATGGGAATGGTCGGTGGCGGACGTGGAGCGTTTATTGGTGCTGTCCACCGAACAGCTGCTGCCATTGATGGCGAAATCGATTTGGTTTGTGGAGCTTTTAGTTCAACAGCCGAGAAATCAAAAGCATCAGGAGAAGATTTGATGATTGCCCCTGACCGCTGCTACGGCGATTTCAAAGAAATGATTCAGAAAGAAAAACGCCGCAAAGACAAGATAGATGCGGTGTCGATTGTTACTCCTAACCACATGCACTTTGCCCCTGCCAAGATGGCATTGGAAAACGGCTTCCATGTGATTTGCGATAAACCGGTAACTTTCACGCTTCCGGAAGCAAAAAAACTCAAAGACCTTGTTGAAAAAACCGGATTGACCTTTGCGCTTACGCATAATTACACGGGCTACCCGATGGTAAAACAGGCACGTCATTTAGTACAAAGCGGCGCTTTGGGAGCTATCCGAAAAGTAGTAGTAGAGTATCCGCAAGGCTGGCTGGCTTTTCTGGAAGAAAAACGGGGGTATAAACAAGCCGAGTGGCGCACAGACCCTAAGCGCTCAGGTATTGCAGGTGCCGTAGGTGATATTGGTACACACGCCGAAAATCTGGCTGAATACATCACAGGTTTGAAAATCACTGAAATGTGTGCAGATGTAAGCACTTTCGTAGAAGGACGCTTGCTGGATGATGATGCCAACATTCTTTTACACTTTGATAATGGTGCGAAAGGGATCCTTCATTGCAGCCAGATTGCCAATGGTGACGAAAACAACCTGAATATCAGAGTTTACGGTGAGTTAGGTAGTGTGCACTGGCAACAGATGGAGCCAAATACCCTGGCACATAAAACGCAGGAATTCCACCACTTGTATCGTCCGTCAGTTGGCAATCTTTGTCCTGAGGCTAAAGCGAATATCCGTCTTCCATCAGGCCATCCTGAGGGATACTTGGAGGCTTTTGCCAATATCTATCGCAATTTCGCCAGAACTGTTCGTAAACGTATGAACGGCGAAACACCTACGGAAATCGAACTGGATTTTCCTACTATTGAAGATGGTATTAGAGGTATGCAGTTTGTGGAGACGGTTATTGCGTCGGGGAAGAGTAATAGTAAATGGGTCAAGTTTAAGTCATAATGGTGAATGGCGAATGGTGAATTAGCGAATAATTTATAAACACATATATGTTACAAATATCGAATATTCAATAATCTATGAAGCAGAGATATCCATCTAAGTATTCAGAGGAGGAACGGTTTCAATTCGCGGAAACAATCGAAAAAAGATTAAAGTCATTCGCTATCAGATGTATTGATGTTTATAAAGCTTTACCACTAAATGACTTCGCTGCTCAACATATCGGAAAACAATTAGTGCGTTCATCTACCTCATCTGCAACCAATTACAGGGCTGTAGAGCTAGAAGTCAAAATGAATTTTATGCCAAAATAAGTATTGTCATCGAAGAAATTGACGAGTCTATTTTCTGGCTAGAAATGCTAATTGACCTGAACTATTTTAAACTAGAGAAATTAAGTAATTTAATTAACGACAGTAGTGAAGTTTTGCTAATTCTGTCAAAATCAAGAAAAAATACATATCAGAATGGCTGAGTTATTCGCTAATTCGCCATTCACTAATTCGTTATTAGATTTATGAAAACAATAAAAGGACCAGCGATATTTTTAGCACAATTTCTGGGCGATGAAGCCCCGTTTAATTCATTAGATACCATTGCCGACTATATGGCAGGATTAGGATATAAAGGTATCCAGTTGCCTACGTGGGATAGCCGTGTAATTGACCTACAAAAAGCAGCTGAATCAAAAACCTATGCCGATGAACTGAAAGGCAAACTGGCTGATAAAGGTCTGGCGATTACTGAATTGTCAACGCACTTACAGGGACAATTAATCGCTTCTCACCCGGCTTATAATGCCATGTATGATGCTTTTGCACCTGCTTCGGTGCATGGTGATGAGCCTGCGCGCCGCCAATGGGCACAGCAACAATTGAAATGGGCAGCGAAGGCTTCTCAGAATTTAGGACTCGCTACGCATGTAGGTTTCTCGGGTGCTTTGGCATGGCCTTTCTTATATCCTTGGCCGCAACGCCCTGCCGGTTTAATTGAAACTGCGTTTAAAGAATTAGCCAATCGTTGGGAGCCGATTCTGAATATTTTTGATGAAAACGGCGTAGATTATTGCTACGAATTACACCCGGGCGAAGATTTATATGATGGTACAACTTTCGAAATGTTTGTTGATTACCTGAAAGGTCATAAACGTGCTTGTATCAACTATGATCCAAGTCACTTTGTGCTACAACAATTAGATTATCTGGCATTTATTGATTTATATCACGAGCGTATCAAGGCATTCCACGTTAAAGATGCTGAGTTTAATGCCTCAGGTCGTCAGGGCGTTTATAGTGGTTATGCAGGTTGGGCTGACCGTGCCGGACGTTTCCGTTCATTGGGAGATGGTCAGGTAGATTTCTCAAGCATTTTCAGCAAATTGTCTCAATATAATTATGATAGCTGGGCAGTATTAGAGTGGGAATGTTGTATTAAATCATCTGAACAAGGTGCGGCTGAAGGAGCACCATTCATTGCCAGCCATATCATTGAGGTAGCTACGCGTGCATTTGATGATTTCGCGGCTACTGGCGCTGATGAGGCAGTAAACCGTAGAGCTTTGGGTATATAAAGACCCCACCCTAACCCTCCCCAACAATGGGGAGGGGATAAGAAACTCCCTCAGTGCAACGTCCGCCCCCATTATTGAAAAGAATTGGGGTGCGGGGTAATAATATCAAACAAACGTTGTCGTTATAACTTCCGATTCAAAAGAATAATAAAATTTTCGCACTTGGTTTGCATAGGTTTTATTATGTACTTTTGGGCTCAAATCAACCTCAATCTCAAATATCTACAATGAAAAGAATTCAATTAGGCGTAGCTATGATGGCAGTAATTATTACATGCGCTACTACGGCATTTGTTAACAAACCAGGAAAATGGGTATCAATTTTTAACGGTAAGGATTTCACCGGATGGCATGCTTTCAACAAAACTGAGCCAGTATCAGACAAATGGAAAGTAGAAGATGGAGCTATGGTATTGACAGGCAGAGGTGGTGGAGACCTGGTTACAGATAAAGAATACGAAAACTTTGAACTGGAAATGGACTGGAAAATCTCTGAAAAAGGCAATAGTGGGGTAATGTGGGGTGTAGTAGAAGATAAAAAATACTGCTGCCCATACACAACAGGTCCTGAAATGCAGGTATTAGACGACCAGGGACATCCTGATGCCAAAGCTGGTAAAAATGGTAACCATAAAGCAGGCTCATTGTATGACATGATTCCTCCTTCGAGTTTTGATATTGTAAAACCTGCTGGTGAGTGGAATACAGCAAAAATGAGAATCGACCACAAAGCTAACAAAGGCACTTTCTGGTTGAACGGCAAACAAACATTGCAATTTGATTTGACAGGTCCGGGTTGGGACAATATGGTAGCTAACAGCAAATTCAAAACTTGGGAAGGATTTGGCAAATTTGCGAAAGGTAAAATTGCCCTGCAAGACCATGGCAACCAGGTATGGTTTAAAAATATCAAAGTAAGAGAATTGTAAGATAATTCTGGTTTTCTTCAATAAAGCCTATATTCTTCGGGATGTAGGCTTTATTTTTTGGTATAGTCTTTGATAGAATGTTTTATGTAAAGTATGATTACCTCATTAACAATTATTTGCTGGGTAAAGCATTTACCACTTTAAGACAATGAAAATTACCAATTATTTATCCTTAACTGTTTGCTGCAAGCTTTGCGCATTGGCACTATTCTTAAGCATTTCCACTGCTTTTGCTAATAACTTTACTGAAGTTAAACCTATAAAACCGAAGGGAACTCAAAAGACCAAAGCACTCAAAGAAACGCATGAAGTAGCTGCTAATCTAAGCAATGCTACTGTAGCCTGTGAACCCAGAAATTGTGTACCTGTCTTGATTACTAAATCAAAATCAGTAGTGAAATAGGCAGAAGTTTTTTCGGGTTTTCTGGCTGATAGTACCATGAGGGTATTGGTTACGCCTAATCCCAGCAATACGATTTATGAATATGGTTTGCGATTTGTGGTAACTAAAAAAGGCAATATGGTAAAAGTAGGCTCTAAATTGCCTAAAGCCGGGGTATACCGCGTTTCTATCTGGGATATTGCAACAAAAACCGTAATTGCCCGGCAATATGTTTATCAAACGGCTGATAATGTACAATCATGGGCTGATATTCCAGAGCTGGCACTTACGGCGGATAAAGAGTATTTTATCTCGATTATTTCTAATAACTGGAATGATGCTTATCCTAAATCGGGTTCAACGGTAACTTATCCTATAATAAAAAGTAATCTAAAAGTGCTGGCATTTGCTTATGCAAGCCAACCAACATTGACTGCGCCACCAAGATACCCTGATATGGAAGACAATACAAATTCCATTTCAGGGCTTGTTGATTTTGGATTTGTGGCTAATTGATAGTGATAAAGTCGCAAAGAAGGAAGAAGTTTCCTACTTCCTCACCAACTTCTCCTTTGCTTCTTCAGTACTTGCTACAAAATTCACTTTGCCGCCTTTGTTACTTTCGTAGATGAAATCGCGCAGGCTTTTGCTGGTGTATCTGGAGAAGTCTCCGACAATGGCGAGGGGCATCTGGTAGTTTGAAAATTTTTGTAGAATATCTCCGGCTATTCCGGTTTTCAGGTCGAAAAAATCGGGTGTGATATTTTTTTCATGAAAAATTAATGTCGTTGCACCAGCATAAGCGGCATTAGCCATGATGTCGAGGGCATCCTGTACTTCTTTTACCACAATCTCATCGTTTGCTATCAATTCGGCTATAAATACGCCGTTATGGTTGGTTATTTCAATATTCATTGCTGTTGCTTCCTTAGTAAATGGGTGTACAAATATACGTAGATTTATTTTGCATTTAAGTGACTGACTGACAAGTATTTCTATAAATCTATTAAACCTTTACCTCTTGAAATTGTCCAATTTATTCGTGTGCGCAATAATAATATAATTTGCTGCGTTTGATAGAAATTGGTTACTTTTGCAAAAATTTTCAACAAAAACAGTCAGGAATGAAGAAAACAGTGTTAGGATTTTTAGTAATTTTTGGATGTATCACATCAGGATTTTCCCAGAACATTGCCCTTAACAATTCAACGAAAACAATCAAAGAAGACAACTGGAAAGGTTTAAATTCACTACTCGAAGTAAACGACATTCTGCGCTATATTTATAGCGATCCTTTAAAGGAAAACTACATACAGACGATTCCGGCAGGCTACCCATTAGACAAAGATATTCACATCAATTCCTTTTATGGTTCACGCAACCATCCCGTTCATAATGTGACGAAGTTTCACAGAGGTATTGATCTGAAAGGCGACACTGGCGAGAAAGTATATGCAACCGGCGAAGGCGAGGTAATAGAAGCAGGCTATAAAAGCGACATTGGCAACTATGTAAAAATCAAACATCTGTATGGCTTTGAGTCGATTTACGGGCATTTGAGCAAAATATCTGTAAAAAAAGGACAAAAAATTTCGCGCCGTCAGTTGCTTGGTAAAGTAGGTGCTACAGGTACTGTAACAGGCCCGCATCTGCATTATACCTTAAAGAAAAACAATCAGTTTATCGACCCATTCGATTTCCTGTTTCTTGATTTTGAGTCTGAAGGTATCAGTATGCTTTGGAAACAGAAAGGGAAATTGGCCTAATCGCATGGGGCAGAGGGCATGGAGCAGAGGGGTATGAAAAATAGTCATTAGTAAAAGGAGCCCAGTAATGGGCTTTTTTTATGGGTGTTTTTGCAGGGGGCGAAGAGCATGGGGCAGAGGGAGAATAGTTAATCTTATTACTATCTCTTTCCCAATCCCCTCTACCCCATGCTCTATACTCTTTACCCTATGCCCTATGCTCTATGCTCTTTACCCTATGCCCTCCGCTCCATGCCCTGCCCTATAAATGCTGAAGAATCAGGAATTATTTATATTTTTGAGAAATAAAATAAACCATCTGCATTGAAAAAGAAAAAGTCTATCTACGATATTGCTAAGGAATTAGAAGTTTCGGTAACCACCCTCTCTTTTGTATTGAATGGCAAGGGCCAGGAAAAAAGAATCAGCAAAGAAGTTATTCAGAAAATTGAAGCGTATGTAAAAGAAGTAGGGTATCAGCCCAATCATCTGGGCCGTAGTCTGAGTACCGGAAAAAGCCGCACGATCGGGATGATTGTTGGGGACATTAATAATCCATTTTTTTCGGAAGTAGCCAGTGGAATTGAGAAAATTGCCCTTAAAGCCGGATATACACTTATTGTGACGAGTTCGAATAATGAACTGAATCAGATGAAATCTGTAATCAAATTATTGCATGACCGAAATGTAGACGGGTTTATTATTTCGCCGATTGCAGGTCTTGAAGAAACCATTGCTGACCTTAAAAAAGAGGGAAAACCGATGGTTATTTTCAACTGTCATTTCCCTGAGCTGGATACTTTCAATATTGTAGTTGATAATAAAAAAGGGGCTTTTGAGGCCACTCAACATTTGTATGAAAACGGCTTCAGGAATATTGGTTTTATTACGCTTGACCTTTATAGCCAGAACGAACGGATAGATGGTTATAGCAGTTTTATTAAATCTCATAACCTGAATACAAATATCCTTAAATTACCCTATGAGTTGAATTATGAGGAGATAATCAATAAAATTACGCAGTTTTTGACCTCAAATGAGGAACTGGACTCTGTGTTTTTCAGTACAAACTTCCTGACTTTAGGCGGATTGAAGGCCATTAGCAAACTGGGTGGAAAATACGCAAAAATGGGCATTGTGAGTTTTGATGACCACCTTTTGTATGATGTGCTGAGTCCAGGAATTACGGCAATTAAACAACCTGTGAAAGAAATTTCATCGAATATTATTAATCATCTGCTAACTATGCTGGATACTTCCGCTACGGATAAAAAAATAGAACCCCAAACCATCAAATTTCCGGTTGAGTTGATTGTAAGGGCATCGTCTGCAAGGCGTTGATATACCAGTAGTTTTACCAAAAAGGACCTTCTATTTTATGATTATTAAATACGCCTATCCAAAGCTATTCTATGTCCTATTAGTATTGCTAAGCCATACCTCATTCGGACAAATATATAGTGGACGGATTCCTGATTATCATGATGATTGCCTGTTACGCATTAATCAGGACCGCACTGTAGACTTTGTATATAGTGGTGATGACCTTAGTAGTTATGCTGACCACCGTGGAAAGATAAGAAAGTTAAACGATACCTTATTTCATATTTCAGCGATTATGTCGGTCGGGCAGTTTTCACAAAAAGCGCGTAAAGATTCTATTTTCATAACGCTTGACAGCAATATCACTGATCAGTTAGGTAAGATAAAAATCATCTACAGTAACGGAAGTTCTAAAGAATTTAATTTTAATGAATATAATCATTATAAAAGAAATGTGGTGGGCGACCGCCATCTAAAGATAAAAGCTAATCATACCCTCTTTAATAGTACAAAAGGAAAAGACTATATCCTCATTGCTGTTGAAAGAAAAAAACCAATTACGCAGGAACCATTAGTATTCAGAATCCCATTTGGTTCGGCGCCTTCTTTTTCGGGTGGTGAAGAACTAGAATTCGATGTCGTGATAAAAAATGATTATTTATGGACTACAGGAGAACCTCCAGCGAATACCGGTGATTTCAAGTTAAAAAAAGTGAGTGAATGATTTTTCTATATTAATAGGCAGAGGGCATGGGGCTAAGGGCATAGGATAAAGAGCTTGAGGCATGGAGCAAAGGGTTATTGGGAAAGAGATAGTAATAAAGATTAACTATTCTCCCTCTGCTCCATGCCCTTCGCCCCTGCAAAAAAACAGCTGTATTTTTCCTCTAAAGACAAAAAATATTGTACTATTCCAAGAATTCGATACGCTCAATAAATCAATTCTTTTTTTATTGACATGGCGTTAGTGTTTGATTACATTTGAGCATATTTTACCACGATCATAAGTACTTATACTTATCTATTACCTCACTTTAACTGCTTTAATACAACTATAAAGCTTTTAAGCATGCCCTATTCTTTGTAATCAGATTATTCTGAGCGGAAATATTTGTTTTACTCTGCGTCACACACGACTTACTTCCTGAAGGCTCCTTTTAACGGTTACACTGTTTCATTGATGGGCATACAATGCGCCTGTCACACAACTGTATTTGCATGAAAACAAACTTTACTTGTATATTATTTCTTTTGCTTACGCTATCTAATCAGCTTCTGAAAGCTCAGATTGAGGTTGCCCCTAAGGTGATTGCATCTGCGGGTGGTTATAGTGCTACGGGCAATCTGCAGGTATCCTGGACATTGGGTGAAACTTTCATTACCGAACTAACCGGAACCGGACTATCGGCCACGCAAGGTTTTCAGCAGAACACGAGTATCTGTGTCAGTGTAGTTGATTACCAATACGTAAAAGCCGGAAATCCTTATCAGAATTTATTTCCTTTGGTGAGTGGAATGACTATTAATCAGATACCTGAGCAGGTATCTATTCTGGTTACAGGTGTTTGTAGCAATGTGGCTATCGGAAGCTTTGAGATGAATATTCAGGGGCCGGAATTAAACTGGAATATTATTCAGAATGTTCACCCAAGCGCGCTCTTTGATAACCTCGGCAATAATGTTTATGGCCGGAATTTCATTCCGGGGAACTATACCCTTACCGTGACCGGATACGCCGAAGATAATAAAGGCGGTGGCCTGACTTACGGCCCTGTGGTTACGAACTTTACGGTTGTGGGCAATATGGCTACTATCTCTATGCCGAGCCTCTCGACACCCAATATCTGTGCCGGATCTAATGTAGATGTAAACTTCAGTGCTTCGGGCACTTTCAATCCGGGCAATCAATTTCAGGTGCAATTATCCAATCCTCAGGGAGTATTCGATAATCCTGTTACTATTGGCACAACCAATGCTGCCGGAACAGTGAATTGTACCATTCCGCTCAATACGCCTGAGGGCAATAATTACCTGATACGGGTAGTGTCTTCTAATCAGGTATATGCCGGAAATCCGACGATGTCGCAGCTAAAAATCAATCCGCAGAACACTTATCTTCAAAGCCCAGCCAATGACTATGTAACGGGCAACACCGAAATCAAACAGGTCGTAAGCACAATCAGCGCAGGAAACAAAGTAGGAAATACGGCTAATGTCACCTATCAGGCTGGCAATGCAGTGGTGTTGACTCCCGGTTTCGAAACCCAGACAGGCGGCATTTTTAAGGCACAGATACAGGCTTGTGTTAATCACTGAAAACATCAATACTTATTGCCTTTGATGATGAAAAGATTCTCATCATCAAAGGCAGAAACTATACTTTTATGAATTTACCACAAACGAATTATTCACCTAATCACTATCAATATAGCTTATGAAAAGAAATATCCTTTGGCTATTATTCATGATACCGATAGTGCTTCATGCCCAGGCACCGCCCGGGATTCCGTATCAGGCCATTGCCAGAAACAGCAATGGAAATGTGCTGGCCAGCCAGAACATCAAGGTGCGGTTCAGCATTCTGACAGGAAGCATCAACGGGTCTGTTGTTTATGCAGAAACCCATACAACTACGACGAGTAATCTGGGTTTATTTACGCTGACGGTAGGGAACGGAACACCACAAACCGGAACTTTTGCCACTATCAACTGGGCAAATGGCAGCAAATTTTTACAGGTAGAAATTGACCCCGCAGCCGGGAACAATTATATTAATCTGGGTGCAAGCCAGATGATGAGTGTACCCTATGCGCTCTATGCAGCCAGCAGCGGTACACCGGGGGTAACAGGAGCTACCGGGCCGCAAGGACCACAGGGAATAATGGGAGCCACAGGCACACAAGGGCCAGCAGGAGCTACCGGACCACAAGGCCCCGTTGGAGCAACAGGGCTCAGAGGAGCTACCGGGGTTAATGGTTTAACTGGTGCTACTGGTGCTATGGGGCCGCAAGGACCTGTTGGGGCAACAGGAGCTACAGGTATAGCAGGAACGAATGGTGCTACCGGAGCCACAGGACTCAGAGGAGCTACCGGGGCTAATGGTTTAACTGGTGCTACTGGTGCTATGGGGCCGCAAGGACCTGTTGGGGCAACAGGAGCTACAGGTATAGCAGGAACGGATGGTGCTACCGGAGCTACAGGAGCGATTGGGCCACAAGGACCTGCCGGTGTTACAGGTGCTACGGGTATTACCGGAGCCACAGGACTCAGAGGAGCAACGGGTGCTACTGGTTTAACAGGAAATAATGGAGCTACAGGAGCGATTGGGCCACAAGGACCTGCCGGTGTTACAGGTGCTACGGGTATT